>DASZLY010000502.1:0-1797 GCA_035552135.1 Allostellaceae bacterium | reverse complement strand
ATCGACGAGATGTTGACGATCGCCCCACCGCCGATTTTCCGCATCTCGGGGATCGCGTATATCATGCCCAGAAACGCGCCGCGCGCGTTGACGCCCATGATCTTGTCCCAGGCCTCGGTATCGTAGAGGTCCTCGACCGCGCTGCCGCTGATCCCCGCATTGTTGACCAGGATGTCGAGCTTGCCGAATTCACCGGCCGTCTTGGCGACGGCATCCTTCCAGTTCGCTTCGTCGGTGACGTCGAGGTGGTGAAAGCGCGCCGCGCCGTTGGCGGCGACGATCCCGGCGGCGACCTTCCGCCCGTCATCGTCGAGCTGGTCGGCGACGACGACTTTGGCCCCCTCGCGTGCGAAGATGCGCGCCATGCTGGCGCCCATGCCGGACGCGGCGCCGGTGATCAGCGCGACCTTGCCTTCGAGCCGCATGGCTTTTCCTCCCAATGGACCGCGGGCGTCCGCCCGCTTCTTCACGCTGAAGCGGGCGGGACGCCCGCCTTCCGTCAGTTCACCCCGACCGCCGCCCCCAGCGTATCGCCGATCGCCTCGCGCACCACCAGATCGGCGATGCGGTCGAGCCCGGTTTCCTCGCGGTTGACGATGACGAGCCGCGCGCCGTTCTCCTTGGCGAGCTGCGGAAAGCCGGCCGCCGGATAGACCACCAGCGACGAGCCGAGCACGATGAACAGGTCGGCGGCCAGTGTTTCCTGCTCGGCGCGCCGCATCGCCAGCACCGGCATCGCCTGGCCGAACGACACGGTCGCGGTCTTGACGTGGCCGAGGCATTTGTCGCAAGGCGGCACCGCGCCGTCGCGCTCGAAGAGCGCGCGCAGATCGGCGATCTCATGGCGCTGGCCGCAATCGAGGCAGGTCGCGTAGGTCGTGTTGCCGTGCAGCTCGATGATCTTGTCGCGGGGAATCCCCGAGGCTTCGTGCAGCCCGTCGATGTTCTGGGTGATGACCGCCGACACCGCGCCGCGGCGCACCAGGGCGTCGACCGCGCGGTGGCCGCGGTTGGGCTCGGCGGCGCGGAAGATATCCTCCATCGCAAAGCGCCGGCGCCAGGTCTCGTTGCGCGCTTCCTGCGAGGCCACGAACTCGTCGAAATAAATGGGCGCCATCTGCGTCCAGATGCCGCCGGGGCTGCGGAAATCGGGAATGCCGCTTTCGGTCGAGATGCCGGCGCCGGTGAAGACGACGGCACGCTTCGACGCGGCGAGCAGGCGTTTGAGGGCGGCAGCGCCGCTGGTCTGTGGCATGCGGCTACTTTGGCAAAACCGCCGGGAGCCGGCAAGAAACGCCACACGAATCATTGCGACGAGCGGCGTGACGAAGCAATCTCGCGGGCAGGGACTTACCGCACCCGTCATTGCGAGCGCAGCGGAGCAATCTCGACCCGTTGGAAACTCCTTTGCCGCGTCGCCTTCGGCTCCTCGCAATGACCACGAACTGAAGAGGCACATATGGAACTGGGGCTCAGAGGCAAGAAGGCGCTGGTCACCGGCGCGTCGAAGGGCATCGGGCGGGCCTGCGCCGACATGCTGGCCGAGGAAGGCTGCGACGTCGCGCTGGTGTCGCGCACCGCGGCCGATCTCGACAAGGCGCGGGGCGAGATCGCCGGAAAATACAATGTCGGGGTGCGCGTCTTCGCGCTCGATCTCGGCGACGGCAGGAATGTCGACCGGCTGGCGGCCGAGTGCACCGATATCGACATTCTCGTCAACAATGCCGGGGCGATCCCCGGCGGCAATCTCGACGCGGTGACCGAGGAGCGCTGGCGCACCGCCTGGGACCTCAAGGT
>DASZLY010000501.1:0-7367 GCA_035552135.1 Allostellaceae bacterium | reverse complement strand
AGCGCCGCCGCCAGTAGCCCGCCAAGCCGCTTCCGGATCATCTCGCTCCCCTTCAAATTATCGTTAGCTGGCGCATCCTGGCACGCCATTCGCGCAAACGCCAGGGTAGGCGCCCGCAACTTATTGGCGCAGCAAGTGCCGTGCGATGATAACGCGCATGATCTCGTTGGTGCCTTCGAGAATCTGGTGGACGCGCAGATCGCGCAGGTAGCGCTCGATCGGAAAATCCTTGAGGTAGCCGTAGCCGCCGTGCAGTTGCAGCGCCTCGTTGGTGACGTGGAAGCCGGCATCGGTGGCGAGGCGCTTTGCCATCGCGCAATGCAAGGTTGCGGCGGGATCGCCTTTGTCGAGGCTCGCCGCGGCACGCCATAAGAGGAGTCGCGCGGCGTCGAGTTCGCTCGCCATGTCGGCCAGCTTGAACTGCAGCGCCTGGAAGTCGGCGAGGCGCTGGCCGAACTGGCGGCGCTCCAGCATATAGCCGCGCGCCGCCTCGAATGCGGAACGGGCGCCGCCGAGCGAGCAGGCGCCGATATTGAGCCGGCCGCCGTCGAGCCCCATCATCGCGATCGCGAACCCCTCGCCTTCCTCGCCAATGCGATTGGCGATCGGCACGCGGCAATCGTCGAACAACACCGCGCGGGTCGGCTGCGAGTGCCAGCCGAGTTTTTCCTCCTTCTTGCCAAAGCCGAGGCCCTTCGCGTCCTTCTCGACGACGAGGCAGGAGATTCCCCTGGCGCCGCTCTCGCCGGTGCGCACCATCGCGACGTAGATGTCGCTCGACCCGCCGCCCGAGATGAACGCCTTCGAGCCGTTGAGCACGTAGTCTCCGCCATCGCGTCGCGCCGTCGTGCGCAGCGCCGCCGCGTCCGACCCGCTGCCCGGCTCGGTCAGGCAATAGCTGGCGAAATGCTCCATCGTCATCAGCTTCGGCAGGAAGCGGGCGCGCTGCTCCGCCGTGCCGAAGCGGTCGATCATCCACGCCGCCATGTTGTGGATCGACAGATACGCCGCGGTCGAGGCGCAGGCGGCCGCCAACTCCTCGAAAATCAGCGCCGCGTCGAGCCGGGTAAGGCCGCTGCCGCCGAACTCGTCCTTGACGTAGATGCCGGCAAAGCCGAGCGCCGCCGCGGCACGCAAGGCCGCGACCGGAAACTCCTCGCGCGCGTCCCAGCCCGGCGCGTGCGGCAGCCATTCGGAGAGCGCGAACTGCCGCGCCGATTCCTGAAAGGCGCGCTGATCGTCGGTGAGGTCGAAGTCCATCGCGGGAGATTAGCGCATTGGGCCGGGGTTTGTGCGTCCTTCGCGGCCTCGCTTTCGCGGGCTCCGCAAAGCCTGACTCAAAATCACCTTCGTCATTCCGGGGCGGCCCGCAGGGCCGAGCCCGGAACCCATGGACACGATCCTGTCTGAAGTCCCCGCGGCGTCGACGCGCGCTAATCGCCGTCCGTGTGCATGGGTTCCGGGTTCATCGCTGCGCGATGCCCCGGAATGACGCGGAAAATACACTCACATCTCCTCATCCTGAGGTGCGACCGAAGGGAGCCTCGAAGGACGCAACGACCGTCTTGCCCCCTAGCTTAACGCTACATCTTGTAGGGTTCGCGTTTTAACCCTACGATCGGTGCAGGGGAGAAGCATGATGGAAGCGCTCGGCGCCGGGTTGATGCTGATCGTCGGGCTGGCGCTGGGCGGCGGGGCCGCGTGGTGGCTGCGCGGGCGCGAGCTGGCCGCCGAACGCGCCGCCGCCGAAGCCGCGGACGCGGCGCGCGAGGACGGCCACCGGCGCGAGATCGCCGGGCTCACCGCGCTGCGCAGCGAGATCGACACGCGGATGCAGTCGCTCGCCGCCGACGCGCTGCAGAAGAACCAGTCGTCGTTCCTCAACCTCGCCAACGAGGTCTTCGCCAAGCACCGCGACGGCGCGGCGGCGACGCTCGAAGCGCGGCAGAAGGAGATCGGCGCGCTGCTCGCGCCGATCAGCAAAAGCCTCGAGGACTACAAAACCGGGCTCGGCGAGATCGAGAAGGCGCGCGCCGAGGCCTATGGCGGGCTGTCGCGGGAGATGGCGAGCCTCGTCCAGATGCAAGCCGATGCCAGCTCGCAGACCCGCAAGCTGGTCAACGCGCTGCAGGCCGCGCCGAAGACCCGCGGCCGCTGGGGCGAGCATCAGCTGCACAACGTCATGGAGCTGTCGGGGATGTCGGCTCATGTCGATTTCCGCGTCGAGGAGACGATCGCCGGCGACGACGGGCGACTGCGCCCCGACGTCATCATCCGCCTGCCCGGCGAGCGGCGCATCGTCGTCGACGCCAAGACCTCGATGGCGGCCTATCTCGACGCCGTCGAAGCAAGCGACGACGAGACGCGCGAAGCCCATCTCCAGACCCATGCCAAGCAGCTGCGCACCCATATGCGGCTGCTCTCGGCCAAGGCCTATTGGGACGCCCTGCCCTGCACGCCCGATTTTGTCGCGATGTTCATCCCCGGCGAGAATTTCTATGCCGCGGCGATCGAGCGCGACCCGGCGCTGTTCGAGGACGCGATCGAGAACCGGGTGCTGATCGTCACCCCGACGACGCTGATCGCGCTCGCCAAGGCGATCGCGGTCGGCTGGCGGCAGGAGAAGATCGCCGAGAATGCCCGGCATATCGGCGAGCTCGGGCGCGAGCTCTATCGCCGGCTGATGACGATGGGCGGCCATGTCGCCGGGGTCGGCGCCGGGCTCGACACCGCGGTCAAGCGCTACAACGAGCTGGTCGGCAGCTTCGAGAGCCGGGTGCTGACGCAGGCGCGGCGGTTCAGCGAATTGGAGCTCGACGGGACGCAGGACGCGCTGCCCGAGCCGCGCCAGGTCGAGACGCAAATCCGCCCGCTGCGCGCCCCCGAGCCGGCGCCGCGCGATGCCGCGATCATCCCGCTGATGCCGGGCGAGCGCCTCCAGCCCGGCGAATAACCGCGCCCCGCCTTCACCACATGTTAACCGGGCCTCCGCCAGACTGGCGCGTGTTTGGTACGGACTGGCCGCGAGATGAGCGAGACCTCCCTCTTTTTGGTGACGGGTTGCCTGTTGCTGGCAGCGGTCTTGATCCCGGTGCCGGCACGCGGGCGGACCATATTGTGGATCGTGATGCTCGGCCTGATCGTGACGCTATGGGCCGGGGTCAGCCTCGGCGGCTTCGCGCCGATGCAATAGCGCGGTCCGCGGCCCGCAAAAATCAGGCGCTGCCGCCCTCGACCGGGTAACCTTCAGCGCGCCAGCGCAGCATTCCGCCATTGAGATTGGCGATCTCGCCGAACCCGGCCTGCTGCAGGATCGCCGTCGCCTGCGCCGAGCGGCTGCCGGCGCGGCATACCGCGATCACCGGACGGTCGCGGCGCAGCTCGTCGACCCGCGCCGCCAGCTCGCCCAAGGGGATCAGCACCGCCCCGGCGATATGACCGAGCGGCCCGGTGAACTCGTCCTCCTCGCGCACGTCGAGCACCTGCACCGGCGCCTGCAGCTCTTCGAGCCCGTGCGGGTCGATCTCCCACACGCCGGCAAAACTGTAGCGCAGATGCGCCCAATGCGGGTCGGCCCCCGGGTCAGTCGCCTGCCCGGCCGCCTCGCCCTCGGGCCGGCCGCAGCGCAAATTCGCCGGCACCGCGACGTCGAGCAGCTTGGGGTGCGCCAGGCGCAGGTTCTTCATGTAGCCGGCGAAATCGCCGAGCCCGATATCACCGCCGAGCCGCGGGTTGAAGCGGCGCTCCTCGGCAACGCTGGTCACGGTCAACCCGCGATAGTCGTGCGCCGGGTACAACAGACACTCGGGCGGCAGCGCGAAAATCTGCTCGCGCACCGAGCGGAACATCGCCGCCGGGTCGCCTTCCTGGAAATCGGTGCGGCCGCTGCCGCGGATCAGCAGGCAATCGCCGGTGAACGCCATGCTGCTGTCGTCGAGCACATAGGTGAGGCAGCCGCCGGTATGGCCGGGCGTCGCGCGCACCAGCAGGCGGCGCCGGCCGAAGGCGATCACGTCGTCCTGCACCAGATAGCGGTCGGCGCCGGCCGCGCCGCCCGCCTTCGCCGCCATGATCTTGCTGCCGAGCCGCTCCCTGAGCAGCCAGGCGCCGGTAACATGGTCGGCATGGACATGGGTATCGAGCGTCGCGAGCAGCTTCAGCCCGAGTTCGCCGACCAGCGCCGCGTCGCGGCGCACCTGCTCGAAGACGGGATCGATCAGCACCGCCGCCCGGCTCTCCGCATCGCCCAGCAGATAGGTGTAGGTCGAGGATTGCGGGTCGAACAGCTGGCGAAAGATCAGCATCGGCGCCCCCATCCGCTGGTAGGATCAAATCGCGGCAACCGGCCCGGCCGCGAGCGCGACGCTATGCTGCCATCGCCGCGGGAGACATGCCATGAGCGATATCGTCGTCACCCCGTTGCGCCCGGAAGACAGGGCGCGCTGGGCCGAATTGTGGCGCGGCTACCTCGATTTCTACGAGACGGCGCTGCCCGATTCGATCTACGAGCATACCTGGGCGCGGCTGCTGGCCGGCAAGACGATCTTCGGCTTCGGCGCGCGGCAGGGCGGCGACGCAGCACCGCTCATCGGCATCACGCATTACCTGTTCCACGACCACGCCTGGTCGCCGAAGCAAGTGTGCTATCTGCAGGATCTGTTTGTCGACGCGACGGGGCGCGGCTCCGGCTGCGGCCGGGCGCTGATCGAGCGCGTGGCGCAGGCCGCGCGCGAGCGCGATTGCCTGCGCCTCTACTGGACGACCAAGGAAGACAACGCGACCGCCCGCCTGCTCTACGACCGGCTCGCCAAGTTCAACGGCTTCATCCGCTACGATTACGCGCTCGGCTGACGGCGCCGCGCAGGATGGGTTGAGCCTACGAAACCCATCGCTGTGCTGCGCGGATGATGGGTTTCGCTGCCGCTCAACCCATCCTACGACCTATCCACCACGGCCTACCCGCGCAGCGACATCACCGCATCGTCATAGCGGCCGGCGCCCATCTCGCCGTCGGGGAAGATGTCGTGGCTGGCGATCCAGGCGAAGGAGTCTTCGTACATCTCGCGGCTGTACGGCTCGAAGACGATGCGCTCGCCGGGGCCCCAGCGGCGCGTATCCATTGCCTCGCGGAAGCGCGGCGGAAATTCCTCGGCGTAGTAGTGGGTGTAGAGCTCGGGCCGCAGGTCGATGTCGTGCTGCGCCGTCCGTAACGCGGCGAAATACCGGCGGATGTCGTCGGCGTCGGGCTCGCCGGTGATCATCGACGCCATCATGAAGGTGGTGTCGATGATCTTGCGAAAGCCCAATTGCTCGAGGAAGTAGTACGGCCCGCTGAACAGCGCCGCCGCCGGCACCCGGCGGTCGATCAGCAATTCCATGCGGCGGAACAAGAGGCCATCGGCGAAAGAAAGCTTGATCCGCTCGGCCGGCAGATACTGCTCCAGCGCCTGGATCGTCGAATAGTGGCTGCCCGACTGGTAGCCGACCGAGATCGGCACATCGGCGAGGTCGGCCGGCTCGCGCACCGGCGATTCCGGCGGCACGAAGATCGCCGACGGCGCGACCGAATAGGCGTCGGCGTACATCTTGCCGTGCCCGGTCGAGGCGGCGACGTTGACCGTCCAGTGGCAGGCGCAGCTGACATCCGCATCGCGCCCGCGTTCGAAGGTCTGATAGGCGCCCACTTTGTTGCCGAGGTCGTGCAGCCGGCCGGTCGGCGAGGCGAGCTGGTCGCGGAATTCGTAATCGAGCTTCTCGCGGTCGAAATACCCCTTGTCGCGCGCGACCCATTCGTGCAGCCGCATATGCGGCGCGATGACAAACTTCGCCAACTCGGCTCCTCCCTAACGCTGCGGCAGCGCGTTGCGTTGTTTCGCCGGCCGCCCGGTCCTATTTTCCACAAAACGCTTATTTTCCGCAAAACACGCCTTTGGCGAGAGGGGGCAACCCAATCGTGAGCCAGTCTTTCCTGCCGCCGCTGCCGGCTTACCCCACCTCGCGGCTGCGCCGCAACCGCCGCGACCCCTGGTCGAGGAAGCTCGTCGCCGAGAACATGCTGTCGGCGGGCGACCTGATCTGGCCGGTTTTCGTGCACGACGAAGACAAGCGCCTGCCGGTCGAGACGATGCCCGGCGCGTACCGCCATTCGGTCGCCTCGCTGGTCGACGCCGCCGGCGAGGCGGCGGCGCTCGGCATTCCGACGATCGCCGTCTTCCCGGCGGTCGATCCGGCGCGCAAAGACGCCGAGGGCAGCGAGGCGGTGAACCCGGACAATCTGATCTGCCGCGCCGTCTCGGCGCTGAAGCAGGCGGTGCCGGAGCTCGGCGTGTTGTGCGACGTGGCGCTCGACCCGTTCACCTCGCACGGGCATGACGGCGTCATTCGCGACTTCTATGTCGCCAATGACGAGACCGTGGCGATCCTGCAGCGCCAGGCGATCGTCCAGGCCGAGGCCGGCTGCGACATCATCGCACCGAGCGACATGATGGACGGGCGGGTCGGCGCGGTGCGCCGGGCGCTCGACGAGGCCGGGTTCGACCGCGTGCGGATCATGTCCTACGCGGCGAAATACGCCTCGTGCTTCTTCGCGCCGTTCCGCGACGCGATCGGCTCGGCGAGCTCGCTCGGCAGCGCCGACAAGCGCACCTACCAGATGGACCCGGCGAACGGCGACGAGGCGCTGCGCGAGGTCGCGCTCGACATCGCCGAGGGCGCCGACATGGTCATGGTCAAGCCGGGCCTGCCCTATCTCGACGTCGTGCGCCGGGTGAAGGAGGCGTTCCGCATGCCGACCTTCGCCTACCAGGTCTCGGGCGAATACTCGATGATCCAGGCCGCGGCCGAACGCGGCTGGCTCGACGGCGAGCGGGCGATGATGGAGTCTCTCCTATGCTTCAAGCGCGCCGGCGCCGACGGCGTGCTGACCTATTTCGCGGTCGAGGCCGCGAAGCGGCTGAAGGCGGGGTGAACGCACGTGTACGAGCGCCGTTCGACACGAAAGGAATTGATTGCCGCTCTCAACGAGGCCGAGGAATCGCTTAGAAACGGCAGGGGCCGGATTGTCACAAAATATTCCAGGCAGAAGTTCCTTGATGATATCTGCCGACGCGGTCGCCAGCGCCTTGCGGTTAAGCGGCTGAGAGAGGCATTCCGAGCCAAGTACGAAGAAATCCTAGCCTCGAAGCGTTGAAGACGAGATGAGCTGGATGGGAGTCTCGCTTATCACCGCGAGCACGGCGACGCCGTAGCGGTCGAGCTTGCTGCGGCCGATGCCGGGGATGTCGGCGAGCGCGGCGAGCGAGCCCGGGCGGCGGCGCGCCACTTCGATGAGCGTTGCGTCGTGAAAGATCACATAGGGCGGCAATTCC
>DASZLY010000500.1:0-4491 GCA_035552135.1 Allostellaceae bacterium | reverse complement strand
CAGCGGCAGGGGAGCTTTTCGCAGGCGGAATACGCCGGCAAGAAGAAGCAGACGCGGCGGGACAAGTTTCTGGCCGATATGGAGCGGGTGGTGCCGTGGGCGCGGCTGGTGGAGCGTCTGCGGCCGTTCTACCCGAAGGGTGCGTATTCCGGGGGAAGTCGGCCACCGATTCCGGAATGAAGTCGGCCACTGATTCCGATTTGAAGTCGGCCACCGCCGAGAGGGGTGGCAAGCGCTCGACCGCTGGGTAGTGCTCGGCGCTCTGCTCGTCGCGACAACGACGAGCGGGGGGACCGATGCCAGCCGAGAGAGTGTCGATGCGACGAATACGCGAGATGCTGCGCCTCAAGCACGAATGCGGCGCGACTGACCGGGCGATCGCCCGATCGCTGAGCATTGCGCGCAGCACGGTGGCGCTGACCTTGGAGCGTGTCGCGACGACGGGCCTGCACTGGCCGTTACCGGCGACGCTGACCGACCGCGTACTGGAGGCGATGCTGTATGCCGGGCACGGCAGCCAGCAAGGCGCTCGGCGCAAGACCGAGCCCGATTGGGCCCATGTCCACCACGAGCTGCGCCGGCCCGGGGTCACCCTGATGCTGCTGTGGGAGGAGTACCGGCAGCGCGAGCCGGGCGGTTACGCCTACAGCCGCTGGTGCGAGCTGTACCGCGCCTGGGAAGGCCGACTGTCGCCGACGATGCGCCAGGCCCATCCCGCCGGCGAGCGGATTTTCGTCGACTATGCCGGCCAGACCGTCGATCTGATTGACGGCAGGACCGGCGAGATCCGGGCGGCGCAGATCTTTGTCGCCGCCATGGGCGCGTCCAACTACACCTATGCCGAGGCGACCTGGACCCAGACGCTGCCGGACTGGATCGGCGCGCATGTCAGGGCGCTCGCCTTCATGGGCGGGGTGCCGGCGCAGCTCGTTCCCGACAATCCGAGGGTCGGGGTCGATCGCGCGAACTGGTACGAGCCCGGCATCAACCGCACCTATCTCGGCCTCGCGACCCATTACGGCACGGCGATCCTTCCGGCACGACCGCGCAAGCCGCGCGACAAGGCCAAGGTCGAGGTTGCCGTACTGGTGGTTGAGCGCTGGATACTGGCGCGACTCAGAAACCGCCGCTTCTTCTCGCTCGCCGAGCTGAACCAGGCGATCGCCGAGTTGGTCGTCGATCTCAACGCGCGGCCGATGCGCCGTCTTGGCGTCAGCCGGCGCGATCTGTTCCTGGAACTCGATCGCCCGGCGTTGAAGGAGTTGCCGGCCGAACCCTACGAATATGCCGAGTGGCGAGTGCGTCGGGTCGGGCTCGACTACCACGTCGATATCGAGGGGCATTACTACTCGGTGCCGCATCGGCTGATCCGCCAGCAGCTCGACGCACGCATCACCGCCCATACCATCGAGCTGTTCTGCAAGGGCGAGCGCGTCGCGGTGCACCTGCGCGGCGCCGGCCGCGGCCGGCACACCACGATCGCCGAGCACATGCCGAGCGCGCACCGGCGCTACGCCGAATGGACGATCGAGCGCATCGCCATCGACGCGGCGGCGATTGGCCCGAGCGCCGCCAAGCTCGCCGCGCTGATCCTGGAGAGCCGGCCCCATCCCGAGCAGGGGTACCGCGCCTGCATCGGCATTCTGCGCCTGGCGCGGCAATACGGCACCGACCGGCTGGAGGCGGCCTGCGACCGTGGTCTCGACATCGGCGCCCGCTCCTACGGCTCCATTCAATCGATCCTCAAGCACGGCCTCGATCGGCAACCGCCCCGGCCAGCCGCGCAGGGCGAGTTGCTCCCCGACCACCCCAACATCCGCGGCTCCCGCTATTATCATTGAGGAGGCTTGATCGTGCTGACCCACCCCACACTCGACCAGATGCACCAACTCGGGCTCGCCGGCATGGCGCGCGCCTTCACCGAGCTGGAGGCCAATCCACAGAGCGCCGATCTCGCTCATGCCGAATGGCTCGCCCTCCTGCTCGATCGCGAAGCCACCGAGCGCTACGATCGGCGGCTGCGGGCACGGCTGCGCTACGCCCGGCTGCGTCACCAGGCGGCGGTCGAAGACGTCGATTACCGTGCCGCCCGCGGCCTCGACCGGGCGCTGTTCCAGGCCTTGACCGCCGGGCGCTGGATCGAGGAGGCGCAGAACCTGATCATCGAAGGGCCGGCCGGTGTCGGCAAAAGCTGGCTGGCCTGTGCCCTCGGCCACAAAGCCTGCCGCGACAATCGCTCGGTGCTCTATCAGCGCGCGCCCCGCATGTTCGGCGATCTCGCGCTCGCCCGCGGCGACGGCCGCTACCCCCGCCTGATGCGCGCGCTCGGCGGCGTCAAGCTCCTGATCCTCGACGATTGGGGCCTCGAGCCGCTGGGCGCCGAGCAACGCCACGACATGCTGGAAATCGTCGAAGAACGCTACGGCCGCGGCGCCACCCTGATCACCAGCCAGATCCCGGTCGACCGCTGGCACGACCTGATCGGCGAGCCGACCCTCGCCGACGCCATCCTCGACCGGATCATCCACAACGCCCATCGCCTGCAGCTCAGGGGCGACAGTCTGCGCAAGCAGAAGGCGCCCAAAACCGTCGACGCTTGACCAAGCCTAACGGGTTATGGAGAGATCACACCCACCCAGCGGGCGCTCCGTCACCCCGGCCGACATCAATCGGAACGGCCGGCCGACTTCGATCGGAACAGGTGGCCGACATCAATCGGAATGCCCGGCCGATATCATCGGAATCCGCAAATAGGCGTTCTTTTTGATTTGCGTCAAGCATTAAGTCCGAGCGTATCAAATATACCACATACGTGCGTTACCTTGGAGTGCGCATTGAACGAAGCCGCTACGCGACAAGAGGAGCGAGCGGCAGCTGAGGAAGCTCCTGTCTGACAGGATTGCGGTGTCCAAACCCAAATCGTCAGATAGGAGACCCTGTGATGGCCCAGATGACCGCGCTGCGTCGGCGGCTGATCGATGATATGACGGTTCGCAATCTCTCGCCAGCAACCCAACAATCCTACGTGTACGCGGTGGCGAAGTTCAGCCGGTTTTTCGATCGATCGCCTGATCAGCTTGGGGTAGAGGAGGTCCGCGCCTACCAGATCCACTTGGCCGGCCTGGGTATGTCGTGGTCGCACATCAACCAAGTGTCGTGCGCGCTGCGCTTCTTCTTCGGCGTCACGCTTGGCCGGCAGGAGGCGTTTGATCGCATCGTCAGCGCCAAGGAGCCCAAGAAGCTGCCGGTGGTGCTGAGCACGGAGGAGATTACGCGCTTTCTCCAAGCGGTATCCGGTCTGCGCAGCCGAGTGGCCTTGACCACGGCCTACGGCGCCGGGCTGCGGGTGTCCGAGGTTGCCGCACTCAAGCTCGCCGACATCGACAGCAACCGGATGGTCATCCGGGTCGAACACGGCAAAGGTGGCAAAGACCGCTACGTCATGCTGTCGCCGCCGCTGCTGGCGATCCTGCGTGCCTATTGGCGCCTGGGCAAGCCGACACATTGGCTATCCCGGCCGTGACAGGGACCGGCCGGTCAGCACCGCCACCTTGCAGGCGGCATGCCGTGTGGCGGCGCGGCAGGCCGGCTTGGACAAACCGGTCACCGTCCATACCCTGCGCCACAGCTTCGCCACCCATCTGCTTGAAGCGGGAACCGACATCCGCATCCTCCAGGTGCTGCTCGGCCATGGCCGGCTGGCGACCACTGCGGTCTATACCCGGGTCGCCACCAACCTGATCGCCGGCACGCCGAGCCCGCTCGACGGGTTGCATCTCGAGGTGGTGCCACCGGGCTGAACCCGCATGCGCGGCGCGCTGGAGGTGGCGGATATCTTCCGCCATCACGGTGCTGCTTACCGCAATACCCATGCCGGCCATCTGAGCCTCGCTCAGCGGCGCGTGATGGGTGCTATCGAAGCCTGCCGATCGGCAACCCTGGGCGGCCACGTCGAGCAATGCGACGGCTGCGGCCGAATCCGCATCGCCTATAATTCCTGCCGCGACCGGCACTGCCCGAAGTGCCAGGGGCTGGCGCGCGCCGAATGGTTGGCAGACCGGCAAGCCGACCTGTTGCCGGTGGAGTACTTCCATGTCGTCTTCACCGTGCCGGCCGAGATCGCGGAGATCGCCTTCCAGAACAAGGCGGAGGTCTACGCCATCCTGTTCGCGACAGCGGCCGAGACGCTGCGCATCAACGCCGCCGATCCCAAGCATCTCGGCGCCGAGATCGGTCTGGTCTCGGTGCTGCACACTTGGGGACAGAACCTGCATCATCATCCCCATGTGCATTGTGTCGTGCCGGGTGGCGGGCCCTCTGCCGACCAAACCCGCTGGGTCAGCTGCCGGTCGGGGTTCTTTGTGCCTGTGATGGTGTTGTCGCGGCTCTATCGCCGGCTTTTCCTGACCCGTGTCAACGCCGGAGAGAAAATGCATCGGCGCACCGGAGTAAAAATGCATCAGGGATGAACGCAAGAAGGCCCCCCGCGGG
>DASZLY010000499.1:0-5342 GCA_035552135.1 Allostellaceae bacterium | reverse complement strand
TCGCGACCCTGTTGCCCGGCGTCCTTCTGCAGGCCTCCTACTCGCGGGCGTTCGAACAGGAGGCCGATGACGATGCCGCGCGCCTGCTGCGCCGGATGGGCGCAGACCCCTCGCGTCTGGCCGACCTGCTGGAAGCGATGGAGGGCAAAATGTGCGCCCATGATTCTTGCGGCCCCAGCTGGCTGGGTTCGCATCCCGCCACCGCGGCGCGGGCGGCGCGCCTGCGTCAATTCCGGGCGACAAGCCAGTAGGCACCGCCGCCCGTTTCCCGCTAGTGTCCGCGGCCGTTTCGAGGCCGCCATGCGAACCGAAGAACCCCGCGTCATCCGTCTTGCCGATTACAAGGCGCCCGATTTCCATATCGAAACCGTCAAGCTGGATTTTGCCCTCGATCCCGGGGCCACCAGGGTTTCCGCCCGGCTTGAGATCGCGCGCAAGACAGAGGGCGCGCCCCTGGTCCTCCATGGCGAACAGCTGAAGCTCATTGCCATCCTCCTGGATGGCCGTGCGCTGAATGCCGGCGCATACAACCTCGATGCCGAAAGCCTGACCATCCCCCATGTTCCGGACCATTTTGTGCTGGAGACGGTTTGCGAAATCGCGCCGGCCGCCAACACCGCGCTGGAAGGGCTTTACCAGTCGAGCGGCATGTTCTGCACCCAATGCGAGCCGGAAGGCTTTCGCCGCATCACCTGGTTTCTCGACCGGCCCGACAATCTTTCTGTCTTCACCGTGCGGCTGGAAGCCGACAGGGCGCAATATCCCGTGCTGCTCTCCAACGGCAACAGGCTGGACGGCGGCGCGCTGAAGGGCGGGCGGCATTTCGCCCTGTGGCACGATCCCTTCCCCAAGCCGTCCTATCTTTTCGCCCTGGTGGCCGGCGATCTCGGCGGCCTGCAGGACCGTTTCATCACCATGTCGGGCCGCAGCATCCAGCTGGCGATCTATGTCGAGCATGGCAATGAGCCGCGCGCCGCCTATGCCATGGATGCCTTGAAGCGCGCCATGAAATGGGACGAGGAGAATTACGGCCGCGAATACGATCTCGACATCTTCATGATCGTGGCGGTCAGCGCCTTCAACATGGGCGCCATGGAGAACAAGGGTCTCAACATCTTCAACGACAAGGTGCTGCTGGCCTCGCCTGAAACCGCCACCGATGACGATTATGCCCGCATCGAAAGCGTGGTGGCCCATGAATATTTCCACAACTGGACCGGCGACCGCGTCACCTGCCGCGACTGGTTCCAATTGTCGCTGAAGGAAGGGCTGACCGTATTCCGCGACCAGCAATTCTCGGCCGATATGGGCAGCGCGGCAGTGTGCCGGATCGCCGATATCCGCGCGCTCCGGGCAGCGCAATTCCCCGAGGATGCCGGCCCGCTGGCGCACCCGGTGCAGCCGCAAAGCTATCTGCGGATCGACAATTTCTACACCGCCACGGTCTACAACAAGGGCGCCGAACTGATCCGCATGATGCACACGCTGTTGGGCGCCGACGGCTTCCGCAAGGGCATGGACCTTTACATCGCGCGCCACGACAACTCGGCGGCGACGATACCCGATTTCGTCAGTGCGATGCAGGATGCGAGCGGCGTCGATCTGTCCGAGTTCGCACGCTGGTACCATCAGGCCGGGACGCCCGAGATCACCGTCGAGGACCGCTACGAAGCGGCGTCAAAGAGCTACGAGCTGACCGTCTCGCAAAAGACCCCGCCGACCCCCGGTCAGCCGGAGAAACAGCCGCTGCCGATCCCGATCCGCATGGGCCTCATCGGCCCCAACGGCGACGAGATGCCGACCCGGCTCGAGGGCGAGGCGGCGGCGCAGGACGGCACGCGCCTCGTGGTCGCCGGGGCGGCGCGGCAGACCTTCCGCTTTGTCGATGTTGCGGCGCCGCCGGTACCGTCGCTGCTGCGCGGCTTCTCGGCGCCGGTCAAGCTGCAGGGCATCGCGCTCGACCGGCTCAAATTCCTCGCGATCCACGACACCGACCCGGTGGCGCGTTGGGATGCCGGACAGCGCGCGGCGACCGCGATCCTCTTGCAGCGGGTCGCGCAATGGCGCCGCGACCCGAAATTGCCGCCGCTCGATGCCGATCTCGTCGACGCGATGCGCCACACCCTCGCCGGTGCGGCGCGCGATCCGGCCTTCGCCGCCGAGGCGCTGGCGCTGCCGGGCGAGCTGAGCCTCGCCGATGAGATGGCGGTGGTCGATGTCGAGGCGATCCACGCGGTGCGCGAGGATGCCCGCGCGGCGATCGCAAAGGCGCTCGCGGCGGAATTCGCCCGCGCTTATGGCGAGCTCGCAGGTCACGGCCCGTACCAGACCGACGGCGCGTCGATCGGCCGCCGCGCACTGCGCAACCAGTGCCTCGCCTATCTCGCCGCCGCCGACCCGGCGGCCGGCGCGCGGCGCGCCAAGGCGCAGTTCGACGCGCAACAGAACATGACCGACGTGCTGGCCGCGCTCGTCGTGCTCGCCGATATCGACGGGCCGGAACGCGTCGCTGCTCTCGCGGCGTTCTACGACCGCTGGCAGGACGACATGCTGGTCGTCGATAAATGGTTCGCGCTGCAGGCGCGCTCGTCGCTGCCCGGGACGATCGCCGCGGTGACGGCGCTCATCGCGCATCCGGCCTTCACCCGCAGCAACCCGAACCGGCTGCGCGCGCTGGTTGGCACCTTCGCTCAGGCGAACCCGCTCTATTTTCACGATGCCTCGGGCGCCGGCTATGCGTTCCTCGCCGACGAGGTGCTGACCCTCGACCCCGGCAACCCGCAGGTCGCCGCGCGCATGGTGCAGGCGCTGGGGAACTGGCGCCGCTTCGATGCGGCGCGCCAGGCGTTGATGCAGGCACAGTTGCAACGCATCCACGACACCACGGGGCTCAGCGCCAACACTTTCGAGATGGTATCGAAGAGCCTGGCGGAGGCTTGAGCCGCCAGGAAAACGGCACAAGAAAAAGGGCGGCCCGCAGACCGCCCTCTCCCTCACCACCCTCGAACCCGGTTTAGGGCGCCGTTATTTCGACCCGGCGGTTCTGCGGCTCGCGCACGCCGGCGGCGGTCGGCACGCGGTTGTCGTTTTCGCCGCGGCCGGAGACGGCCATTTGTTGCCGGGGCACGCCGAGACCGGCCAGTGCGCGGGCGACATTGTTGGCGCGCCGTTCGGAGAGCCGCTGGTTGTAGGCCGCCGAGCCCGAGCGATCGGTGTAGCCGGTGACCTGGATCTGCACCGGCGCGCCCGATCTGTAGGCGTCGGCCGCCTGCTGGACGATCTGCATGCCTTGCGGGGTGATCGTGTCCTTGTCCCAGTCGAAGAACACGATAAATACGCGCGGCGCGGCGGCCGGAGCGGGTGCCGGCGCGGCCACCGGCATTTCCGGCGGCGGGGGCGGCGGCGCTGCGCCAAAGCGGTAGTTGACCTTGAGCAGCAGCGTATTGTCCTGCAGCCCGATGCGGCCGGTCGCCGGCGCGGTCGTGCCAGCACCGGTCGCGACGCTACCGAGATGCACCGTGTCGTGCCCGTAATCGGTGTAGCGGTATTCGCCGCCGACCGAGACGTTTGGCGTCACCGCGTACTCGACGCCGCCGCCATAGGTCGGGCCCATCAGCGTCGTCGAGTTCGACGCATGGCCGCCACCCCCGCCGTAATTCGCGTCCACATTGGCATTGGCGAAGGCGATGCCGCCGGTGCCGTAGAACAGGAACTGGTTCCAGGCATAGCCAACCCGGCCGCGCAGCGAAGCGTTCCAGTCCGACGAGGAATTGAACGTCGTGCCGGCGGGAATGCTGCCCGCGCCGCCCGGCAGCGAGGTCCTGTTCGACGGGCCGCCGCCGCGGATGTCGCCCTCGACGCCGAGGACGAAATTGTTGAGCTGGTAGTTATAACCGGCCTGGCCGCCGCCGGTGACGTTGGCGCCGTTGGGGTTTGCAAGGCCGGTCCCGCTCCCGCCGGCCGACACCCTGCCCGGCAGGCGACTCCATTCCGGGCCGACATTGAGGCCGACATAGGGACCGGTCCAGTCGATGACGCCCGGCGGCGCTTGGGCTCCCGCCGGAGCAATCCAGGCCAGCAGAATCGCTCCCGCTGCGGCCGCGTTCACGGTATAGCGCATTGAACCCCCTCCACACTATCGCGATAGATGTCCTGAGAAACAGTGCTCGATAAGCTATTGGTCAAAATCTATAGGCATCAACCTAAAGCACTGTCCCCTCGACCCTCCTGAACAACAGGGTGAGAACGGGGCGGTTCCTTTATCCACCGATTATTCGCCTCACTGTCGCGAAATTGCCACAGAGGCGGTTAGTTGCAGACCCAATCTTTTAATGCGCGCATCAGGCGTGAATTTGTCGCAGGATTATTCTATTTTTCTAAATGACGTTCAAGACACTCGCCTTCAGCGGGAATGCTCGAACCGCGAACGCCGCTTGCGGCACTTCATGTCCCGTCTGTGCGACTGCTTGTCGCTTACAGGTCGAGTTCCAGCGCGGCGTCGCCTTTGGCGCGGGTGCAGCAGGTCAGCACGTAGCGCCGGCGGTCGGCCGGCTGGAGGATCTGGTCACGGAAATCGGGCTCGCCCGAGAGGTAGCGGGTGATGCAGGTGCCGCAATAGCCGAGCTCGCAGGAGGTATCGACCGTGACGCCTTGCCGCCGCAACGCGCGGGCGATCGACTCGTCGGCGCGCACCTCGTATTCGCCGCCGCGCCGCGAGAGCTTGACGCGAAACGGCAGATCCTCGCCGACCATCTCGGGGATCGCCGCCGCCGGCCCCTTGAAGTATTCGCAATGCACGGTGCGCGGCGGCCAATGCGTTGCCGCGCGCGCCACCGCGTCCATCAGCCCGACGGGGCCGCAATAATAAAGATGCGTGCCGGGCGACGGCTCCTTGAGGAGTGCCGCGATGTCGAGCCCTTTCGCCGGGTCACCGCCGTCATAATGAAAGCTGACGCGGCCCAGCGCCGCGAGCGTCGACAGCTCCTCGCGGAACGCGGTGCGTTCCGGCGCGCGGCTGCTGTAGTGCAGGTGGAAATCGGCACGGCGGCGCTTCAACTCGGCGATCATCGCCATGAACGGGGTGATGCCGATACCGCCGGCGATCATCCAGTGCCGCTCGGCCTCCTCGACCAGTGGGAAGAGGTTGCGCGGCCACGATACCTCGTAGATATCGCCGACCCGCGCCTTTTCGTGCAACGCGTTCGAGCCGTAGCCCACCTTTTCCTTGAGCACGGCAATGCAATAGCGCCGCCGCTCGGCCGGGTCGTTGCACAGCGAATAGTCGCGCAGCAGCCCCGGCGCGACGCGGATCGCGATATGCGCCCCCGCGGTAAAGCGCGGCA
>DASZLY010000498.1:0-6383 GCA_035552135.1 Allostellaceae bacterium | reverse complement strand
TCAGCGCCCTGGTGGTGATCGTTTCCGACAGCCAGCCGCGGCGGTAGCCAGCGACCAGCCCGAGCGGCACCCCGATTGCTGCCGCGACGGCAACCACCAGCAATGCCACCTCCAGTGCGCCGCGTGCCCCGAGGATCACTCGTGAGAGCATGTCGCGTCCGAGGTTGTCGGTGCCAAATGGGAAAGCGGCCGAATGCGGCTTGAAGCGCCGCAACAGATGGGAAGCCTCAGGATCCCGCGGATAGGGCGCGAGGGTTTGGGGTTTGGTGCGCAACAATAAGTTCGATACGTGTCGAGGAACCACTTTTCGCGCGGTGTTGTGCTCAAGTCGGCTCGCCGATTACTGCGTCGGCGAGCGCAGTGCGGAGAGCGGACGCCAATTCGTCGCTGCGGTAGGGCTTGCGGATGAGGTGTTGCATGCTGCCCGCCTCCTGGCCGCTCTGCGCTTCGTTATTGCCATAACCGGTGGTGAACAACACGTTAAGGTCGGATTGGCGTTGGCGTGCCCGAGTGGCCAGCTCGAAGCCATTGATCCCGCCCGGCAGCCCGATATCGGTGAACAGCAGATCGAAGCGGTTGCCGGCATCCAGCAGTGCCAGCGCTGCGGGGCCGTCCTCCGCCTCCTCAACGCGATAACCAAGCCCCGTCAACCGCCGCAGCGTCACGCGCCGCAGCGCCGCGTTATCGTCGACGAGCAGAATCCTCTCGCCGCTCGTTGGCAGCGCCCGCCCGGGCTCCGCCGCAGCCGGCTCCGCAGGAGCTTCCCCATAAGCGCGCGGCAGATAGAGACGGATCGTCGTCCCGACCCCGACTTCGCTGTAGATGCTCAGATGCCCCCCCGATTGCTTGGCAAAGCCATAGACCATGCTGAGGCCGAGCCCGGTCCCCTTGCCGAACTCCTTGGTCGTGAAGAACGGCTCCAATACCCGCTCGATGATCTCGGGCGCCATGCCGGTCCCGGTATCGGTCATGGCCAGCATCACGTAATCGCCGGAACTGACCTCCGGATGCAGCTCGGCATAGTGTTCGTCGAGCTGTGTGTTGGCCGTCTCGATCGTCAGGACGCCACCGCTGGGCATCGCGTCGCGCGCGTTGATTGCCAGGTTGAGCAACGCATCTTCGATTTGCGACGGGTCGACCCGCGTCTCCCACAGCGCTTCGGCCGGGAGTGTTGTAACCGAAATTGTTTCGCCGAGCGTTCGCCCGAGTATCGTGATAATCCGCGGCAGATGCTCATTCAGTGCGATGATTTGCGGCGACAACGGCTGTTGGCGGGCAAAAGCCAGCAGCCGGTGCGTCAGTTCGGCACCATGCATCCCGCTGGCGAGAATTTCATTTGCCAGTTCGGCCTGCTGTGCATCGCCGTTTACCAGATCGAGCAGGAGGTCGGCATTGGCGACGATGACCCCGAGAAGGTTGTTGAAATCGTGCGCGATGCCCCCGGTGAGCTGGCCCATCGCCTCCATTTTTTGAGTTTGGCGCAACTGATGCTCGATGATGCGCCGCTCGGCGCGACCCGCCGCCTCGCGCATTTCGCGGTGGATCGCCGGAATGAGCCGCGGCGTCCGGCCCTTGGCCATGAAGTCGTGCGCCCCGGCAAGCATCGCCGTGACCGCCGCCTCTTCGCCGACCGTGCCCGAAACGATGATGAACGGCAGGTCGACGTTGGTATCCTTCAGCACCGCGAGCGCCGCCTCGGCGCTGAAATGCGGCATCGCCCAATCGGAGATGATGACATCCCAGGGCCGCTCCAGCGCCGCCCTCATCGTCCCCGGCGTCTCGACGCGCTCGTGGACCGGGTCAAACCCGCCGCGACACAGATTGCGCAGCAGCAGTTCGGCATCGTCTTCGCTATCTTCGACGATCAGGACGCGCAGCGGAGTCGTCATGGCCGGCGATCCGACGCGGGTGGGCGTTCATTCAGCGCCAGCCAATAGAACCCGAGTGTGCGTGCCGCCTCGACGAATTGCGCGAAATCGACCGGCTTGCGGACATAGCTGTTAGCCCCGAGATCGTAGCTGCTGAAGATGTCACGCTCCTCGCGGCTGGTGGTAAGGATGATCACCGGCAGGTGCCGCGTCGCTTCTTCCGCGCGGATCCGGCGCAGCACGTCCAGACCGCTGATCTTGGGCAATTTGAGGTCTAGCAGCACGACATGCGGCAGGTCGAACGGATCGCGCCCGGCATGGACACCGACACCGAACAGGTAATCGAGCGCCTCTTCACCGTCCTGGGCGACCACGATCCGGCTAAGGATGTTGCTGCGAGCGAAAGCGCGGCGCGTCAGCTCGATATCGTCGGGATTGTCCTCGACCAGCAACAGCGTCGGCTCGGCGCTAATCATGGCTTGTTCCCGCTGAAACGGGTGCCCAAGGTCCACGAGAACGCCGCGCCTTTGCCGATTTCGCCTCGGGCCCAGACGCGGCCCCCGTGGCGATCGACAATCCGTTGCACGGTGGCGAGGCCAATGCCGGTGCCGGGAAACTCGGCGGGCGTATGCAGCCGCTGAAACGGCGCGAATAGCCGCTCGGCATAGGCCATATCGAACCCGGCGCCGTTATCGCGGATCGTGTATACTGTCACGCCTCCTACATCACGCTCGGCGGCGAATTCGATCATTGGAGCCGCGGTCTTCGCGGTGAACTTCCAGGCGTTACCGAGCAGGTTTGCCAGCAACGCACGCAACAGGCCGGGGTCACCCTCGACGACGAGCCCATCGGCGATTGCGACATCGACAGCGCGATCGGGCTCACCCCGCCGCAAGGCGCCGACGATCGCCTGCGCAATCGCCCCCAGATCGACGCGCTCGGCCTGCATTGGTGCACGCCCCATCTGCGAGAGCTGCAACAGATCGTCGATCAGTGTGCCCATGCGCTCGGCCGCGCCGCAGACCCGGCGCAGATAGTTCTGCGCTCGCGCCGGCAGCGCATCGTTGTAGTCCTCCAGCAATGCCTGGCTGAATCCGTGGATGCTGCGCAGCGGCGCGCGCAGATCGTGCGACACGGAGTAGCTGAAGGCCTCGAGCTCGCGGTTCTTGTGCTCCAGCTCTTCGACCAGCGCGGCGCGCGCCTCGGCCACCTCGCGCGCGGTGCGGGCCTCGGCTGCCTCCAGTTCATTGTGCAGGAGCTGTTCACGGATCTGGCGGTTTTCGTCCTCGAACTGCTTGCGGCGCATCTGGGCAAGCACCCGCGCGCAAAGGACCTCGAAATCGCTTGACTTGGCGATGTAGTCGTCGGCGCCGACGCCAAGCCCGCGGATCATCGCGGCGCGGTCTTCCAGCGCCGTCAGCATGATGACCGGGGTGTCGCGCGTTGCCGGCACGGATTTAACGCGCCGGCATGTTTCTTCGCCACCGATCCCGGGCATCATCAGATCAAGCAGGACGCAATCCACCAGCTGGACCGCCAGCAAATCGAGGGCCTCCTCGCCCGAGCGCGCCAACACCATCTCGTAGCCGACACCTCTCAACCATCCGGCGATGGCCTGGAGATAGGTCTCGCTGTCGTCGACGGCGAGGATGCGCTTGGGCGCATGCAGGCTGGCGGCGGATCGGCGGTCGATTTGGGTGCCGGCGCTGCGTAGCATTGCCATCAGCCGGGCGAGGACGATGCCGATGTCTTGCTCCTTGCGGACGAAGGCATCGGCCCCCGATTCGAGCGCGCGGATTTCCGCGCCGTCGTCTTCCGAGGCGGTCAGCAACAGGCACGGCGTGCCGCGCAGTGCCGCATCCAGACGAATCCGGCGGATGATCGTAGCCCCGTCGGCGCCGGGCAGCACCCCGTCGATGACAATCGCGGCCGGCCGCCACTCAGCGGCTATCCGCAAGCCTTCTTCGCCATTGCCCGCGGTGACGACTCCGAAGCCGGCCGCCTGCAATGCTTGATCGAGCGCGGCACGGTAGGTCGGGCTGTCGTCGATCACCAGGATTGTTGACCCCTCCCCCGCGGCGTCATCGCCGCGCAGCAGATCGCGCGCCCGAGCAACAAGATAAGCGGGCTCATAAGGCTTGCCGACATAGTCGTCGGCGCCGGTACGCAAGCCGCGAACGCGATCGGCCACCTCCGCCTCGGTCGACAGCAGCATGACCGGCAGATCGTTCGTCGCCGGGTCGTCGCGGATTTCCCGAATCAGTTCGATACCGTCGCCATCGGGCAGCAGAACGTCGAGAATGACGAGGCCGAAGCCGCCGCTGGCAAGGGCCGCACGCCCCTCGGCGATAGTGCCGCAAGCGGCAGCCTCAAGGCCGGCCGCACCCAGGGTCTCGAGCAGGCTCATCCTGACGGTGAGGCTGTCGTCGACAATCAATACCGAGCCGCTCATCACCGCTCCTCGAATTTTACCGTGACCAGCGTTCCGAGGGCCGAGCCGATTTCCTTGAGCGGAACGACCCGCTCGGCCGCGCCCAACAAGACGGCCTCGCGCGGCATGCCGTAGACGACCGAGCTTGCTTCGTCCTGCGCGATCGTCAGTCCGCCCGCGCGGCGGATCGCGAGCAGCCCTGCGGCGCCGTCCTTTCCCATGCCGGTCAGCAGCACGCCTGTCGCGGCGCGGCTGTATTCCCGGGCAACCGACTCGAACAGCGCATCGACCGACGGGCGGCAGGAATGCCGTTCCGGATCGTCGGTCAGCCGTAATCTTCCCTCACGAACGACGAGGTGCCGTCCGGGCGGCGCCATCGCCACTTTGCCGGCGATGCTTGCGACGGTCTCTCCGTCTCGCGCATAGCTGACGCGCCGCGCGGTCTGGCCGTCGAGCCACTCGGCAAAGGCGATGCCGAAAGGCTCGCTAATGTGGAGGACCAGCAGGATCGGTTGCCGGAACGCGGCCGGCAAACCGTGCAGCACCTCGACAATGGCGCCCGGGCCGCCGGTCGAGGCGCCGATGGCGAGCACCGAAGCCGAGCGTTCCGGCCCGCGCGCCGGATCAGGCGCCGGGGCCGCTGGCTGCCCGAGGCCGGCCAGCCGCAGCCGCGGATGGGTAATGACGCGGATTTTCGAGACCAGCTTTATCTGCGCCAGAAGGTTGCGCTCCCACACGCCTTCCGGCTCCATCCCGGTCGGTTTTTCGAGTACATCGACCGCGCCGGCGGCAAGCGCATCGTAGGTCTTGAACAGCTCGCCGCGATTGAAGGACGACGACACCACGAGGATCGGGGTGGGGCAGTGCGCCATGATGTACTCGGTCGCCGCCAGACCGCTCATCACCGGCAGGATCATGTCCATCGTCACGATGTCGGGCCGCCGGTCGCGGCAAAGCTCGATCGCTTCCTTGCCATCGGCGGCTTCGCCGGCCAGTTCGATCTCAGGGTCGGCCGCCAGCACCTCGCAAATGCGCCGGCGCACGGTCAGCGAGTCTTCCACGACGAGGACGCGGATCCGTCTCATCGCCCGACCAGGCTTCGGATCATCGCCAGCAGCGCCGCCTGGTCGAACTCGCCCTTGACGACATAGCCGCGCGCGCCGACATCGCGTCCCCGCCGGCGATCCTCGGGCGTCGCCCGCGAGGTCACCAGCACCGCCGGAATGTCATGCAGCGCTGGAGCGGCGCGGACATGCTCGATAAAGCCGAAACCGTCCATGCACGGCATCTCGACATCGACGAGAAACAGCGCGTAGCGACGGCGGCCGGCCATCTCCAGCCCTTCTTCAGCCGACGTCGCAAGATCGACCTCGTAACCAGCTGATTCCAGAATACTTTGCTCGAGCATTCGGGTGGTGAGCGAATCGTCGATGACGAGTACCGGGTGCCGCGTCGGTTCGAGTTCGGGCGCGGCGGCAGCATCCCGCTGCGCTTCGGCGAGAAGGGCTTCGGGGTCAAGGACGAGTCGAGGGTTGCCTTCGGCGTCGAGGGCAGCGCCGGCGATGACCGATGCTGCTGGGGCAAGCTCGGGAAGTGGACGCACAACGGCGCGGGCAATGCCGAGCAGGCGGTCGACCCCGACGGCCGCCAACCCCGCGGGCGAAGCAACGACCACCGCCGGCCATTTCCGTGCGGAGGACGACAAAGCCCGGCCGCCGAGCACCCGTGGCAGCCACAGGAACGGGATCGCTCGTTCGTCATAGACTGTGGTCGCCTCGCCGGCTGCATGCGATACCGCGTCAGCGCCAAGCAGCAGGGTACCGCGCACCGCGTCGAGCGGCACCACCGCCTCGATCCCGGCAGCCTCGACGACCAGCGCATCGATCGACGCCAGCGACAGCGGCACCATCAGTTCAAAGCGCGTGCCCCTGCCGGGTTCGGTCTCCAGCGTGATGGTTCCGCGAAGCCGCTCGACGGCAGAACGTACGACATCGAGGCCGATGCCGCGGCCGGCGATCCCGGTTACCGCATCGGAGGTGGTCAAGCCGCCCTGCAACAGCAGGCGCATCAGTTCCCCGGCGCCC
>DASZLY010000497.1:0-3488 GCA_035552135.1 Allostellaceae bacterium | reverse complement strand
AAGTTCGACTTCTCCGAAGGGCGCAAATCGGGCTCGAATGGCGGCGGCTAAATCGGCTCCCGTCCTCTCCTTGGCTCCCTCGGCATCGGCCCCCCAGAGCGCATCCTTGAGAATATCGCGCGCCTCGGCCTCCATCGAGCGACCGTGTCCGGCGGCGCGGATGCGCAGGCGCTCTTTTACCGATGGATCGAGCTTGCGGATTGTGATGCTGCTCATGCTTCATAATCCTAGAATTGCGCAATCAACGTAATCATTGATCGCACTTTTCGCTAGACGAAATACCCCGCCAGATTCTGGCGGATGCGGTCGAGCACGTTCTCGCCTGGCGGCGGCACGGTGAAGCTCTCGCCGGTGATGCGCTCGTAGGCGTCGATATAGACGGCGGCGGTTTCGCCGATGACCAGCGGCGGGATCGGCGGGATCGCGTCGCGATAGGGATCGCAGCGCGCGGCGACCCAGCGGCGCAGCACGTCCTTGTCGAACGCCTCGGGCGGCTCGCCGGCCGCGAAGCGCGCCGGGTAGCTCGCGGCGAACCAGTAGCGGCTGCTGTCGGGAGTGTGGATTTCGTCGGCAAGGATGATGTTGCCGTCACGGTCGAGGCCGAACTCGTATTTGGTGTCGACGAGGATGAGGCCGCGCGCGGCGGCGAACTCGCGGCCGCGCGCGAACAGCGTCAGCGCGAGGTGCGACACCGCCTCCCATTGCGCCGCGCTGAGGAGGCCGCGCGCGACGATCTCGGCCGGGGTGACCGGCGCGTCGTGCTCGCCGATCTGCGCCTTGGTGGTCGGCGTGAGGATGGTCTGCGGCAGCTTCTGGTTTTCCCGCAGCCCATCGGGAAAGCGCAGGCCGTAAATCTCGCGCCGCCCCGCCTTGTACATCGACCACACCGAGGTCGAGGTGGTGCCGGCGAGATAATCGCGCACGACGATCTCGACCGGCAGGATGTCGAGCCGGCGGCAGACCAGCACGTTCGGATCGGGGTATTCGATGACGTGGTTCGGACAGATCGCGGCAGTCTCGTCGAACCAGAACCGCGCGGTCTGGGTCAGGACCTGACCCTTGCAGGGAATGGCGGCGATGCTGCGGTCGAAGGCCGACAGCCGGTCGCTGGCGACGATGATCCGCCGCCCATCGGGCAGGTCGTAATTGTCGCGCACCTTGCCGCGATAGTGGTTCGGCAGCTCGGGGATCGTCGCGTCGTCGAGCACGAGGTCGAGGCGGGCGGCGAGAAGCGCAGGGTCAAGCATCGCGGCGTCCAGCGTCGGGGCGAGCGCCCTGTATAATCCCCGCCGGGCAAAACGGAAACCGGCCGCACGGCATCCGCCGCCCGGCCCGGCGGCGAAACGAAACCGGCCGGTCGGAGGGAACCGACCGGCCCGGTGGCGAAACGAAACCGGCCGGTCGGAGGGAACCGACCGGCCGGGTCTGCGGTGTTGCCCGGAAGAATCGCCGCCGTGATCGAGCGGCGCTTGCGGGATTTAGTGGTGGTGCCCGCCGCCGCCGTGCCCGCCACCGCCGTGCCCGCCGCCGCCATGCCAGCCGCCGCCGCCGTGCCAGCCCCGGCCCCAGCCGAGGGTGGCCCCGACCGGCCAGCCATAGCCGTAATAGTACGGGTAATTGTAATACGGGTAATAGGCGTAGTACGGATTGGCATAGGAGTACGGGTAGTACCCGTAGCCCGGATAATAATACTGCGCGTGCGCGGCGCCAGCCGTCGCGCCCATGGTCAGCGCGCCCGTGCCGACCAGCGCAACCGCCATCAGAGCGCGCCGGAACCAGCCCGACTTGGTGATGGTACGAAACATGTTAGGCTCCGTTTGCGACGAAATCTCCCACCCGGTTTATTTATACGACACCGGTGAGTTTTTGTCCCCGCCGCGCTTGCAAAAAATTCGAGCCATCCCTGCGGCCTGTGCATAAAGATGGATTTTGCCGATGACCGATGCGCCGATCCGGACGACGTGCTGCATCGCCGGCGGCGGGCCGGCGGGGGTGATGCTCGGCTTTCTGCTGGCGCGCGCCGGGGTCTCGGTCGCGGTGCTGGAGAAGCACAAGGATTTCTTCCGCGATTTCCGCGGCGACACGATCCATCCGTCGACCTTGCAGGTGATGCACGAGCTCGGCCTGCTCGACGAGTTCCTCAAGGTGCCGCACGATGAAGTCCGCCGGTTGCGCGGCCTCGTCGGCGACACCGAAATCTACATCGCCGACTTCACCCACCTGCCGACGGTCTGCAAGTTCATCGCGCTGATGCCGCAATGGGATTTCCTCAACTTCCTCGCCGAGCACGGCAAGCGCTATCCCGGTTTCAATCTCCACATGGAGACCGACGCGACCGATATCGTCGTCGAGGGCGCCGCGGGAAATGAGCGGGTCGTCGGGCTCAAGGCCAACGGCCCGGATGGGCCGATCGAGTTCCGCGCCGGCCTGACGGTGGGCGCCGACGGGCGGCACTCCATCGTGCGCGAGCGCGCCGGCTTTCAGGTCGAGAACCTCGGCGCGCCGATGGACGTGCTGTGGATGCGCCTGTCGCGCAAGCCCGGCGATCCCGAGCAGACCGGCGGCTACATCAATTTCGGCCGCATCTTCGTCATGCTCAACCGCGGCGACTACTGGCAATGCGCCTTCGTCATCCGCAAAGGCGGCTATGACGAAATCAAGGCACGCGGGATCGAGGCGTTGCGCGCCGAGATCGTCCGCCTCGCCCCGTTCCTCGACGACCGGGTCGCCGAGCTCGAAGGCTGGGACAAGATCAGCCTGTTGACCGTGGCGGTCGACCGGCTGACGCGCTGGTGGCGCCCCGGCCTCATCTGCATCGGCGACGCGGCGCACGCGATGTCGCCGATCGGCGGAGTCGGGGTGAACCTCGCGGTGCAGGATGCGATCGCCGCCGCCAACATCCTCGCGGTGCCGCTGCGCGAGGGCCGGGTCACCGCCGAGCTGCTCGACAAGGTGCAGAGCCGCCGCACTTTCCCGATGAAGGTGATCCAGAAGATCCAGACGACGATGCAGCAAAACGTGATCGACAAGGTGCTGCGGTCGGACCAGCCGGTCAAGGCGCCCTGGGCGATCAAGCTGTTCAACACCTTCCCATTCCTGCAGCGTATCCCGGCACGGATCGTCGGCATGGGGGTGCGCTCCGAGCATATCCACACCCAGCCGCATCCGCTGCCACGCTGACCGCGCGCAGGTTTTCGGCGGCTTCACTAGGATGATGCAGTAAGTTTACGCGCCTCCCCCGGGGTCCACGTCTTCGCGCGGACGCCGCCGCCTCCACGAATAAGCGGAAACTATTCGTAGCCCTCCCGATCAAATCGGGGGGCCGCTTTTGATGGTCGTCATCTTATGGACGGCCGGCGCGCCCGCTCAAGGCGCTACGCGCGCCGCGGATCGCCAAGCCATGTCCCCGGCGCTCACAATTTGTTGGCCCCGAGGCCGCGACCGGTCAAACTCCCCCGCGACGACGTAATGAGCGACGCAAGGGGAGA
>DASZLY010000496.1:0-1907 GCA_035552135.1 Allostellaceae bacterium | reverse complement strand
AGCGCGGCCGAGCGCGAATGGGCCGAGCGGGTCGTCGCGGCATTCGCCGCCAACCCCGATGCCGGCACGCTGGCGCTCGACGGCAAGATGATCGACAAGCCGCATCTGGTGCTGGCCCGGCGGCTGCTTGGGCTCCCGGCGGCATAAGCAGCCTGCGTCACACCCCCAGCGCGAAGCGGGTGCTGAGCTCCTGCCGCAGCGAGTCGATGTCGACATCGGCGCGGTGGCGGTCGATGTAGCGCAGCTGCGTGCGGTAGCGGTCGCAGAACACAATCATCGCGTGGTGCCAGCCGTCATAGCGGTGGCGCTCGGTATGGTCGGCGGGCGCGGCGAGATGGCGGGCGATCTCGTCGGGACCGCAGGACAGCGCCTGCAGCACGCCGACAACGGCGCGCCGCCGGTCGGTAACCAGCATCTCGTAATCGAGCCGGTAGGGAGTGATGCGCGCGGCGGCGAAAAAATCCTCCATGATCCGCTCGCCCTGCAGCACCAGGATGATCTCGCGCCACCATTCGGCATCGCTCGGCGCCTCGCCTCCCGCCGCCGGCAGGCGCTTCTCGCTGCCGTCGGCGAAGCGGTGCCACAGCCCGGTCTTTTTCGCCATCGCATAGGACCAGCCCTGGCCGACGACGTCACGCCGCGTCATCCAGAAGAAGACGGTGCGGCGCGGCGGGAACAGGTCGGCAAACGAGACGAGCTCGCGCAGCTGCTCGAAGCGGAACGGGTCGATCTCGAAGCCGAACCGGCGGTTGCTGACGCTGCGCCGCACCACCTCGGCGAAATAGGCGGCGAAATCGCCGGTGCCGCATTCGGCCGCGAGCTCGCCGATGCGCTCTTCGTTGAAGAATTCGTCCGGGTTGCCGGCCAGTCCGCTCGCGGCGATGAGATGCGTCAACAGCGTGCTGCCGCAACGCCCGGTGACGAAGATCACATAGGGCTGCGCCACCCCGGCGCCGGTCCAATCGAACGCCCGCAGCGGCGTCGCGCCGCCCGGCGTCTCGGGGAAAAGTTCTGCGATCCGGGCCATCGACTCCATCGCCCGGATGATGTGGGACAGATCGCGGCGCGGCCAATCTTTTCGTCCGAGCGCCGGGCATGAACCCGGGGATGGCGCGCCGCGTATCGTGATAGAATTTCCACCGACCCCAGTCCGGCGGCCCGCCATGGCGACCCGATCCTCGCGTTTTCTCGCGGCCCTTTGCGTCGTCGCCCTGGCCGCGCCGGCTGCGGCCCTCGCCGACCCCGCCTCCGACCAGCAGGTGCTCCACATCCTCAACCGCACGGCGTTCGGACCGACCCCGGCCGATGTCGCGCACGTCAAAGACATCGGCACCGACCGCTATATCGACGAGCAGCTGCATCCCGGCCGGATTGCCGAAAACCCGCTCGTCGGTGAAAAGCTCGCGGGGCTCGACACGCTGCGGCTCAACCCGGCGCAGCTTTTCGGCGAATACGGGCCGATCCTGCCGGCGATGAATGGCGGGGTGAAACCGACGCCGGAGGAACAAAAGGCGCGCCGCCAGCGCGCGCGAATCATCGTCCAGCAGGCGCAGGACGCGCGGGTCTGGCGCGCGCTCTACAGCCGGCGCCAGCTGCAGGAGGTGATGGTCGATTTCTGGTACAACCATTTCAACGTCTTCGCCGGCAAGGGGCTCGACCATCTGTGGGTCGGCCGCTACGAGGAAGACGCGATCCGGCCTTACGCGCTCGGCCATTTTCGCGATTTGCTGCAGGCGACCGCGCATTCGCCGACGATGCTGTTCTATCTCGACAACCAGCTCAACACCGAGCCCGGCAGCCCCGGTGCCAAGGGCAACCTCACCGGCATCAACGAGAATTACGCCCGCGAGGTCATGGAGCTGCACACGCTCGGCGTCGACGGCGGCTACACCCAGAACGACGTCATC
>DASZLY010000495.1:0-3823 GCA_035552135.1 Allostellaceae bacterium | reverse complement strand
GCCGTCGTGCCGGTGATGAAGCGGCAGCGGAGCGGCAAGATCGTCAACCTCGCCTCGATCGCCGGGCGCGGCCGCAGCGTATCGTCGTCCGCGGCCTATGCCGCGGCCAAGGGCGGCATCATCGCCTTCACCAAAAAGCTCTGCTACGAGCTCGGCCCCCACGGCATCAACATCAACGCGATCGCGCCCTCGGTCACGCTGACCGAGCGCATCCGCCCGCATTGGGAACGGCGCAGCCAGGAAGACCAGGCGCGCGAGATCGACAAGACGCCGCTGCGCCGCGTCGCCGAGGCGGCGGACCAGGCGCGCGTCATCTGCTTTCTGGCGTCGGGGGACGCCGATTTCGTCACCGGCGTCACCATCGACGTGACCGGCGGAGGCTAACCGGGCCGCGGCCGTCCCGGCCGCCTTTCGCGCAACACATGCGGGCGCGACGCCCGCGATCCAGGAGAGACACACATGGCAACTTTCGTCCTCATCCACGGCTCGTATCAGGGCGGCTGGATATGGAAGCCGGTGGCGCAACGGCTGCGCGCCCTGGGCCACGAAGCGTATACGCCGACGCTCGACGGCTGTGGCGAACGCGCCAGCCAGGTGCGCGCCGGCATCGACACCGAGAGCCAGGCCGACGAGGTCGCGCAGCTGATCTTTTACGAAGACCTGCAGAACGTCGTGCTGGTCGGCACCAGTTCGGGCGGGATGGTTGCCTGCCGCGTCGCCGAGCTGATCCCCGACCGGATCGGGCGCCTCGTCTTTGTCGATGCGCTGGCGCTGCTTAACGGCGAGAAGATCCGGGATATCGTCAAGCGTTCGACCGCGCAGGCGAGCGGCATTACCGCCGGCCCGTCGCGCGAGGATGCCGCCAACCGCTTGTTCGCCGACCTCGACCCGGCGATGAAGGGATGGGCGCTGGAGCGCTACACCCAGCACCCGATCGGCTGCTACGAAAATGGCGTCAAGCTCGACAAGTTCTGGGAAATGCCGTGGGAGGCCAGCGTCATCTGGTGCAAGGGTGCGCAAAACCCCGGCGAGGCGCATCAGCGCCGCACCGCCGAAAAGCTCAACGCGCCGTTCCACGCGCTCGACACCGGCCATTATCCGATGCTGTCGCTGCCGGAAGAGCTGACCCAGCTGCTCCTCAAGGGCTGACCCGCACCCGTCTCGCAGCTTGCGGCGCGCGCCACCCTCTCCCGCAAGCGGGCGAGGGGTTTCAAAGTCGGAGCGTTTCATCCCCTCTCCCGCTTGCGGGAGAGGGTGGCCATCGCGTAGCGATGGTCGGGTGAGGGTAGGCAGCGCCTGATGGGCGCGTTACGCTCGCGCAGACGAATTCGGAGGAACGGCGATGCAGTACAAAGTGATCTCGGCCGATTGCCATGTCGATCTGATCTGGCTGCCGCCCGACCTCTTCACTGCGAATGCGCCGGCCGCGCTCAAGGAGCGCATGCCCTTTGTCACCGAAGGCCCGCGCGGTCGCGAATGGGTGACCAAGAACGGCTCGTCCTTCGGGCTCGATGCCGGGATGGGCTCGGCCGGGCGGCCGTACCAGCCGGGCAAGATCCACCGCTCGGACCGCATGGCCTCGACCGGGCTCTTCGACCCTGAGCAGCAGAAAATCCGCCGCCTCACCGACCCCAATCTGCGGCTCAAGGACCAGGATCGCGACGGCATCCAGGCGGAAATCCTCTACGGCATCTTGGGCGCCACCAACCGGCTGAATGACGACGAGGCGGCCGGCGCGATGCTGCGCATCTACAATGACTGGCTCGCCGATTTCTGCTCGAAGCAGCCGGACCGCTATGGCGGGCTCGCCAACATCCCCAACCATGACCGCGACGCGGCGGTGGCCGAGGTCGAGCGTGTCGCCAAGCGCGGCAACGTGCGCGGCCTCGAGGTGGCGCGCCGGCACGACATGACGCCGCTCTGGGATCCCTGGTGGGACCCGGTATGGGACGCCATCGCCGCGAGCGGGCTGCCGGTGCACTTCCACACGATCGGCGGGCCGGGCCGCGATTTCTCCAAGCTCACCGGCAAGACGCTCTTGGCCGCCCGCGCCGCCAGCATCACCAGCTTCCAGATGCATATGGCCGATGTGCTGATGTCGATGATCTTCGCCGGGGTGCTGCACCACCGGCCGCAAATGAAGATGGTGATCGGCGAGGCCGGGACGGGCTGGATCCCCTACATCCTCGACCGCATGGACGCGGAATGGGAGGACCAGTTCAAGGAGCTCGACCTGACGATGAAGCCCTCGGAGTACTGGAAGCGCCAGTGCTATGCGACCTACCAGTCCGATCCGGTCGGGGTGAAGCTGATCGAGGAACTGGGCGAGGACAACATCATGTGGGGCTCGGACTTCCCCCACCCCGACGGCATCTACCCGGATTCGCAGGAATATATCGAGAAGGAGCTGGGCCACCTGCCGGCGGCGGTGAAGCAGAAGATCATCTGCGACAACGCCGCGAAGCTCTATCGTTTCGTGAATTGAGGCGCTTCGTGAATTAGCGAGCAGGCGGCGGTGGTCGTGCGCCGCCGCCTTGCCACGCGCGCCGGCTTCTACTGGCCGGTATCGATCGTGCTCGTCGATTTCGACGGCGGCCCGCCGGGTTCGTGCGACATGGAGCGGGTGCGCGAGGTCACGTCGCCCTTGTGATCGCGGACCTGGGTCATCGAGCGGCTCCAATCGCCGCGGTCCTGGGCGCGCGCCTTCGACATGCCGTGCAGATTGTCGGCATTGCCGTTGACGCGGCTTTGCGTCGTGTCCCTGGTGCCGCCGGCGGCGCTGCCGCCGGTGCCGATCGCGGAATTCGTTCCGGTCGGGCCGGTCGTCGTCGCGCCGAGCCCCAGGGTCGAGGCGGAGGTGCCTCCCGCCGCGGCGCTGCCGCCGGTTCCGCCGGCGGCAGACGTGCCCATCCCGGCGGGCGGCGCGGCGTTCGCCGCGGACAGGCCCGCCGCCGCGGCGATCATCGCCGCAGAAATCAAGCTATTGATCCGCATCATCGTTGTCCTTGTCGCTGGCCGGGATCGACGTAGATCGTGCAGTCGCCATTGCCGCTGGTGACCATTGTCGACGCGCCGCCGCCGGTGGTGCCGGCGGTGGCGACGCTGTTGCCGCCGCCATTGTTGGAATAGACGGTGACGCCGTTGCCGCCGCTGGTCGAAGCGCTGACATGGCCGCCGCCCGCCGTCACCGAACTGCTCAGCGACCCCGACGGCGCCCCGCCCTTGCGCTCGACGATTTTGCATCCGTTGGGGTTGCCAGCAGTTTTGTGCTCGGCGAAGGAGGCTTGCGGCCAGCCGATCGCAGCGCAAAGCCCGAGAAGGGCTAGTGTTGTGGTTGCGCGCATTGCAGAACCTGTTTTCAGAAAAAAAGGAAAGGCGCGGCCCGGGAATTCCCGGGCCGCGCACTCTCGACGCCGATTAGCGGCCCATGTCGCGGTCGCGATCGAGTTGGTGCTCGCGAGCGTTCTCACGCCCCCTCATGCCGTGCTTGCCGGCCGCAGAGTTGGCGGTTCCAAGGCCTTCGCCCGGAGTGGGATTGGCCGGCGTGCCGCTGGTGGTCGAGCGATTGGGGTTCGATTGCCCCGAACCGAAACGGCCGCTGCCTGCCGAGGAGCCGCCGGTGCCCAGCGCCGTATTGCTGGTCCCGTGACCCGCAGAGGCGGCACCCGCGCCAAGGGTCGACGCAGAGCCGCTGCCGCTCTTGCCGGTCCCGGCCGACGATCCGCCGGTGCCGAGCGCGGCGCCGGTCGAGCCGCCGCCAGCGCTGGCTGCGCCGGTGCCGAGCGTTGACGCAGACCCCGAGCCCGTGCCGCTGCCGGCGGCC
>DASZLY010000494.1:0-1556 GCA_035552135.1 Allostellaceae bacterium | reverse complement strand
GAGCGCCTGGACAAGATCGTGGTGCTGATCGCGGCCAATATGGTGGCCGAGGTCTGCTCGACCTATGTGCTGCGCGTCGACAACACGCTCGAGCTCTACGCCACCGAAGGCCTTAACCGCGACGCCGTTCACCGCACCGTGTTGAGCGCGCATGAAGGCCTCGTCGGCCTGGTGGCGAGCGAAGCGACGCCGCTCAACCTCAACGACGCGCAAAGCCATCCGGCGTTCTCTTTCCGCCCGGAGACCGGCGAAGAAATCTACCACTCCTTCCTCGGCGTTCCGATCCTGCGCGCCGGCAATACGCTCGGTGTGCTGGTGGTGCAGAACCGCGCCAAGCGCACCTACGTCGAGGAAGAGGTCGAGGCGCTGCAGACCACCGCGATGGTGGTGGCGGAGATGATCGCCTCGGGCGAATTGTCGGCGCTGGCGCAACCCGGCGCCGAACCCGCCGCGCGGCACTCGCTGCACAAGACCGGCGCGATCCTGTCCGACGGCATCGCGCTCGGCCATGTGGTGCTGCACGAGCCGCGCGTCGTCATCACCAATTACATTGCCGAGGACCTGCCCAAGGAAATCAAGCGGCTCGACGCGGCGCTGACCAAATTGCGCGCCGACCTCGACCGCATGCTGGAGCGCGGCGACGTTGCCGACGGTGGCGAGCACCGCGACGTGCTGGAAGCCTACCGGATGTTCGCCAACGACCATGGCTGGTCGCACAAGCTGCACGAGGCGGTCGCCACCGGCCTGACCGCGGAAGCCGCCGTCGAACGCGTGCAATCCGATACCCGCGCCCGCATGCTGCGGTCTACCGATCCCTATCTGCGCGACCGCCTGCACGACCTCGAAGACCTGGGTCACAGGTTGATGCGGCAATTGGTCGGGCAGGATCACGCGCCGTCGCGCGAACAATTGCCCGACAACGCCATCCTGATCGCGCGCGCGATGGGGCCGGCGGCGCTGCTCGACTACGACCGCAAGCGCCTGCGCGGACTGGTGCTGGAGGAAGGCACCGCCAATTCCCATGTCTCGATCGTGGCGCGCGCGCTCGGCATTCCCGCGGTCGGCGAGGTGCCGAACGCGCCCGGCATTGCCGACCCTGGCGACGCCATCATCGTCGACGGCACCTCGGGCGAAATCTATGTCCGCCCGTCGGCGGAGATCGAATCGGCCTATGCCGAACGGGTGCGATTCCGCGCCCGTCGGCAGGCGCAATACGCGACGTTGCGCGAAAAGCCCTGCATCACCAGGGACGGCCAGCCGATCGAGTTGATGATCAATGCCGGCCTTGCGATCGACCTGCCGCATATCGACGACACCGGCAGCGCCGGCATCGGGCTGTTTCGGACCGAGCTGCAATTCATGGTCGGCCAGAGCCTGCCGCGCACTTCCGACCAGCTCGCGCTGTACCGCACGGTGCTGGATGCCGCGGGCCACAAGCCGGTGACGTTCCGCACCCTCGACATCGGCGGCGACAAGGCGCTGCCCTATATGGAAACCGTGATCGAGGAAAATCCCGCGCTCGGCTGGCGCGCGATCCGGCTCGGCCTCGACCGTCC
>DASZLY010000493.1:0-9920 GCA_035552135.1 Allostellaceae bacterium | reverse complement strand
TCTTGTTCGCCGGCCCGCCGCTCGGCATCGGCGTGCTCACCGCCGGCTTCATCCTGTCGATCATGGTGCTGCCGTTCATCGCCTCGGTGATGCGCGACGTGTTCGAGACCGTGCCGGCGATGCTGAAGGAAAGCGCCTATGGCATCGGCTGCACCACGACCGAGGTGGTGTGGCGCGTGGTGCTGCCCTATACACGCATCGGCGTGGTCGGCGGCATCCTTTTGGGCCTCGGCCGGGCGCTTGGCGAAACCATGGCGGTGACCTTCGTCATCGGCAACTCGCACCACATCCATGCCTCGATCCTGCAGCCGGGCACGACGATCTCGGCGGCGCTCGCCAACGAATTCACCGAAGCGGTCGGCGACATCTACCAGTCGTCGTTGATCGCGCTGGGCTTCATTCTGTTCCTCATCACCTTTATCGTGCTGGCGGCGGCAAAGCTGATGCTGATCCGCCTGCAAAAGGGCGCCGGGGCCTCGGCGTGATGCAGATTTATGCCCGACGCCGCGCGGCGAACTACACGGTCGTCGGCCTGTCGCTCGCGGCGACCGCGTTCGGACTGTTGTTCCTCGTCTTCGTCTTGGGAACGCTGCTCGTCAACGGCGTCGGCGCGCTGAGCCTGACGCTGTTCACCAAGGCGACCCCGCCGCCGGGCAGCGCCGGCGGGCTGAGCAATGCGATCTTCGGCAGCCTGGCGATGACCTTTATCGCCACGGCGATCGGCACGCCGACCGGCATCCTCGCCGGCACCTTCCTCGCCGAATATGCGCACAGCAAGCGATTGGGCGAGTTCGTGCGCTTCATCAACGACATTTTGCTCTCGGCGCCGTCGATCATCATCGGGCTTTTCGTTTACGCGATCCTCGTCGTGCCGCTGGGTCATTTCTCGGCCTGGGCCGGCTCGGTAGCGCTGGCGATCATCATGATCCCGGTCATCGTGCGCACCACCGAGGACATGCTCAACCTGGTGCCGAACGCGCTGCGTGAAGCGGCCGCGGCGCTTGGCGCACCGAAATGGAAGATCGTCGTCACCGTCACCTACCGCGCGGCGGTGCAGGGCATGCTGACCGGCGTGCTGCTGGCGGTGGCGCGCATCTCGGGCGAGACCGCGCCGCTCCTCTTCACCGCGCTCAACAACCAGTTCGGGAGCACCGACCTCAACGCGCCGATGGCGAATTTGCCGGTGGTGATCTTCCAGTTCGCGATGAGCCCCTACGCCGATTGGCAGGCGCTGGCTTGGGCCGGCGCGCTACTGATCACGGCGGCGATCCTGGTGCTCAATATCGGCGCGCGTATCTTCGCGTCATGGAGCGGCCTTGAAAAATGAGTGTGTCCTTGGCAACCAATCCTCCCCCGCCGGCGCTGACGCCGGCCCCCGCCGATGTCAGCGCCACGGTAACGCCGTTTCCCGTCAAGGTGCAGATCCGCAATGTCGGGTTTCGCTACGGCAAGTTCGAAGCGCTGAAGAACATCAACCTCGTGCTGCAGGACCGGCGGGTGACCGCGTTCATCGGCCCGTCGGGCTGCGGCAAGTCGACCTTGCTGCGCATCCTCAACCGCATCTACGAGCTTTATCCGAACCAGACTGCGACCGGCGAGGTGGTCGTCGACGGCGTCAACATCCTGTCGCCCGGGCTCGACCTCAACATGGTGCGCGCCAAGATCGGCATGGTGTTCCAGAAGCCGACGCCGTTCCCGATGTCGATCCACGACAACGTCGCGTTCGGCATCAAGCTTTACGAGAAGCTGCCGAAATCCGAGCTCGACGACCGCGTCGAGTCGGCGCTGCGCCGCGCCGCTTTGTGGGACGAGGTGAAGGACAAGCTGCGGCAGAGCGGGCTCGGCCTGTCGGGCGGCCAGCAGCAGCGCCTGTGCATCGCCCGGGCGATCGCGGTGCGCCCGGAAATCCTGCTGCTCGACGAGCCTGCGTCGGCGCTCGATCCGATCTCGACCCAGCGCATCGAGGAGCTGATCGCCGAGTTGAAGAGCGATTATTGCATCGCCATCGTCACGCACAACATGCAGCAGGCGGCGCGCAGCTCCGACTTCACCGCCTTCATGTACCTGGGCGAACTGATCGAATTCGACGTGACCGAACGGATCTTTACCACCCCCCGGGTAAAGCGCACCGAGGACTACATCACCGGCCGCTTCGGCTGAGGCCAGAGGGTTGAGGGGAGCAGCGACGATGCCTGCGGAACACATCATCAAGAGCTACGACGAGGAGCTCTCCAAGCTCAGCAACATGATCGTCGAGATGGGCGGGCTCGCGGAAAGCCAGCTCGCCGCCGCCATCGAGGCCGTCGCCAAGCGCGACAGCGCGCTCGCCGCGCAAGTCGTCGAGGGCGATGCCAAGGTCGACGATTTGGAGCGCGAGCTCGACAATCTGGCGATCCGCCTGTTGGCGCTGCGCCAGCCGATGGCGCGCGACCTGCGCGAGATTTTCGCCGCGCTCAAGATCGCCAGCGATCTCGAACGCATCTGCGACTACGCCGCCAATGTCGCCAAGCGCTCGATCGCGCTGTCGCAAACCCCGCCGATCCAGCCGGTGCACGCGCTGCCGCGCATGGGCACGCTGGCGCTGGCGCTGGTCAAGGACGTAATCGACGCCTATGTCGAGCGCGACGCGGACAAGGCGCTCGACGTGTGGCGCCGCGACGAAGAGCTCGACGAGATGTATTCGAGCCTGTTCCGCGAGTTCCTCACCTACATGATGGAGGATCCGCGCAACATCGGCGCCTGCACGCATCTTTTGTTCATGGCGAAGAATATCGAGCGCATCGGCGACCACGCCACCAACATCGCCGAGAAGCTCTATTTTCTGGTGCACGGCACGCCGCTCACCGAAGTCCGGCCGAAGGGCGACAAATCGAGCCTCGAAGTCGTCGCTCCCGACCGGGCGGTCGGCCGGTAGCGGGGGCAGCCATGAAGCCCACGGTCCTGATCGTCGAGGACGAGGCGCCGCTCGTCATGCTGCTGCGCTACAATCTCGAAAAGGAAGGGTTTGCGGTCTGCTCGGCGGGCGACGGAGAGGAAGCGCTGCTGCAGATTGCCGAGAACAAACCCGACGCGGTGCTGCTCGACTGGATGCTGCCGCTCGTTTCAGGGCTCGAGGTTTGCCGGCAGATCCGCCGCTCGCCGGCGAGCCGCTCGCTGCCGATCATCCTGTTGACCGCGCGCGGCGAGGAAGCCGACCGGGTGCGCGGGCTCGACAGCGGCGCCGACGACTACATCGTCAAGCCGTTCAGCCCGAGCGAGCTGGTGGCGCGGCTGCGCGCGGTGATCCGCCGCGCCCAGCCGAGCGCCGGGGACGACACGCTGGAATACGCCGATGTCGCGATGGACCTCGCCGCACATCGCGTGTCGCGCGCCGGGCGAGCGGTGCATCTCGGCCCGACCGAATTCCGCCTCCTGCACCATTTCCTCCTGCATCCGGGCCGGGTGTTCTCGCGCGAGCACCTGCTTGACCGGGTCTGGGGCCCGCACGCCGAAGTCGAGATGCGCACGGTCGATGTCCATATCCGCCGCCTGCGCAAGGCGCTCAATATCGACGGTTGCCGCGACCTCGTGCGGACCGTCCGCTCGGTCGGCTACGCGCTCGACCACGCTGGTTGAGCGATTTCGGCGCAAATCACGCGCTGGTTACCGCCGTTACAATTTTTACCATTGATCTCTATTACGATAATCATTTGAATAAAATCTAGTTCAAGTTGTAATTGTTATGATCCACGCGAGGCACTTCCGATGGCTCGCATTCTGGTGGTCGACGACGAGGAACTGGTTCGCGGCTCGATCGCCGGGGTATTGCGGCGCGTGGGACATGCGATCACGACAGCCGAGGACGGCGAGGACGCGCTCGGCAAATTTCAGCCCAACCGTTTCGACCTGGTGATCACCGACATCGTGATGCCGCGCATGGAGGGGATCGAGACGATGCGCGCGCTGCGCCGGCTCGAACCGGCGATCCGGGTCATCGCGATGTCGGGCGGCGATGCCGGCGATGACGGGTTCTATCTCAAGGCAGCGCTCGCGCTCGGTGCCGATGCGACGCTGCAAAAGCCGTTTCGCGTCGCTGAATTGCAGCAGCTCGTCGCCGAGGCATTGGCGATCTCGCCGGCCGAAAGCGCGGCGCTGTGGTACCGGCAGATGCCGGATTGGGTCTCGCCGCTAGCGAACCAGCCGCCCCGTCACGTCCGCCTCGAACGCGGCCAGGTCCTCTGCGCCGAAATAGTTGATGTCGCCCGGCGTCGCCAAGCCAATCGCCGCCGCATAGGCCGCGAGCCGGACCGCACGCTCAAGGTCGCCGCCGGCTTCGACATCCAGCAGCCCGTGAATCAGCCCGCCGACAAATGAATCGCCGGCGCCGATCCGGTCGACGATCTCGACCGGATAGCGCGGCGCCTCGTAGAGCCTGCCGCGGGCGAGAACGAGGTCGCCGGTATCAGCGGCGGGCGGCCGGGTCAGCGCGACGAGCGGCACGCCATAGCGTGCGGCGACCGCCTCGGCAAGCCGCTCGCCGGCCTCGCTAAAGCCGAGCACATGCTGCGCGTCGCGCTCGGCGACGATGAAAAGCTCGAGATGCGGCGCCACCGCCGCCAGCACCGCCTGCGCCTCGCGCGGCGTGGTCAGCGTCGCGCGGTAGTTGAGGTCGTAGGACAGCTTCGTGCCGGCGCGCCCGGCGAGCGCGGCGACTTCGAGCACCAGCGCCTTGCAGTTTTCGCTCAGCGCCGGGGTGATGCCCGACAGATGCACCCGCCGGCTCGCGGCGACGAGGATTTGCCAGTCGGCGTCGCCGAGCGCCATCCCCGCGGCCGCCGAATTCTTGCGGTCGTAGATTACCCGCGCATTGCGCGGCGGCGGCCCGGCCTCGAAAAACATCAGCCCTTGGCGCGCTTCGACCCATTTGACGAGGCTCATATCGACGCCATGGCGCCGCGCCTCGCCATCGACGATGCGGCCGAGCGGGCCCTCGGGCAGCCGCGACACCCAGGCGGCGCGCCGGCCGAGCCGTGCCAGGAGGCAGGCGACGTTGAGCTCGCTGCCGCCGACGCCGACCTCGAACAGCCGCGCCTGGTCGAGCCTCTGCACCCCCGGCGGTGACAGCCGGATCAGCGTCTCGCCGAGGGTGAGGAAGTCGTATCGGGCGGTGCTCGTCACGCCCGCGGGCCGCCGGCGATGTAGATCACCTGGCCCGAGACGAACGACGCCTCGTCGCTGCACAGGAAGGCGATCAAATTGGCGACGTCGCGCGGCACGCCGGCGCGGCGCACCGGAATTTCGCGGGCGCGTTCTTCCTTCCATTCCTCGGGGTCACGGCCGAGGCGAACCGCGGTCGCCCGCGTCATCTCGCTGTCGATAAAGCCAGGCGCCACCGCGTTTGCGGTGATCCCGTAGCGGCCCAGTTCGATCGCCAAGGTCTTGGCCATGCCCTGCAGCCCCGCTTTGGCCGTCGAATAGTTGGTCTGGCCGCGATTGCCCAGCGCCGAGACCGACGACAGATTGACGATCCGCCCCCAATTGCGCTTGACCATTTCGCGTTGCGCCGCGCGCGAGCACAAAAACGCCCCGCGCAGATGCGTGCCCGCGACCGCATCCCAATCGTCGTCGCTCATCTTGTGGACCAGATTGTCGCGCGTGATCCCGGCATTGTTGACGAGGATATCGAGCGAGCCCAAGCGCAGCGCGATCTCCCCGACCATGCGCTCGACCTCGTCGGCGACCGCGACATTGGCCTTGACCGCAATCGTCTTGACCCCGCAGCGCGCGGCGATCTGCGCCGCTGTCGCTTCGGCGCCGGCAATGTCGAGATCGGCGATCGCCACCGCCGCGCCGTCCTCGGCGAGCCGCTCGGCGGTCGCCGCGCCGATCCCGCGTGCCCCGCCGGTGACCAGCGCCACCCGCCCTTCCGATCGTCCCGGCATCGCCTCGCCTCCCCGTTGCGTTGCCGCGGTTTCTAGCTCGCGTGCAGCGCCTTGTCACCCGGCGGCGATCGCAGAGAAATTTCGCGCACAGATACTAAACCACTTGCTTAAGTGATTTGTCGATGATAGTTAGGCATATGCTTAACCAACAGACCGACCTCGATCAGATGTTCCACGCCCTCGCCGATCCGGCGCGGCGGGCGATGGTCGAGCGGCTGACCAAAGGTCCAGCGCCGGTCATGGAGCTGGCGCGGCCGTTGCCCATGTCACTGCCGGCGGCGATGCAGCATCTCGGCGTGCTGGAGGCGGCGGGCCTGGTTCGCTCGGAAAAGGTCGGGCGCGTGCGCACCTGCGCGATCGAATCACAGGCGCTCCGCCGGATCGAACAGTGGATCACCGCCCGGCGGGCCGAGTGGGAAGAACGCCTCGACCGGCTGGACGAATATCTCAAAACCATCGATAGCGAAGGAGACGGCAATGACTCAGGCGCGTGATGCGAAACCGGACGATGCGGCGTCGCCGCTGCCACCGCTGAAGCTGTCGCGCGTATTGCATGCGCGGCGCGAGACCGTGTTCAAAGCGTGGAGCGAGGCCGAGCATATCAAGCGCTGGTTCGCGCCCGAGACCTACATTGTGCCGCAAGCGCACGTCGAGATGCGCGTCGGTGGCCCGTTCGAGCTCACCATGCGCTCGCCGGCCGGCGAGGAGCACCGGCTGTGCGGGACATTTGTCGAGATCGTCCCGAACACCCGGCTGGTCATCGACATGCGGGTCGACGACAGCGCCGGCGCACCGCTGTTCCGCGCTTATACCGAGGTCGATTTCGTCGACGCGCCGGGCGGAACGCGGCTCGACGTGGTGCAGACCTATACGCTGATCGACTTGTCGAAGGCCTGGATGGTGGCCGGCGCACCGCAGGGATGGAACTCAACGCTCGACAAGCTGGAACGCGAGGCCACGCGTCTGGAAGATGGTGGCAACCCCTAAACCGCCATCCAGCCGCCATCGACATTGTAGCAGGCGCCGGTGACAAAGCTCGCGCGGTCCGAGCACAGCCACACGACCATCTCGGCGATTTCGCCGGGCTCGCCCATGCGTCCCATCGGGGTCTGCGCAATGATCCGCTCGCCGCGCCGGCGCATCGCGTCCTCGGTCATCCGCGTCTTGACGAAGCCGGGACAGACCGCGTTCACCCGGATCGCGTCGTCGGCATATTCCAGCGCCGCGGTCTTGGTCAGGCCGAGCACGCCGTGCTTGGCGGCGACATAGGCCGACGAGGTGACGAGACCGATCAGCCCCGCGATCGAGCCGGTGTTGACGATCGATCCGCCCGCTTTCCCCATCGCCTTTTGCGTCAGCATTTGGCGGATTTCGGCGCGCATGCACAGCCACACGCCCTTGAGGTTGACCGCGATCATGCGGTCGAACGATTCCTCGCCCCATTCCGCCGTCTTCTTGCCGCTGGCGTCGACCTGGTATGGCGCGATTCCGGCATTGTTGAAGGCGCAGTCGAGCCGGCCATAAGCGATGAGCGTATCGTCGAGCATCGCCTTGACGTCGTCGGCGTTGGTGACGTCGCCGGTCAGGGTGATGGCCTGGCCGCCGGCGGCATTGACCATCGCCACGGTTTCCGCCGCCGCGTCCGCGGCGTAATCCGCGACCGCGACCCGCGCGCCCTCGCGCGCCATGGCGAGCGCGGTGGCGCGGCCGATCCCGCCGCCACCTCCGGTGACCAGAGCCGATTTGCCGTCGAGCAGCCCGGGCATCATGTCCTCCCCCTCGATAGGCTGCGGCCAGCATATACTCGCCCCTTGTCTCAGGACAGCGCGAGGCGCGACCCGCAGCATGAGCCGACGATCAGCCGTGAGACGGGCAGCCGCGATAGGTGCCGCGCTGTGGCTCGGCCTCGCCGCGCGGGCGAGCCCCGCGGCGGCCGATGTCGCGACGCTGCGCATCGCGGCGCCGAGCGATCTCGCGGCGCTGCCGCTGATCGTCGCGGCGCACAATCATCTCATCGAAAAGCAGGCCGCGGCGCGCGGGCTCGGCGGCGTCACGGTGCAATGGCTCACCCCCGCCGGCAGCAACCCGCTCGACCGGCTCATCAACGGTCAGGCGGATATCGTCGCGACTACCGACCCGGTCGGGTTTCTCCTCGCCTGGGACGAGCGCAGCGGCTCGCCGCAGGAAATTCGCGGGCTGGCGGCACTGGCGCAGATGCCCTACCAGCTCCTCAGCCGCAACCCGGCGATCGCGACGATCCGCGATTTCACGCCGAAAGACCGCATCGCGCTGCCGGCGCTCAAAGTGTCGCAGCCGGCGGTGATGCTGGAGATGGCGGCCGCCGACGAATGGGGCGTCCAGCATTACGACCGGCTCGACGCGCTGACCGTCGCGCGCGGCGGCGAGGAGGCCGCCACCGCGCTCCTTTCCGGCAAATCCGGGTTCGACACCGATTTCTCACGCATGCCCTATGCCGACGCCGAGCGCGGCGACCCGGCGATCCACCGTGTCATGGATTCGTTCGACATCGCCGGCCCGCACAGCGTCGCGCTCATCGTGGCGACCGGGCAGTTCCGCGATGCCAACCCGGCGCTCTGCGCCGCGCTGGTCGGGGCGATCACCGAGGCCGACGGGTTTATCAAGGCAGGGCGCGGCGCAGCGGCGGAAATCTACGACCTGACGCAAAAGCAGAACGACATCCCGCTTGAAGACCTGACCGACATGCTCGGCGACCCCGATACCGGCTTTGTCATCGCGCCGGCGGGGATGCAGCGCCTCGTCGCCTTCCTGCACCAGATCGGCCGGGTGAAGCACAGCCCGGATTCCTGGCAGCAATTGTTCTTTCCGGAAATCTACAAGCAGCCGGGAAGCTGAGGCCTACTCCTCGGCGCCCCAGGTCCAGATGCGCACCGCGCCGCTGCGGCCGCGCAGCGCCTGCTCGCCGCGGTCGATGAGCCGCGCCACGAGCGCCGCGGCATCGTCGCCGGCCGCGGCCTCGACCGCGCAGATCACCGCGTCGGCGGCGACGAGCGGGGTTTCCAGCGTGCGCGTCAGCCCTTGCAGCCGGCTCGCGGTGTTGACCGTGTCGCCGATCACCGTAAAGGACAGCGAGTGCTCGCTGCCGACATCGCCGAGCACCGCGGGGCCGCTATTGAGCCCGATGCCAATCGCCAGGCGCGGCTCGCCGGCAGCCTCGCGCTCGGTGTTCCAGGTGGCGAGCGCGGCCAGCATCATGCCGCCGCATCTGAGCGCATTGGCGGCGTCGGCGGCGGTCGGCTCGGGCACGCCGAACACCGCGAAAATCTCGTCGCCGATATATTTCTCGACCGAGCCGCCGCAGGCGAAAATCTGTGCGGTCATGCGGTCGTGGAACTGGCGCAGCATGGTGACGACGGCCTCGGGCGCCATCGCTTCGGCCATGCGGGTGAAGCCGACGATATCGGCGAACAGCACGGCGACGTTCTGGCGCCTGACCGCGCCGAGCGGCTCGTCGCGCTCGGCCAGCATCGATGCGAAATGGGGGGAAAAATAGCGCGCAAGATTGGTGCGCGCGCGCTCGGCCGCCTGGCGCTGGCGGTCGATGTCGCGCAGCCGGGCGATATCGTCGAGCGTCTTGCGCACGGTGATTTCGAGATCGCCGAAATCGACCGGCTTGGTGACGAAATCGAAGGCGCCGCGGTTCATCGCGGTGCGCAGATTGACCATGTCGCCATAGGCCGAGACCATGATCGTGCGCACCTCGCAGCGCTGCTCGCGCAGCCGGGTCAAGAGGGTCAGTCCGTCCATCACCGGCATGTTGATGTCGAGCAGCATCACGTCTACATCGGGTTCGGCGGCGAGCAACGTCAAGGCTTCCTCGCCGTGACGGGCAAAGCGGAACTCGAACTCCTTGTCGCGGATCTGGCGGCGAAAGCGCTGGGTGATGAGCAGCTCGATATCGGGCTCGTCATCGACCGCGAGGATTTTCGCCGGCGCCATGGTCAGACGCTCGCCGGCAAT
>DASZLY010000492.1:0-4939 GCA_035552135.1 Allostellaceae bacterium | reverse complement strand
GCCGTGAGCTCGATCGAGGACTTCGTCGCCCGCGCGCCCGAGGGCGCCGCCCGCCACGAAGCCGCCGTCGTGCTGCAGCGGCTGAAGCAAAAGCTGAACTGAGGCGACATCCGCCAATAGAGTCCCTCTCCGGCTTGCGGGAGAGGGAAAGTCGTATCGCTGCTGCCTAGCCCATGCCCGGCTGCGACGCAATGCCGCTCGGATTTCGCGGAATCTCATGCCCATGTGATCACAGCGAGGCATTGCTTCGCCGCCCAGCACCCGGCCCTCAAGGGATGTCATGACCGGCTCCGTTGCGATCACCGAGCCTGCCATCACCGCGCTCGTCACCCGCTTTTATGGCAAGGCGCGGCGCGATTCGCTGATCGGGCCGCTGTTCGAGGAGGCGGTCGAGGACTGGGATGAGCATCTCGCCAAATTGTCCGATTTCTGGTCGTCGGTAATGCTCACCTCGGGCCGCTACAAGGGCAATCCGATGGCGGCGCATTTGAAGCAGCCGATCGAGCCCGAGTTCTTCGAACGCTGGCTCGCGCTCTGGCAGGAGACGACGGGCGAGGTCTTCGGCCCCGAAGCGGCGGCGCAGTTCCAGTTCAAGGCGCAACGCATCGCCGAGAGCCTCAAGCTGGCGCTGTTCTACAAGCCCGCCGATATCCGCATCCTGCCGCGCCGCGGCAACCCCGCGCCGTGAGCCGGTAGCCCGTGAACCAGCCGCTGCCGCCCGACGTCGTCGTCTACCGGCAGACCCCGGTCTTCACCGAGACGACGCTGCCCGAGGGCTTGCGCCGCCGCCATCAGACTAAAGCCGGCGTGTGGGGCGTCATCATGGTCACCGAGGGCCAACTGCGCTTTCGCCGGCTCGACCCCCCCGAGGAAACCGTGCTCGACCCTGCTTCGCCGGCAATCGTCGCGCCCGAGGAACCGCACGAGGTCGAACCGCTCGGCCCGGTACGCTTCTTCATCGAGTTCCACGCCGTCCCTTAGCTGCGACGGCGCCCGGGCCACAGCGCGGCGAGAATCCACAGCAAGACGGCCGCCGCCGCGACCGCGACCGCGGCGATCGTCAAGCCGCCCTGCACGCCCGCCAGCGACAGCCTGCGGCCGGCCAAATCGGCGCGCGCCGGGTTCTGTTTCGCTGGCTTGGGCGCTGCGATTGCCGGCGGCAGCGGCACCGCCGGCGCCTGGGAGGCCGGTGGCGCGGTCTCGCGCGATCCTGCCGTGTCGCCATTCGCCGGCGGCGTTTCCTTGCTCGGATTAGCTCGCGGCGATGCCGCGGCGGGCTGCGGCGTCACGGCAGCCGGCGGTATCGCTACCGGTGGCGACGACGGCGCCGGAGCCGGCGTCTCCGGCGCGGTCGCGCCCGTCGCTGCCGGGCCGCCGTAATTGCGCAGATAGGCGAGACGCGCCCTGCCCTCGCGCAGGAGGCACGCCTTCACGGACGGCGCCAGCGGCAGCGCCGGCAGCACATTGGGCGGCAGCCCGCAGCCCTGCGGGTAAGCCATCGCCCAGCCGTTCTGGTCGGCGGCCAATACCTTGCGGCGGTCGCCGGCGAGCCGTGCGCTCGCCTCGTCGAACGCGTGCAACCGCTCGATCGCCAGCGCGCGCAGCGCGTCGTCGCCACATTGCGCGACATTGAGCGCCGTCGTCACCCCGCGGCACCAGGCGTCGAGATCGTCGCCGCGCGCTGGGAAGTTCTGCGGCGGAACCGCCGCCTGCCCGCCGTCTTCTCCGGCGCCGGGATCGCGCAGCGGCGCGGCCGGCTGCGAGGGGCTCCGCTGCTGCGCAGGATAAGGCTGCTGCGCGGCCGAGCGCGGATCGACCCTGCGCCACGGCACCGTGCACGACCGCACCCAGGGCCAATAGGCCTGCGAGGTCTCACACCACAGCCAGCTCCGCGCCGCCCGCGCGCTCCCCGGCAGCGTCGCGATCGCGACGATTGCAACGGCAAACAGGACGTTCATGCGCCCTGGCATGCGCGCTGGCATGCGCCCTGGCATCCGGCTTCGCATGCGGCCGGTCTCAGCGGCCATCGGTCATCGCCGCCTCGACCGCGGCGAGAAACACCGCCGGGCGGACCGGCTTGGCAAGAACGCGGTATTTTTGCGGATCGAGATCGAGCCCGTGCCCGGTGACGATCAGCGCCGGGATGCCGCGCGCCTTAGCCTTGTCGGCGAGAGCCCAGCCATTGCCGTCGGGGAACCGCCCGTCGGTGATCACCAGGGCGAAGCTCGGCGCGCTCTCAAGAATGGCCGCGCCGGCGCGAAACGAAGGCGCGGCGTCAACCTCGTAGCCGGCGTCGAAGAGGATTTCGACGAAGACGAGACGCACGGCGGTATCGTCCTCGACGAGCAGGATGCGCGGCATGCGGCCGACCTAAAGTCTTGCCGGTAAACGGTGATTGGCCGGCACCCGTTCCACCGCCGCGCACCCGCGGCGGTGTCCGCGCGCTTACTGGATCTTCTGGTAGGCCTCGGAGAAATTGGCGAGGGTGAGCGGGATGCCGATATTCTCCTTGTTCAGGTTCTGCACCGTGACCTTGAAGATTTTGCCCGACTTCATCGCCGCCAGCAGCTCCTTGGAGACCGGCGTCAGGGCATAGCAGCCCTTGACCTCGCAGGTCTGGAATGCGAGCGATTCCGGCTTGCCCTCATCGACCTGAATATTGAGTCCGCCCGGCAGATAGAGTCCGACCGGCACCTGGATCGTCATCGCCGGCTGGCGCGTTTCGGCCGGCACGCGGACCGCCACCGCCGCCAGCAGCTGGCCGCTGCTGGACACCACGACATTCTGCTCGATAAAGCATTCGACGGGCTTTTCCCGCGATTGGCTCTCGCAGCGCGAGACCCATCCGCCGCCGGGCTGCAGATTGATCTTGGGCGACTGACCGGGCGGCTCGGCCGCGGCGGGCGGCTCGGCCTTCTTTTCCGCTGCCGCCGCCGGCGGCGGAGCCGCATTGCGCTGCTGCGCAAAGCTCGAATACCCCATAGCCCCAACGACACCGACCGATATCACCGCCGCGATCACCGGCACCCATTTCACCCGCATGCGTCATCATCCCCTGATTGCGGCTCATCCATTCGCTGCCGCGACTGCATCGTAATCGAGACCGGCGCGACCTGCCAGACGGCCGCCCGGCGCCCCGGATCGCCCACGATGCACCAAGCTTTGGCTGGTGCGGACGGAGGGACTCGAACCCTCACCCTCATTCGAGGAGCAGATTTTAAGTCTGCTGCGTCTGCCATTTCGCCACGTCCGCCGCGCGGCGATCCTAAATCACGAGCGCTCTCGTCGCTAATCTTCGCTGGCGCCTTCGTGCGGGTCGCCGCCGAGCGCGAGGATCAGCGCCTTCAATTCCTCGGCCGCCGCCAGGAGGCGCGGCCGGTCGGTGCCGCGGATGACCAGCGTGACGCCGAAATCGGCGCGGCGGAAGTAGGGATAGGAGCCGATCTCGAGGTCGTCGTAGCGCGCCTGCAGCTCGCCCAGCGCATTTGCCAGCACGCCCTCGCCGAGGCCGCAGCTGACCGAGCGGCTGAGCATCTTGGCGCCGCCGCGCAGCTGGTGGCGCAGCTCGTTGAACGTCGCCTGCATGATCTGCGGCACGCCGGCCATGACATAGACATTGTCGACGCGGAAGCCGGGCGCGCGCGAGATCGGATTGGGCAGCAGCACCGCCCCTTCCGGCACATACGCCATGCGCATCCGCGCCTCGTTGACCGCGCCCGCCGGGTAGTGCCCTTCGAGGAGCCGCCGCGCCTCGGGATGCAGATGGAGCTTCACCGCGAATGCTTCGGCGATGCATTGCGCGGTGATGTCGTCATGCGTCGGGCCGATCCCGCCGGTGGTGAAGACATAGTCGAAGGCGCGGCGCACCTCGTTGACCGTGCCGACGATCGTGTCGGAATCGTCGGGGATGACGCGCACCTCCTTGAGGCGGATGCCGACCTCGTTCAGCCCCTTGGCGAGGAACGTCACATTCTCGTCCTGCACCCGCCCCGACAGGATCTCGTTGCCGATGATGAGGATGCAGGCGGTATAGGTCTTCGGCGCGCTCGCCATCGTCGCTGCCCGCTATTGTCGATCGCGCCCTTCATCTTCATAGGCAAAGCCGCGTCCCGGCACAATCGCCGCGCTCGCATGATGCGTTGCGGCGATCGCGGGATTGCCGCGAGCCGCCCGACAACCGATATTGATGACGGAACTCGCAGAGCGTTGGGTCGATGCAGCAAGACGTGACGATGGGCGTGGATACGAGCCGCGAGGCGATCGCCCGCGCCGGCTCGATCAAGATCCACGGCGCCGCGGCGTTCGAGGGGATGCGCAAGGCCGGCATCCTCGCGGCGGCGACGCTCGATTACATCACGCCGTTCGTCGCACCCGGCGTCACCACCGGCGAGCTCGACCGGCTGTGCCACGAATACATCGTCGGCAACGACGCGATCCCCGCCCCGCTCGGCTATCGCGGCTTTCCCAAATCGATCTGCACCTCGATCAACCATGTCGTCTGCCACGGCATCCCGGGCGACCGGCGGCTGATCGAAGGCGACATCGTCAACATCGACGTGACGGTGATCCTCGACGGCTGGCACGGCGACACCAGCCGCATGTATTTCGCCGGCGAGCGCGTTCCCTTGAAGGCGAAGAAGCTGATCGACGTGACCTACGAGGCGATGATGCGCGGCATCGCCGTGGTCAAGCCGGGGCTGCATATCGGCGCGATCGGCCACGCGGTCCAGCGCTACGCCGAGGGCCACCGCTATTCGGCGGTGCGCGATTTCTGCGGCCACGGTGTCGGCCGGGTGTTTCACGACGCGCCGTCGATCCTGCATTACGGCAAGCCCGAGGACGGGCCGGTGCTGCTCGAAGGCATGTTCTTCACCGTCGAGCCGATGATCAATCTCGGCCGCTGGGAGGTGAAGGTGCTGAGTGACGGCTGGACCGCGGT
>DASZLY010000491.1:0-25012 GCA_035552135.1 Allostellaceae bacterium | reverse complement strand
CTCGCCGCGTTTGAGCATTTTCCGCGGCGATAGGAAGCTGCGCCGAACTCAGGCAAACCCGCTCCCCCGCCAGCGGGGGAGGGTTGGGGTGGGGATAATCGTCCAGCTTAATACCCGAGCGCCAGTCCATCCTTGCGCGGCTCCGAGCCGCCGATCAGCGCGCCGCGCTCGTGGTCGATCCAGATCGCCTGGCAGCCGCCGGTCGGCACTTTCATCACATCGACCTCGTGGCCGCGTTTCGCGAGATCGGCCCGCACCGCCTCGGAGATTGTCGCTTCCACCCGCAAATGACCGCGGAAGGCAAAGCTGCGCGGCGTCTCGGCGGCCTGCTGCGGATCGAGCCCGCGATCGAGCATCTGGTGCGCGATATGCGCGTGGCCGACCGCCTGGTATTGCCCGCCCATGACCCCGTACGGCATCACCGAGCGGCCGTTTTTCGCCAGCATCGCCGGGATGATCGTGTGGAAAGGCCGCTTGTGCGGCGCGATCGCGTTGGGATGCTTCGGGTCGGTGCGGAAGCTGGTGCCCCGATTGTGCAGCAGTACGCCGGTTTCCGGCGCCATGATCCCGGTGCCGAACGATGAGAACAGCGAGTTGATAAACGACACCGCATTGCCGTCGCGATCGACCGCGCAGAGATAGACCGTGTCGGTATGTTCGGTGCCGCCGTTCCAATCGGGACCCGGCATCGCCTGGTCCATGCGGATTTTCGCCCGCGCCGCGTTGGCCCAGGCATCCGACAGGAAATGCGCGACATCGATTTCGGCCTGCGCCGGATCGGCGATGTGCTCGTCGCGGACGTGATACGCCGCCTTGGTCGCCTCGGCGAAGAGGTGGATGCGGTCGGCCTCGCTGAGCGACCCGCCGGCCATGTCGAAGCCTTCGAGCTGGCGCAGGATCATCAGCGCCGCGAGGCCTTGGCCGTTCGGCGGGCATTCATAGACCTCGTAGCCGCGATACGCAGCGTGGATCGGCTCGACCCATTCGGAGCGCTGCGCGGCAAAATCTTCTTCCTCGTGCAGCCCGCCCAGTTCCTTGAGGCGGCTGAGGATGTCGCCCATCACCGAGCCTTCATAAAAGCCGGCGCGGCCCTCGCGGCCGATCTTGCGCAGCGTCGCGGCGAGGGCCGGGTTGCGCATCCGGTCGCCGACCACCGGCGGCTTGCCGCCCGGCAACATCACCTTCGCGGTATGCGGGTCCTGCAGCTTCCAGGCGTTGCGCTCCCAGTCCCAGGCGACGCGCGGGGTGACGAGATAACCTTCCTCGGCCGCCTGCGCCGCCGGCTCGAGCAGCTCGGACAGCGGCTTCGAGCCATAGCGCTCGTTGAGCTCGCACCAGGCATCGACCGCACCGGGCAACGTCACCGCATGCGCGGTCTGGGTCGCGATCTGGTGGATTTGCCGTTCGGCGTACCATTGCGCGCTCGCCGCCTTGGGCGCGCGGCCCGAGCCGTTGAGCGCGACCGGCAGCGCGCCGCCCTGCGAATAAAGGCAGAAGCAATCGCCGCCGATGCCGGTGCTTTGCGGCTCGACCACGCCCTGCACCGCGACCGCGGCGATCGCCGCGTCCATCGCGTTGCCGCCGCTGCGCAACACGTCGAGCCCGGCGAGGGTCGCGCGCGGCGCCGAAGTCGCCACCATGCCGTTCGCCGCGACGGCCGCCGAGCGGCCCGGTACGCTGAAATCACGCATTCTGTCTGTCCCTCATCCCCGTAACGCCTTGCCGCGCAATCCTGCCCGGCAGGCTTATCGCTTGCCGCCTTGTCTTGCACGGACTTACGGTGCGGGTCAATTCGTGGCCGGGGAACAATCATGGATGGCAGCCTGGAATTCCCGGTCGCGACGCCGCCGGCGCCGGGCGAGACGATCGAGATCGCGCCCGGCATCCACTGGCTGCGCATGCCCCTGCCCTTCGCGCTCAATCACATCAATTTGTGGCTGCTGGAGGACGGGCCGGGCTGGACCATCGTCGATTGCGGCTACGCGCTCGACGCGACCCGCGACGCGTGGAACCGCATCTTCGCCGAGCGGCTCGGCGGCCGGCCGGTGCGGCGCATCGTCGTCACCCATTACCACCCCGATCATATCGGCCTCGCCGCCTGGCTCTCCGAGCGCTGGGACGCGCCGCTGTGGACGACCGAGAAGGAATGGCTGCACGCCCGCATGCACGCGCAGGAATCGGGGGATGCGACCGAGTCCTTCCGCCGCGATTTCGCCCGCCGCGCCGGACTCGACGACGACGCCAGCACGATCTTCGCCGAGCGCCAGGGCGGCTATCGCCGTGGTGTGCCGGCGGTGCCGCCCGTCTATCACCGCATCGGCGAAGGCTCGGAAATCGAGATCGGCGGAAAGACCTGGCGCGTCATCATCGGCGAAGGCCACGCGCCGGAGCATGCCTGCCTCTATTGCGCCGAGGCAGGCGTGCTGATTGCCGGCGACCAAATCTTGCCGCGCATCTCGCCCAACATCAGCGTCCAGACCCAGGAGCCCGATGGCGACCCGCTGGCGCGTTATCTCGCCTCGCTGAAGAAGCTGCGTGCGGCATTGCCGTCCGGCATTCTGGTGCTGCCGTCGCACAATCTGCCGTTTTACGGCGTACACGAGCGGATCGACGAGCTGGCGGCACATCACGGCGCGCGCTGCGACGAGGTGATCGCCGCCTGCACCCGGCCATCGAGCGCCGCCGACCTGCTGCCGGTGCTGTTCCGCCGCCAACTCGACCGCCATCAGATGGGCTTCGCGCTCGGCGAGGCATTGGCGCATCTGCACTATCTCGAAGGCCAGGGCGCGCTGCGCCGTGACAGCGGCGGCGACGGCGTCGATCGGTTCCTGGCGGCGAGGTAAACTGACATTCCGACGGAGGACAGCATGGCCCGGATCAACCACATCGCCCTCAAGGTCACCGACCTCGAGGCGGCGACCAAGTTCTACGAGAATGTCTACGGCTTCAAACAGGTGCGCACCGGGCGCTCGCGCGGGCACATCTCGCGGCACATGAGCGACGGCAGTATCGACCTCGCGCTGATGATCTACGACAGCGAGGACGACGAGGAGGCGAAGCTCGTCGGCCCCGGCCCGGCGATCCACCATTTCGGCATCGAGGTCGAGGACCACGAAGCATTCGCCGCCAAGGTCGCGGCCAATGGCGGCAAAATCCTCTCGAAGCCCGGCGAGGTGCCGATCAAGTACCGCTCGCCCGACGGCGTCATCGCCGAAATCGTGCCGATGGGCCGCTACGACAACATGAAGGCGGCCGGGTAGCCCCCTCACTCCGGTTCCGCGCGCTGGCGGCCGGCAACGACCTCGGCGCGCACCCATTTGCTCGCCACCATCATCTCCCAGGCGAAGGCGCCGATCGACACCAAGGTGCAGGCGATCGCGAGGCCGAAGCCCGCGTAGAGCATTGCCGCGACCGCCGGGCCGCCGGCCTCGCCGATGAACAACGCCAGCACGGTCGCGCAAGTCAACGCGCCGGCAGCCGCGCCGAGCACGACGGCAATGTCGAGCGCCACCGACCGGCGGTGCAGGGTCGCAAGACGCGAGGCCAGCACCGCCGCCGTCGTCGCATCGGCATTCTCCAGCAGCTTTGACGTGGCGTCGACCTGATCCGCTACCCGGCCGAGCCGGGTCGAGAACACGTTGAGCAGCGTCGCCACGCCGGACAGCAGGAAGACCGGCGTCAGTGCGATCTGGATGATATGAACGACCGAGCCGAGTGCGACCGCCACGGCGTCAGGGCCGATCGGCACGGCGGTGTGCCCGAAGCTAGAGCGCGGGCGCCTTCAGCGGCTTCAGGTCGGGCGCCTTTGTCAGCTTTGCTTCGGTCTTGGCCTGCAGCGCGTCGAAATCAATGTCGTCGACCATCTCGCGCACGACAAACCCGTCGTCGGTGACGTCGATGACCGCGAGGTCGGTGTAGATGCGCTTCACCACCTGCATCGCCGTCAGCGGATAGCCGCATTTCTTGCGCAGCCGCGGCGTGCCGTCGCGGGTTGTATGCTCGACCAGGACGCGCACCTCCTTGGCGCCGGCCGCGAGGTCCATCGCCCCGCCGACCCCCGGCGGGAATTTGGGATCGTCGGTCGTCCAATTGGCGAGATCGCCGTTTTCCGCGACCTCGAACGCGCCGAGCAGCGCCAGATCGAGATGCTGGCCGCGGATCATCAGGAACGAGTCGGTGTGGTGGACATAGCTGCCGCCCTTGAGCAGCGTCACCGGCTGCTTGCCGGCGTTGACGAGGTCGAGGTCGATCTCGTTGTCGCCCGGCGCCGGCCCGACGCCGAGCACGCCGTTCTCGCTTTGCAGCACGATCTCGCGGTTCTCGGGCAGCACGTCGGCGACCAAAGTCGGCAGGCCGATGCCGAGATTGACGTAGACCCCGTCGCCGAGGTCTTGCGCGGCGCGCCAGGCGATCTGCTTGCGGCTAAGCGGCATCGTTCGCACTCCTCGGTTGAGCCTTGATTCCGCTATTGGCTGTTTTTGCAGCGCATTTGCAGCGATGGGACACGTTTTGGTTGTCAGGGCCGAAAACCCCCGCTCTTGCCCGGACGAAGATGGTGTTCATTTTCGCAATATTCAATATCGCAATGACGTTGGTTGTTAAGCCGGCACCTCGACCATGCGGTCAATAAAGATGCCTGGGGTGACGATGTGCTCGGGATCGATGTCGCCGAGCTCGACGAACTGGCGCACCTGCACGACCGACAGCGCGGCGGCCTGCGCCATGGTCGGGTTAAAATTGCGCGCCGATTTGTTGTAGGTGAGGTTGCCCCAGCGATCGCCGCGGTCGGCCTTGAGCAGCGCGACATCGCCGTTCAACGGCTTTTCGAGCACATAGCGGCGGCCGTCGATCTCGCGCTCCTCCTTGCCGTCGGCGAGGCGCGTGCCAACCCCGGTCGGCGACCAGAACCCGCCGAGCCCGGCCGCGGCACAGCGCATGCGCTCCGAGAGGATGCCCTGCGGCACCAGCTCCAACTCGAGCTTGTTCGCGCGATACAACTCCTCGAACACCACCGAGCCCGAGCTGCGTGGATAGGAGCAGATGATCTTGCGCACCCGCCCGGCATCCATCAGACCGGCAAGCCCGGTGCGCCCGGTGCCGGCATTGTTGTTGACGATGGTGAGGTCCGTCGCCCCCTGCTCGAGGAGCGCGTTATAGAGCGCCTCCGGCGAACCGGCACCGCCAAACCCGGCGGCGAGGATCACCGCGCCGTCCTTGATGCCGTCAACTGCTTCGGCAAGGCTACGAACACGCTTATCGATCATTCTTGTGCTTCCTGCATCACCCTCACCCTCGCATCGCTGCGCGATGGGTCCTTCCCGCTCCCGCAAGCGGGAGAGGGGTTAATATCATACCGCCGCCATCCCCTCTCCCGCTCGCGGGAGGGGGTGGCTCCGAGCGATAGCCCGGAGACGGGTGAGGGTCGCGCGCACCAATCATCAGAACGCCACGTCGTCGCCGCCCTTGAGCGCGAGCAATTTGCGCGCTTCATCGGGGGTGGCAATCTCGAGCGAGAGGTTTTCGAGGATGGTGCGGATGCGCGTGACCTGATCGGCGTTGCCTTGCGCCAGCTGGCCGCGGCCGAGCCACAGCGAATCTTCGAGCCCGACGCGGACATTGCCGCCCATGATCGCGCCCATCGTCACGAACGGCATCTGGTGCCGGCCGGCGGCGAGAATCGACCAGGCGTAATCGTCGCCGAACAATTTGTCGGCGATCCGCTTCATGTGCAGCAGGTTTTCGTGGTCGGCGCCGATCCCGCCGAGGATGCCGAAAATCGTTTGGATGAAGAGCGGCGGCTTCAACAACCCGCGATCGACGAAATGCGCCAGATTATAGAGGTGCCCGACATCGTAGCACTCGTGCTCGAACCGCGTGCCGCACTCCTCGCCGAGCCGCTTCAGCACCTTCTCGATATCGGCGAAGGTATTGCGGAAGATGAAGTCGCGGGTCATCTCCAGCGCCTTCGGCTCCCACTCGTGTTTCCACTCCTTGTAGCGGTCGAGCATCGGGTAGAGCCCGAAATTCATCGAGCCCATGTTCATCGAGCACATCTCGGGCTTGGCGCGCAGCGGTGCGGCGAGCCGCTCCTCCAGCGTCATGCCGTGACCGCCGCCGGTGGTGATGTTGACCACCGCGTCGGTCGCCTGCTTGATCCGCGGCAGGAACTGCATGAACACGTCGGGGTCGGGGGTCGGACGACCGTCCTTCGGATCGCGCGCGTGCAAATGGAGGATCGCCGCGCCGGCCTCGGCGGCGGCGATTGCGTCACGCGCGACCTCGTCCGGGGTGAGCGGCAGATAGGGGCTCATCGTCGGCGTGTGGATCGAGCCGGTCACCGCGCAGGTGATGATGACCTTGCTTTTCAATGGCATCCGCGTCCTCCCTTAATTCTCAGCGTTCGCTTAGCGCGGCCGCGCGGCGACGCCTCCGCGCACCTCATGGACGACGACGCCGAGCCGGCGCGGTGGCGGCGCCAGCCACAGCGGGTGCGTCAGGCTGGTGCCGACATCGCTTTCACCGGCCCGCCAGCGCCTGCTCAGCGCGGCGGACGAGAAATCGGCCATCTTCGCCGGCAGCTCGCCATCGGCGCCTTCATGCACGAGGCGCAGGATCGTCATCGTCGCCTCGCTGCCCTCGGCGAGGCATTTGCGGATATCGGCGTCGCGGCGCAGCCCGGCCGGCAGCCGCTCGCCCAACAGCGTGATCATCCGCCGCAGATCGTGGTTGCGCCGCAGCGCCGCGATCTCGCGCGCCGACCGGCTGGTGCCCCCGCGCGCGCCGGGCACCGGATCGAAGCCGTCGATCACGAAGCACAGCGTGTCGGCCGGGCGCGCATCGTCGAGCGGCGCGACCGAGACCGCCGCTCCGCAGTAGCGCTGACCGTCGATCGATACCGGCGCCATGCCGGGCAGCGGCGTGCTCGCGAGCAGATGATCGACCGTCAGCACGTGGCGGTCATTGTCGAAAAACGTCTCGGCGCCGGTGTCGAGGTTGGTGGCGCCGAGGATGACGCGCAGCGTGCCCGCGTTGACCCGGCTGAAATCGACGACTTCCGCGATCAGCTCCTTGAGCTCCCCGGAGGGGATCGCCGAGGTCTCGCGCGGCGGCCGCGCACCGCCATTGTGCCACTGGAACGCCACCCGCTCGATCGCCGCGCGCAAATGCTGGTGAAACCCGGCATCGGCACGGATCGCGACGCGCCGGCCCAGCTCGCGCCAGAACTGGCGCAGGCGGAACGCCCGCTCATGCGGCAGGTTGCCGGCGATGATCGCCGCGTTGATCGCGCCGACCGCGCTGCCGGCGATCCAGTTCGGCCGGATACCGGCGTTTTCCAGCGCCGCGTAGGCCCCAGCCTGATACGCGCCGAGCGCGCCGCCACCCGACAAAACCAGCGCGATGCGCTCGAACCGGGCCAGACTTTTCTCCGAACGCGCGCGCGCCAAATCCCAGCTCCCGGTTCCGCCGAAACATCATGCGGAACCGCAAACCGAGCGTCCAGTGCCGAAACAGCGGCGCGATTACTTGTTTCTGACGAAGACCTTAGCCGGCAGGGCGCGGAGGTAGAGGGCGACTGCGCGGCGATCGTCGTCGGTCAGCCGCGCGGTATTGCGCACGATCTCGGCCATCGGCCCGCCGACAAAATCGCCATCGGGCTCGATCCCCTCCTTGAGCAGCGAGACGACATCGTCCTCGCTCCACTTGCCGATGCCGGTCTGCGGATCGGGAGTGATGTTCGGCGCCTTGGTGCCTTCGAGCCCGCCATGCGAGCCCGCGAGATAGCGACCGGCATCGGGGGCGCCGAGCCAGGTCCGCGGCGTATGGCAATCGCCGCAGTGCCCGACCGCGGCGACAAGATAGGCGCCGCGCGCAATCGCGGCGTCGCCGGCCAGCGGCGGGGGTGCGCTGGCATTGCCCAACGCTGCGCCGATCGCCGCCCGCGCCCGCGCCAGCAGCCCCAGCGATTCGGCGCCATCAAGACGCGGCTGCGACACCGGCGCCAAGCTGTCGAGAAACGCCTTCAAGTCGGCGAGATCGCCGTCGCTCAGCCGGGCGAAATAGGGAAAGGGAAACGCCGGGACGTAATGCGTGCCGTCCGGGGCGATGCCCCAGCGCATCGCGCGCGCGAAATCGGCGGCGCTCCAGCCGCCGATCCCGGTCGCGCGGTCGGGGGTGATGTTGGGCGTGGCGATGACGCCGAATTCGCTCGCCAGCTTGCGGCCGCCAGCATACGGCGTGCCCTTGTTCTTGCTGTCGGTATGGCACTGGTCGCAGCCGGCGGCGGCGGCGAGATAGGCGCCGCGCGCGACCGCGGCATCGTCCGCCGCGGCCGGGACAGCGGCAAGCGCCGCCAGCGTCAGGATGATGCCGGCGGCGACATGTCGCGCGGACGCGTTACGAGGGCTTCTTTTCGCGATAGGGTTCGTGGCAACCGCCGCAGCCATTCTTCCCCATGTCGCCGAACGAGGTGGTGATGGCGTTCATGTCGCCGCCCTTGAGCGCGGTATCGAGTGTCTTTGCCTTGTCAGCCGCCGTCTTGGCCTGGGCGTTGAACTTGTCCATCTCGGTCCAGATGACCGGCCGCGCATAGGACTTGCCCGGCAAATCCGTCATGCTGGTGCCCTTGGGAAACAGCGAGGGAACCTTGCCGATCCGCTCGACAAGGTCGCTGCCGGCGGTCCGCGCCGCGGCGAGCTCGCCCTTGCCGTCGATATAGGCCTTGATCGCCGTCATGTCCTTGCCCTGGCCCTTCATCGCCGCCTGCCGTGCGTCGACCTCGGCGGCGGCGTCAGCGGCGCGTGCTACGCCGGCGTACAGCCCCAGCGCCAAGACAAGTCCCGAAAGTGCGATACATTTGGTTGACGATCTCATGCCCCCGTTCTCCCTTTTTTCCACATCGAGAGACTAAGGCCGCGACGCGCAAAAGCAATTGCCGCGCACCACGCTCACCGTCACGTGATCGGCATCACGATGTGGCTCTTGAAGCCGGGCCGCGCGGCGCAACGGTCGTACCAGGCGCGCAGGTTCTTCATATCCGGCCGCTCGATCGCATAATTGAACCAGCGATAGATGTGCGTGCCGAGGGTCATCTCGGCGAGCGACAGCGTTTGGCCGCCGAGATAGGGCTGGCCGGCGAGCGCGTCGTCGACGATCTCCCAGGCGGTGATCGCGCGCCGCCGGGCCGCCTCGATCGCCGCCACGTCGCGGGTTTCCGGGGTCGAGCGGATCAGCCCCTGCAGCAGAGCCCCCATCGGGCCGCCGACCACCGAGAGCTGCCAGTCCATCCAGCGCTCGACATGGGTGCGCGCGGCGGGATCTTTGGGATAGAGCCTCTCGCCGTTAGGGTGCGTGGTGCAGAGATAGCGGCAGACTGTGTTCGATTCCCACATCACCAGGTCGCCGTCGATCACCGTCGGCACCAGCCCGTTGGGATTGAGCTTCAGGTATTCGGGGTCGCGATTGCCGCCGAACGGACCGCCATGATCGACCCGGTCATAGGCAATGCCGAGCTCGGCGCAGGTCCACAGCACCTTCTGCACGTTCGAAGAGGTCGTGCGGCCCCAAATCTTCAGCATTCCGTCCTCCGCGTTGCAGCGGCATGGAGCCTCAGATTCGCGACGAGCGCAACTGTCGGCGGCGGCGGAGCGGTGTATACTGAGCGCCTCGATCGAAACCCCCGGCGAGGATGCGGATGATCTGCTGCAAGACCCTGCGAGGTTGCGCGATGGCGGCGTTCGTCATCGCGCTGGGGCTGCCCGCGGCGGCCTTCGCGCTCACCGCGCAGGGCCAGGTGATGCTCCAGCGCTGGGGCCTGTCGGACCGCTGCGTTGCGGCCGCGCAGCGGGCCTTTCCCGACTACACGCCGGAAGCGAACGCCAAGCGCGACGCGCAGCTCAAGCAATGCCTGGCGAACAGCAATCTGCCGCCGCGCGATCTGTCGGCCGCGCCGAAATAACTGCTCAGCGCTGCTTCGGCAGCTGCAGCAGCTGCCAGACATCCTCCAGCGCGGCGAGCAGCGCATCGATATCGGCGTCGCTGTGCAGCGGGGTCGGCGTCAGGCGCAGCCGCTCGGTGCCGCGCGGCACGGTCGGATAGTTAATCGGCTGCACATAAATCTGGTGATGCCGCAGCAACAGGTCGGACGCGGTCCGGCACAAGGCGGCGTCACCCACCATCACCGGCACGATATGGCTGACGGAGGGCATCAGCGGCAGCCCCGCCGCGGCGAGCCGCCGCTTGACGGTGGCGACGCGCTCCTGATGCTGCGCGCGCTCGACCGGGCTTTCCTTCAGATGGCGCACCGCGGCGAGCGCGCCGGCGGCGACCAGCGGCGGCATCGACGAGGTGAAGATGAACCCCGGCGCATGACCGCGCAGGAAATCCACCATCAGCGCCGAGCCGGCGACATAGCCGCCCATTGTGCCGAACGCCTTGGCCAGCGTGCCCTGGATCACGGTTAGCCGGCCGCTCACGCCGTCGCGCTCGGCGACGCCGCCGCCGCGCGGCCCGTAGAGCCCGACCGCGTGCACCTCGTCGAGATAGGTCATCGCGCCGAAGCGGTCGGCGATGTCGCAAATCGCGCCGAGCGGGGCGATGTCGCCATCCATCGAATAGACCGACTCGAAGCAGACGAGCTTGGGCCGCTCCGCCGGCAGGCCGGCGAGCAGCTCGGTCAGGTGATCGAGATCGTTGTGGCGGAAGATCACCCGCTCGGCCCGGCTGTTGCGGATGCCGGCGATCATCGAGGCGTGGTTCATCGCGTCGGACAGCACCACCATGCCGGGCATGCTGCCTGCCAGCGTCGACAGCGCCGCCTCGTTGGCGACAAAGCCCGAGGTGAAGACGAGCGCCGCCTCGCGGCCGTGCAGTTCAGCGAGTTCGCGCTCGAGCAGGACATGCGCGTGGCTGGTGCCCGAGATGTTGCGCGTGCCGCCGGCGCCCGCCCCGGTGCGCTCCATCTCGGCGGCCATCGCCGCCAGCACCTTGGGATGCTGGCCCATGCCGAGATAGTCGTTGGAGCACCACACGGTGACGTCGACGCCGACGCGGTGATCGAAGGCGCGTGGAAAATCGCCGCGGCGGCGCTCCAGATCGGCGAAGACCCGGTAGCGTCCCTCGCTGTGCAGCGCGTCGAGCCGCTGCTTGAAAAAGCTGTCGAAATCCATCGTTTGTCGCAACTGGCTAGAACCCGCTGAGGATATCACACCGGCCGGGCCGCACCATGGCGCGCTGTGTCGCGCCACCCGTCGCGGCGATCACTTCTTCTTGGGTTCGCAGACGAAGGTGGCGCGCCCCGGCACCATGACCGAGCAGGTGTAAAGCCGGTAATCGGTATCGACACGCTTTGCCACGGTGTCGCCGAGGCACTCGGCCTGGCCGAGTTCCTGGAGTTTTTCGTCCGCGGTCTTCAGCGGGTTGAAGCAGATTGCCACGCGCGGGCCCTCGTCCTTGACCCCGGCCTTGGCCGCGAGCGGCCCGGTCGCATAGGGCGCGACCGGGTTGCAGCCGGCAAGCGCCAGCGTCAGAAGCAGCGCTAAGCGGCCGTAGCTCATGCCGCGGCCAAGGCGCGTTCGGCGAAGAGTGCGCATTCCATCAGCCGGGCATCATCGCCGATCCGCCCGACGAGCTGGATGCCGACGGGAAGCCCGTTCGGCCCCTGCCCCGCCGGGATCGTGACCGCCGGCGTGCCGAGCAGCGTCCACATGCGGTTGAACACCGGGCTGCCGGTATATTCGAGCCCCACCGGCGCCTCGCCCGGCGCGGCGGGAACGATCATCGCCGCGCATTGGCCGAAGAAATCGCCGAGCCGCAAGCGCGCGGCCTGCACCTCGGCGAGCGCCGCGTCATAAACATCGGCGCCGATTGTCATGCCGTGGTCGAACAGCTGCGCGAGGCGCGGCGACAGCTCGGCGCTGCGATAGATGCGCTCATAGGCGAGCGCGCGCGGCATCTCGTAGCTCATCACGGTGTCCTGCGCCGCGGTGAGCCCGCGATGCGCGTCCGGTACGGCAACGTCGTCGACCCGGGCACCGGCGGCGAGCAGCGCGCCGCGCGCCCGGTCGAGCGCCGCCGCGGTTTCCGGCTCGGCCTCGTCCCACATCGCCGTCCGGCAAAAGCCGAAGCGCGGCGGCAATGGCGCGGCCCCGGGGTCCGAGACATCGCGCAGCGCGCGGCGGTCGGTCAGCACGCCGATAAAGAACGCAGCATCCTCGACATTGCGCGCCATGACGCCAATCGTGTCGAGACTGTCGGCCAGCGCCTTCGCCCCGGCGCGCGGCACCAGGCCGAAGCTCGGCTTGTAGCCGACGGCCCCGCAATACGACGCCGGCCGCAAGATCGAGCCGGCGGTCTGCGTGCCGAAAGCGAGCGGCGCCATCCCGGCCCCGACCGCCGCGGCCGAGCCGCTCGACGAGCCGCCCGGCGTGTACTTCGGGTTGCGGGGATTCGCCGTCTTGCCTGGGGCGAAATAGGCGAATTCGGTGCTGACCGTCTTGCCGAGCACGATGGCGCCGGAGGCGCGCGCGATCGCCACGCAGGCGGCATCCGCCGCCGGCCGGTGATCGCGATAGATCGGCGACCCGTAGCCGGTCGGCAGGTCGACGGTGTCGAGCACATCCTTGACCCCGATCGGGATGCCGTGCAGCGGCCCGCGCGGCGGCTCGCGGTCGGCACGGCGGGCGGCAGCAAGCACAGCGTCACGATCGAACACATGCCATGCGCCGACCTCTTCCTCGCGCGCGGCGATGCGGTCGAGCCAGGCGCCGACATAGTCGGCGACGCCGAGCCGCTTCGCGGCGATCTCGCGCGCCGCCTCGCGTACGCTCAGAGACAGGGGGTTGGGCGCTGTCGCGTCGGGCATCGGCCTCTCCTCGCCGCCGGATCCGCCGCGAAAGCTACTCCGCCCGCGACGCTTGCGGGAAGAGGCATGGCGTCATGCGGGGATGCCGACGCGCTTGCCGAAGCCAAGATCGCCCGGCAGTGTGCCGCCATGGCGCACGACCCGAACGATCCTCACGACGAAGACGGCAACCGGCGCGGCGCGGTGATCGGCCTGATCGTCGCCGCGCTCCTCGTCATCGCCGGCTACTACCTGATGAACGCGCTGCGCAATGAGGGGAAGACGGAGGACTGCCTGATGTCCGGCCGGACCAACTGTGCTCCGATCGACATCCCGACGCATAAATAGCGCGCACAGTCTCCCGCTACGCTGCGTTATTATCCCTACGACACATCGCACGGAGCAGCCTGTGCCGGATGTAAAGACGCTCTACGACGAAGATTTCCTTGCCTGGTCGGAGCAACAAGCCGAGGCGCTTCGCAACGCTGTTCGGGCAGGGTCGAATTTAGCGCTCGACTGGAAGAACCTGGCTGAGGAGATCGAAGATTTGGGTAATTCCCAGAAATCGGCTCTGCACAGTCAGGTTCGGCGGATCATTCAACACTTTCTCAAGCTTGAGTACTCGCCAGCGAGCGATCCTCGACGCGGTTGGAGAGATTCGATTGCAAATGCGCGAACGGAAATCGACTATTTGCTGGGGGTAAGCCCGAGCCTTCGTCACCATGTCGATGCAGCCATAGCCGAGGAAACGAAGCGGGCGGTAGGGATCGTGCTCCGAGATCTGGAAACATACGGCGAGATAAACCCGGTGGGAGCGAGACGCATGCGTTCCGCCAACTACACGGTCGAGCAAATCCTCGGCGACTGGTTTCCGCCCGAGCCTGCCCCGGCACAATAACTTCGAATACCCATGATCGCATCGGGGGCGACATTTGCCGGCGCCATCCTTATATATCAGCGAACGCACCGCCCCGCTGGGCCTTGAGACGCTGATGATCGACCCGTTTGGACGCCATATCTCCTATCTGCGCGTATCGGTCACCGACCGCTGCGATTTTCGCTGCGTCTATTGCATGGCGGAGGAGATGACGTTCCTGCCCCGGCGGGAACTCTTGACGCTTGAAGAGCTGGACCGGGTGTGCGGCGCCTTTGTCCGGCTCGGCGTCAAGAAGCTGCGCCTGACCGGCGGCGAGCCGCTGGTGCGGCGCAACATCATGGGGCTGTTCCGCTCGCTCGGCCGCCATCTCGACAGCGGCGCGCTCGACGAGCTGACCCTCACCACCAATGGCAGCCAGCTGGCGCGCTATGCCGGCGAGTTGCGCGACTGCGGCGTCAAGCGGGTCAATGTCTCGGTCGATACGCTCGACCCGGCGAAGTTCACCGAGATCACCCGGCGTGGCCAGCTCGACAAGGTGCTCGACGGGCTCGATGCCGCGAAGCGCGCCGGGCTCCAGGTCAAGATCAACACCGTCGCGCTGCGCGGCGTCAACGAGGACGAGCTCGACGGGCTTGTGCAGTGGTGCGGCGACCAGGGCTTCGACCTCGTGCTGATCGAGGTCATGCCGATGGGCGATATCGGCGGCGAGAACCGGCTGGAACAGTATCTACCGCTGTCGCTGGTGCGCGCGCGGCTGCAGCGGCGCTGGACGCTTGACGACAGCGACTATCGCACCGGCGGGCCGGCGCGCTACACGACGGTGCGCGAGACCGGCGGGCGGCTCGGCTTCATCACCCCGCTCACCCATAATTTCTGCGAAAGCTGCAACCGCGTGCGGCTGACCTGCACCGGCACGCTCTTTATGTGCCTGGGGCAGGAGGACGCCGCCGATCTGCGCACGCCGGTGCGCCAGTCGGAAAGCGACGAGCCGCTCGAGCGGGCGATCCGCGAGGCGATCGGCCGCAAGCCCAAGGGCCACGATTTCATCATCGACCGTCGCCACCAGCGGCCGGCCATTGCCCGCCATATGAGCGTGACCGGCGGGTGATCTCGCCGCGCGTCGCCTTCGTCGCCTCGGACGCCGAGGCGGCGCAGCAGGCCCTTACCGAACTGTGCCGCAAATACGGCACGCTCGACCCCAAAGAAGCCGAGATCGTCGTGCCGCTCGGCGGCGACGGGTTCATGCTCGAAACCCTGCACCGCTTTGTCGGGCAGAACGTGCCGATCTTCGGCATGCATCGCGGCAGCGTCGGCTTCCTGATGAACCCGTACGAGCTCGACGGGCTGATGGAGCGGCTGGCCTCGGCGCAGCGCGTGACGTTCTGCCCGCTGCAGATGGATGCGACCGAGGAAGACGGCACGGTGCGCCGCGCGATCGCGTTCAACGAGGTGTCGCTGCTGCGCGAGACCCGGCAGGCAGCAAAGCTCAGGGTCAGCGTCGACGGCGTGGTGCGGCTCGACGAACTGATGGCCGACGGCATCCTTCTGGCCACGCCGGTCGGGAGCACCGCCTACAACCTCGCGGCGCATGGGCCGATCATCCCGCTCGACGCGGAAATCCTGGCGCTGACGCCGATCAGCGCGTTCCGGCCGCGGCGCTGGCGCGGCGCGCTGTTGCGCCACGGCGCAAAGGTGCGCATCGACGCGCTCGATACCGCGAAACGCCCGGTCAGTGCGGTCGCCGACTTCACCGAGGTGCGCGACATCACCGCGGTCGAAATCGCCGAAAAGCCCGAGATCTCGATGACGATGCTGTTCGACCGCGACGCGAACCTTCAGGAGCGGGTGTTCAAGGAACAGTTCCTGACCTAGTCGCGGTCGCCGCCGAAGATGCTGCCAAGCACCGAGCCGGCGACGCCGCCGACAATGCCCGCCTGCACGGTCTGCGACGGTGCCGCCGCCGCGGCGCCAGACATATAAGGCTGCAGCGCATGCGCGAGGCCGGGCACGGTCAGCGATTGCAGCCACACTTTGCCCGGCCCGGTGAGGCGCGCCATGAAGAGGCCGTCGCCGCCGAAAAGGGCGTTCTTGATGCCGCGCATGAAGACGACGTCGAACGCCACGGCGGCGTCGAACATCCCGACATGCCCAGGATGCACCTGGATCGCTTCGCCGGGCTGCAGATCGTAGGTCACGATCTCGCCGCCGAGCTGCACCCAGGCAGTGCACGAGCCTGACAGCTTCTGCAGCACGAACCCCTCGCCGCCGAAGAGGCCCGAGCCGAGCGAGCGCTGGAACCCGGTCGACAATTCGACCCCCGGCGTCGCGCAGATGAAGCCGTGCCGGTGCACCATGTAGGTCTGGTTGGGCTGCACCGGCACCTCGAAGATCGTGCCGGGGAGCTTTGCCGCGAAGGCGACGAGCCCGGCGCGGCCCTCGGCGCTGTACTCGGTCATGAACAGCCCGCCGCCGCCGAATGCCCGGCCGAGCGCGCCGAGAAAACTGCGTGCGCCGGCAGTCTGGGTCGTCGTGTTGAGCCGGATCGCGTCGGTCATCCACGAAAACTCGCCCGGCTCGGCGACGATCATCTCGCCGGGTTCGAGCCCGATCTCCAGCACCGGCATCGTCGTCCCGGTGATCTTCGAGCGCATCGGCTGTCCCCTATTCGAGCTGTCTTCTAATCGAGTTTTAAGGGCTGGCCGCCCAGATCCTCCGCGCGCTCGACCTTGATGAGCACCGCAAAGCCCTTCTTGTCGGGATCGCGGTCTTTCTCGGGCTGGACGAGACGCCGCCAGACTTCCTCGTATACGGGTCCAGAGCGGTGAATGGTTGCGGTCCCGTAGAAGCGGGCGATGCCGCCCAGCGGCAGCACACCTTCCTCGCGCAGCGACGGCTTGCGGAAATAGATCGTCAGCTTGGAACCGTCCTGCATCGCCGCCGCCGAGCTGCCACGCCCGCGCTCCCACAGGCCGATATGCTCGTCGTCATAGACCATCGTGCCGCCGCGCGGCGTAATCTGCGCGAAACCGTCGGGCAGCACCGAGCCCAAGAGGCAAACATTCGCCGGGAACGCGGTGTCGATGTGCTCCTGCAGGACTTTCGGGATCTTGGTCAACTGAGATCTCCTGTTCATTTCGTCCCGGCGAGGGGCCGGGCCCGTTCATCGACGCAATTCCGGGTACTCATCCCCATAAAGGATCGGAGGCAACGCGCTTCGTACCGCCTCCCATTTTTTGGCACAGCCACAAGTGAAACTATGACGGAACCTACAGTCTCACAGTTTCTGTGAAACTGTGAGAGCGCCGTCCAGCGCGTCTCGCAGCGCCTGCCAGCGCGTCAGCTTCTCGGCAAAGCCGAGGCTGGCATGTGCCGGGCTCGTCGACGGCATGTGCAGGTAAGCAAGGCCCTCGCGTCGCGCGAAGTGCCGGTCGTAGAGTCGCCGCGCGGTGCCGCCGTTGAACACCACCGTGCGGATCGCCGGGTTGGCGTCGAGCAGCGCGCCGATCGCATTCGGCACCTCGCGCTTGATCTCGGTGTCGAGGCTGGCGCGCCGCTCAGCCATCTCGCAGACGTCCCACAGCGCGATCCGCCGGGCGATGACAAAGGCCAGCCGCTCCTCGTAAATCGCGGAAGGCGTCTCGCCGAACAGCGCGAAGACGATCGGCCAGAAGAGATTGCGGGGATGCGCGTAATAGCGCACCTGGCGCAGCGATTCCTCGCCCGGCAGCGTCCCGAGCACCAGCGCCAGCGGCGTGCCGCCGATGACCGGCGGGAAGCTCCGCTTGGGTCCTCCGTCCCCTTGGCCGGGCTTGGCCCGGCCACCCACGTCTTCGGCCACAATTGTTGCCGGCAAAGACGTGGACCCCCGGGTCAAGCCCGGGGGAGGCGAGGTTTTGGGTGATTTACCGGAAGGGATCAGTCGATGTAGCGCCCGAGCCGCACTGCGGTCTGCCCGCGCACCAGCCGGCGCGACGGCATGATCAGCACGCAATTCTCGTAGGGCGTGCGGACTTCCCGATCGCCGTCATGGCCGATCAGGCTGCCCTGTTTGGAGATCACCTCGAGCCCGACATAGGGCTCGACGAACTCGAAGCGGTTGCCGGTGATCGTCACCGCCTGGGTGACCTCGATGACCTTCTGCATCGGGGTCGCGTCGAAATCGGGTCCGCCGAGCGCGGCGACATCGTCGCGCGTCACCACGTCGAGCGCGATCAGGAAGCGCAGCATTACGTCGGTGGCGACCTCGGCGGCGCGCTTCTCCCAGTGCTGACCGGCCTCGATCAACAGCGCGGTCTTGGGCGAGGCGGGGTCGCCGAACCCGCCATAGTCGCGCATGCGCGGTCCGGCGGCGTGGCCGGCATCGCACATGATGATCTCGGGAATGCCGAGCCGGCGCGCCAGCGCGCGCGACTTGTCGAGCAGCCCCGCCAGCATCAGCGGCGCGGTCGCGTACTGCATCGAATGCAGGTCGAGGAGGTAGTCGGCCGCGTCGACGATCGGCCGCATCGCGCGGGCGCGCTGCAGCTCGGCGGAATTGCGCAGTCCGTCGAGCGTCGCCGGCGACCACAGCCGGTTGAAGTCCTCGTCGATGTAGCGCGAGGCGATCGGATAGCGCGGGTCGAATTCGAGATAGGCCGCGACATTGTTGAAGCCGAGCGTCAATTTCCCGCGGCGCGGCCGGATATTGGCGCGGAACAATTTGTCGATCGCGATCGCGCCGCAGATTTCGTTGCCGTGCGTAAGGCCCAGCACCGCGACATGCGGGCCGGGCTCGCTCGCGATAAAGGTGGTGACGTAGTCGACCCCGGTATTGCCGGCGCGATAGGCCGAAATGTCGGGAGGCGTCAGCTCGACGTTGTAGCGAAGGTCGGACACACGAGCACCTAGCTTTGCGAAACGCGGTCGATGAGCCGCTGGAGGAAAACCTCGCACCGCGCCACCTGCTCCAGCGCGACGAACTCGTCGGGCTTGTGCGCCTGGTCGATCGAGCCGGGACCGCAGATCACCGCCGGAATGCCGGCGGCCGAGAACAGACCGCCTTCGGTGCCGAACGCCACCTTGATCGTGCCGTTGGCGCCCGACAGCGCGGCGGCGAGCCGCGTCGCCTCGTGGTCGGCCGGGGTATCGAGCCCGGCGGCGTCGGTCAGCTGCTCGAACTCGATCCCGGTAGTGGGGTCGACGGCATGCATCTCGGGCAGGATCGTGGTCGCCGCGAACTGGCGCAATTCGTCGATCAGCGGGCCGGGATCCTCGCCCGGCAGCACGCGGATCTCGAAATCGAACTGGCAGTCGCGCGGCACGATGTTGAGCGCCGTGCCGCCGTGGATGAGCCCGGTATGCACCGAGCTGTAAGGCGGGTCGTAGGAATCGTCGAACGGCCCCTCGGCGCGCTTGCGCCGCGCCAGCATCTTGAGAAAGGCGACGAGCTCCGCCGCCGCCTCGATCGCGTTGACCCCGAGATGGATTTGCGAGGAATGCGCCTCGTGCCCGTGGACGTGGCAGCGCATCGAGCGCTTGCCCTTGTGGCCGATGCCGACCTGCATCTCGGTCGGCTCGCCGATGATCGCGAGGCGCGGCTTGTTGGGCCGCTTTTCCAATTCGGCGATCAGCGTGCGCACGCCGACGCAGCCGATCTCCTCGTCATAGGAGAAGGACAAATGGATCGGCTCGCGCAGCTTGCGCGTCGCGAGTTCGGGCACCAGCGACAGCACCGTGGCGATAAAGCACTTCATGTCGGCGCTGCCGCGAGCGTAGAGCCGATCGTCTTTCTCGATCAGCCTGAAGGGGTCGCTGTGCCAATCCTGGTCGTCGACCGGGACGACGTCGGTGTGGCCCGACAGCATGATCCCGCCGCGATCCTGGTCGCCGATCGTCGCGTAAAGATTGGCCTTGGCGTCGCTCGCGTCGAACACCAGCTCGCTCGCGACGCCGTACCCGTCGAGGTAGTCGCGGATGAAATCGATCAGCGTCAGGTTGGAGTTTCGGCTGGTCGTGTCGAACGCCACGAGCTGTCGCGCCAGCTCGATCTTGTCGATCCGCGCCTTGTGCACCGTCGCGCGAGCCACCGGCCCTCCACCCGCAAAAATCGAAGCGCGCAAAATAGGCCGTAACCGCGATCGATTGCCAGCGCCTTGCCGAGCGTGGCCGGGTTATGCGATTGGACATGGGCAGGAACCACGAGCGCGGCGGAATGGACGCGAGCGACAGCGACTTCGAGATACCCGGCGTCTTGTGGCGGCGCGACCCGCTGGCCGAGGCGATGCCGCTGGTGCTCGATTCGCCGCATAGCGGCTCGCTCTATCCCGAGGATTTCACGTTCTGCTGTCCGCTGGCGATTTTGCGGCGGGCCGAGGATGCCTATGTCGACGAGCTGTTCGGCGCGGCGCCCGATCACGGCGCGACGCTGATCGCCGCGGTGTTCCCGCGCAGCTATCTCGACGTCAACCGTGCCGCCGATGATCTCGATCCCGGCCTGCTGGCCGCCGGCTGGCCGAAGGGCCTGCCGTTGCACCCGGTGACGCGGGTCGGGCTGGTGCGGCGCTTCGCGCAGCCGGGGGTGCCGATCTACGACCGCAAGCTGCACCCCAACGAGGTGCTGACCCGGGTCGAGCACTACCATGCGCCCTATCACCGCACGCTGGACGAGGCCTGCGACCGCCTGCACAGCGATTTCGGCGCGGTGTGGCACATCAACTGCCATTCGATGCCGTCGACCGGCAACCGCCAGCTCGGCCGCAAGGGCGAGCACGGCGATTTCGTGCTCGGCGATCGCGACGGCACGACTTGCGACGGCGCGTTCACGGATTTCGTGGCCCACGCGCTGCGCGGCATGGGCTACGAGGTGCACGTCAATGACGGCTATAAGGGCGTCGAACTGGTACGCCGCCAGGGCCGCCCGGCCGAGCGCCGCCACTCGCTGCAGATCGAGATCGACCGCGCGCTCTATATGGATCAGCGCACGCTCGAAAAGAACGCCGGGTTCGATGCGCTGAAGGCCGACCTGGCGGCGCTGATCGACGAGCTGCGCGGCTTTATTGCCGCGCGGGTTTGAGTCGGCACAGCCGCCGGTGGGCTGCCCCGACGGCAGCTCGATGACGCACGGCAGTGGATTTCGCGCGCAGTTTCGACAAGCTCGAATTGCCGCGCAGCGGCGCCGCCAAGATCAAGCGCCGCCTGGCGCCCGAGATCCTTGACGAAGAGAGCCGGGTACCGCGGCTGCGACGCTTCGAGCCGGCCGTGCTTTAGCTAGGCGCCGCGGCGGGCGGAGTTGCGCTCCGGCAGGAATTCGAGCAGCGCCGCGTCGAGCCGCGCCAGCTCGTCGCCGAGCTTTTGAACGACACCGCTGCCCTGTTCGCGCAGCTCGCGCTGGCTGATCTCGCGCATCGCCAGGAGCAGCTCGCACAGTCGCGTGCCGCCGAGATTGGCGGCGCAGCTGCGCAGCGCGTGGAGGCCGCGGGCAAAGCCGCTGGAATCGGCCGCCGCCGCGGCGCGCACGATGCGGTGCATGATGTCCTTGGTCTCGGCGCGGAAGCTGTCGATGATCTCGGCGAGGAAATCGTCGCCCTCGCCGAGGCCGCGCAATGCGGCAATCGCGCGCGGATCGACGAGCTGCGTCTCGGCGCCGAAGCGCGGATGCATCGCAATCGGCGTCACCTGCGGGATCGGTGCGTCGGCGGGGAGCGGCGCCTCGGCGAGGCGCGGAGCGGCAATGGGCGATTCGAACCCGGGCGCTGGCGGCAATTCCTCGGCGGAGGTGGTTTCCTCGGCGCTCTCGGGCACCATCACCGGACGCGGCGCGGCGCCGTGCCACAGCGGCAGCGAATGCAGCGCGTTGGCGAGGAGCTGGTCGTTGAGCGGCGCCGCCAGCACGCCATCGAGCTCGCCGTCGGCCAGCTCGATGAGACCGTCGATCTGCTCCGGCTCGGCGACCACCAAGACAAAAGACGGCGGCGCGGCGCCGGTCACCGCGCGATGCACGAAGCTCAGCGCCGCCAGCGTGTGGGTGCGCCCGTCGACGATCAGCACGCTGCAGGCCCCGCCGTCGCGCCGGTCGGTGAAACCGAGCGTGCCGGAAAAGCCGTCGATCCAGCGCGGGTCGCCGTGCCACGCGTTGAGCGGCTCGGCGAGGTCGCTGGCGAACTGGCTGTCCTCGGTGGCGATCAGCACGAGGTGGCGGCCGAGATCAAGCTCGCTATCGACCGCCGGCTGATCGACGACCAGCGGCACGGTGATGGTGAACGAGCCGCCCTTCGCCGCGGCGCCGTCGACCGCGATGCGCCCGCCCATCAGCTCGACGAGGCGCTTTACCACCGCCAGCCCGAACGCGCCATGCGCGCTCGGCGCGGCGGACGGGTTCTTCTCCGCGCTGGCGCGGTTGCCGGCGAACGGGTCGAACATCGCCTCCGCATCAGAAGCGGCGATCGGCAGGCCGGCGTCGCGCACCGCGATCCGCAACTGCACGGTGTTGCCGGCGCCGCCGGCCGCATCGATCGCGATGCGCACCGCACCGCCGCGGCTGACGTCGATCGCGCGCGCCACGAGGTAGTCGAGGATTTGCGCCAGCTGCAGCGGCCAGCCGCTCAGCCGGTAAGGCAGCGCCGGATCGATATGGACGCGCAGCTTGAGGCCGCGCGCGTTGGCTTCGGCACGGCGATGCGCGAGCGTGTCGTTGACCACGCGGTGCAGGTCGAACGCCTCGACCGCCGGCACGAAAGCGCCGGCCTCGATCGCCGAGAAATCGAGGATGTTGTTGACCTGCGACAAGAGCGTGCGGGCCGAGGGCGTGACCGCCAGCGATTCGGGCTCGCCCTCGCCGGCCGTGCCGACGATGGCGTCGAGCGGCGCGCGCAGCGCCTGGCTGATGACCATCAGAAAGCGGGTGCGGGCGGCCTGGGCGGCGGCCGCCGCGGCGCGCGACTGCGCCAGGTCGCGCACCATGCTGCCGACATAAGCGGGCAGCATGACAAGCGCGATACCGAGCCCGCCGGCGAGCAGCACCTGCTGGTGCCAGAACTCGGTCGTCGCCACGGTCGCGATAAAGCCGACGAGATTGGCGACCGCCGTCGCGCCGAGCGCCGCCGGGCCGAAGCGGAAGCCGGCATAGAATGTCGTCAGCAGGAACAGCGGGAACCACGGCGCGGTCAGCATCGCGCCGAAATGCAGGAAGGCGGCGAGCAGCGCCGCATCGAACACAGTGCCGGCGTAATAGCGCAACGGCGACGAGACCGGGTCGACCATCGTCAGCAGCAGGAAGAACCACGCCCCCGCCAGCCCCAGCGCGGCGACAACCTGGCACGACGCGGCCGCCTCGCCATGCGCCTCCAGCGCGAAGCCGTAGGCCACCGCCAGCGCCGCGAGGAACACTCGCAGCACCGCCTGTTCATGCTCCTTGTCGCCGCGCAGGCGGAAGGTCTCGCGCACGCCTTCGAGGCCGAACAGCGCCGCGACCAGCCCGACCAGCGCCGGCGCCAGGATCAACAGCGCGGTCAGCGCAATCGACACCGGCACCGCGCCGGCCATCCCGAGCGCGCCCGGCCGCGCGGTCAGGGCAAGCGGCGGCAGCACCCCCGCGATGCCGAGACCGAGCACGGTCAGTCGCGCGAGGCGCGCGGAGGATGGCGCCGCGGGCAGCGGCGCCGAAGATTCCGCCGGCAGCGATGCCGGTTTGCCGGCGGCCGGACGGAACAAGGATGGTCCCAGGGCCCCGAATCTCGACGATCCGAAGCCCGAGGATGCGAGCGAGGCGCGCGGCATGGCCGTTTCCCCTCTGGACACAGTTCTTCTCCTCATCAGCCGGCCGACCGGGCGGCTTCCGTCAGGTCTTGCGGCGCCACCGAGCGTGCCGCCGGGAAGGCAACCGTCACCGTCGTGCCAACTCCCTTGGTGCTGTCGATCGCCAGGCTGGCGCCATGCAGCTCGGCCAGCCCGATCGCCAACGGCAGCCCCAGTCCGGTTCCGGCATGGTCGCGCGTCCATGGGTCGGTGACCTGGCCGAAGCGCGTCATCGCCAGCTCGACCTCGTGCGCATCCATGCCGATGCCGCGATCGCCGACCGCGATCACCGCCGCGCCGGCGTCGCCCCTGAGCACGATCTCGACCTCGCCGCCCGCGCGGCTGAACTTGATCGCGTTGGTCACGAGGTTGAGGACGATCTGCTTCACCTTGCGCAGATCGCCGCGCAGCAGCGGGACCTCGCCCTCCCGGCGGGCAACGAGTTTGATCTCGGCGGACTTCGCCTTGCCGTCGACCAGCACGATAAGGTCGGCGACCGCCTTCGGCAGCTCGATGATTTCCTCGACGAGGTCGAGCTTGCCGGATTCGAGCTTCGAGACGTCGAGGATGTCGTTGATGATGCCGAGCAGGTGCTCGGCGCTCGCCAGGATGTCGCGGGCATAGCCGACATAGCGGGTCGTGGTGATCGGGCCGAGCATCTCGCCGGCCATGACCTGCGAGAAGCCGATGATCGCGTTCAACGGCGTGCGCAGCTCGTGGCTCATATTGGCGAGGAATTCGCTCTTGCTGCGGTTGGCGACCTCGGCGTGCTCCTTTACCGCCAGGAGATCGACCTCGGCGCGCTTGCGCGCGGTGATGTCGAGCAGCACGGTGACGACCATCGTGCCGTCGCCGTCGCGATAGACCGATTTGGTGGTCAGCAAATCGCAGAAATTGCCGTCGCGATCGACGATCTCCTCTTCGAGCGAGGGCGGCAGGATCTCACCCGCCAGCAGCCGCGCGTCGAGCTCGGCGATGCGCCGCGACAGCGTATCGTCATGCGCCTCGACCGGCTTGCGGCCGATCAGCCGCCCCGAGCGCAGCCCGACAAACGACGCGAAACGGTGGTTGCAGAAGATGTAGCGGCCGTCGCCGTCGGTGGCGCAGACCAGCGCCGGCACCGCGTCGATCACCCGCAACAGCCGCTCGTGAGCGCGCGGCAGCCCCGGCGCGCTGCGCGGCTGCTCCTCGTCGCGCGCCGCCTGCTGGTAGCGGCGTAGGGTCAGGAGGTTGCGTGCTCGGGTGCGGAACTCGCGGTGGTCGACCGGCGACAGCAGATGATCGGCCGCGCCGGCGCCGAGCGCCCGGTCGATCGCCGCGCGCTCCTCATAAGGCGCGACGACGATGACGGGGACATCGGCGCAGCCGCTCTCGTCATGCAGCCGGGCGATAAAAGCCGCCGCGTCGAGCTGCGCCATCTCACCGGCGACCACGACAAGGTCGGGACGCTGATCGGCGCAGGCCGACAGCGCCGCGGCCGGATCGGCGAAGGCCTGCACAACAACAGCCTCGCCCAGCGACGTCGC
>DASZLY010000490.1:0-10335 GCA_035552135.1 Allostellaceae bacterium | reverse complement strand
CTTTCTGCTCTGCGAGGCGCTGGCGCAGCGTGTCCATCAGCTTTTCCCAACCGCCCATCGCCTCGATCTGCGCCTTTTCCTCCTCGCTGAGGTAGCGCTCGGCGAGTTTGCGAAGCCATTCCTCGGGCAGCTCGGTCATCGGGTCGGTCGGGGTTTCGAGCCCCTTGAAGCACTGCCCGAACACCCGGTCGAAGCGGTCGAGATAGCGCTCGTCCTTGACCAGCGTCGCGCGCGACAGAAAGTAGAAATCGTCGATGTCGAAGGCCGCGACGCCTTCCTTCATCGCCTCCATCAAGGTCAGGTACTCGCGCAGGCTGGTCGGCACCTTCGCCGCGCGGAGCTCGAGGAAGAAGGTGGTGAACACAATCTGCTACGAGGCGAGCGGCACAAGCGCTTGCGCCAACTGAATGGTGCCGATATCGCCAATCCAATAGGTAATTAGGGCCGCGGAATTCAGCCCGATCCAACGGAAAACCGCCGCTTCGTCCTCCGACGAAAGCCGCCCTGCGATGACATGCGGCGAGGGGCGGATCGCTACGACAGCTGTATTTTCCACGGTCATTCTGTTGCCGTGCGTCATGTTAACCTTGATCCGCGCATCGTGACGCGCATTTCCGCGCGGGCTGACCCACACCGTCATCGGCAACCCGGTTTCTCCGGGGTACAGGTTCGCCATCTCGAAAAGCTCGTCAGTTTCGTCCGAAACCATATTGGCTGATCTCATGACTCGCCTCCTATAGTCGCCATTTCAACCCCGCTCCCGTCGGTTGAGGAACGCCAGGCGCTCGAACAGGTGCACGTCCTGCTCGTTCTTCAACAGCGCGCCGTGCAGCGGCGGGATCAGCTTCTTGGGGTCGCGCTGGCGCAGCGTGTCGGCGTCGATATCCTCGACCAGCAGCAGCTTGAGCCAGTCGAGCAGCTCGGAGGTCGAGGGCTTCTTCTTCAGCCCCGGCACCTCGCGTACATCGAAGAAGATGGTCAGCGCCTCCTGCACCAGCTCCTGCTTCAGTCCCGGGAAGTGCACCTCGACGATGCGCTCCATCGTCTCGCGGTCGGGAAAGCGGATGTAGTGGAAGAAGCAGCGGCGCAGGAAGGCGTCCGGCAGCTCCTTTTCGTTGTTCGAGGTGATCATCACGATCGGCCGCTGCCTGGCCGAGATGGTCTTTTTGAGCTCGTAGACGAAGAACTCCATCCGGTCGAGCTCGAGCAGCAGGTCGTTGGGGAACTCGATGTCCGCCTTGTCGATCTCGTCGATCAGCAGCACCGGCGCGGTGTCGGCGTCGAACGCGTCCCACAATTTGCCCGGCTTGATGTAGTTGGCAATGTCGCGCACGCGCTCGTCGCCGAGCTGGCCGTCGCGCAGCCGCGACACCGCGTCGTATTCGTAAAGGCCCTGTTGCGCCTTGGTGGTCGACTTGATGTGCCAGGTGATGAGCTCGCGCCCCAATCTCGCGGCGACCTCGTGCGCGAGGATGGTCTTGCCGGTGCCGGGCTCGCCCTTGACCAGCAGCGGCCGTTCGAGCGCGATCGCGGCGTTGACCGCGACCCGCAAATCCTGGGTGGCGATATAAGTTTCTGTTCCTTCAAAGCGCTGCATGAGGCGATGATCCGGCGGTTGCGTCGCCGATGACATACCGTGCGGCGCCGCGACTTACCAGCGCAGCAATCGCCATGCCGCCCGTCATTTCTTCGGGTGTAGGGTGGTTAGCGCAGCGTAACCCACCAAGCACAATAACCCGCGATGGGTTTCGCGCTGCTCAACCCGTCCTACGGCGATGATGCCGTATTTCGGTCAGACGTGCTCGTGCGGTTGCGGCGCGGTGGTCGCGGCGGCGGGAGCTGCGGCGGCCGGCGGCGGGGTGACTTGCGCCTGAGCCGGCGGCGGGGTTGCCGCGGCCGTATCCTCTTCTTGCATGCCCGCCTTGAAGGCCTTGATCCCCTTGGCGAAATCGCCCATCACCCGCGGCAGCTTGCCGGCGCCGAACAAGACCAGGACAATAGCCAGCACGACCAGCCAATGCATCAAACTCATCGAACCCATTGCACAACCCCGGCAGCTGAACTGCGCATATTCTAACAGATTTTGCGCCGCGTCGCGAATCGCGACCGATCCGGCGCTTGCGGTACGACTTCGTGCCGTTTCCGTCTAAAGTCAAGGACTGGCCTCAAGGAGCCGTTATTCATGGATTATGTCCCGCCTGCCGAACCCACCGCCTGGGAAGAGCGCCGCTCGCCGGCCGGTGACGCCGCGGCGCGCCATGCCGCCGAGCACGAGATCCGCTGGAGCCGCGACCTTTCTGCCGAGATCCCGCGGCAGTTCGACGAAGAGCCGCCGTGGAATGAGGTGCTGGGGCCGGTGCAGCCGCGCGGCGGCCCGAACGGCCTCGTCCTCAAGAGCGGACATATCGTCGCGGAATGGGGCGATACGCACCAGATCGACCAGACTTTCAGCGTCGCGAAAAGCTATCTGTCGATCCTCGCGGGCCTCGCACTCGATCGCGGTCTCATCCGCGACATGGACGCGCCGGTGCGCGAGAGCGTCGACGATGGCGGGTTCGACGGGCCGCATAACGGCAAGATCACCTGGCATCATCTGCTGCAGCAGACCTCCGAGTGGGAGGGCACGCTGTGGGACAAGCCCGATCTGGTCGACCGCAACCGCCAAGTGCGCGGCGCGGCGATGACCAGCGCCAAGAAGGGCACGCACCGGGAACTCGCCGCGCCCGGCGGGTTCTGGGAATACAACGACGTACGCATCAACCGGTTGAGCCTCGCGCTGCTGCGCGTGTGGAAGCGGCCGCTGCCGGAAGTCTTCGCCGAGCTGGTGATGGAGCCGATCGGCGCCTCCAAGGATTGGCGCTGGCGCGGCTATCGCAACTCCACCGTCACGATCGACGGCCGGGAAATCGAGTCCGTCGCCGGCGGCTCGCATTGGGGTGGCGGCGTCTTCATCCATGCCCGCGACCAGGCGCGCATCGGTCTGTTGATGCAGCGCGGCGGCATGTGGGACGGCAAGCGCATCCTGTCGGCGGAGTGGATCGCGCGCTGCCGCGTGCCGTGCCCGCTCTTTGCCAGCTACGGCTATCTGTGGTGGCTCAATACCGAGCCGCGGCGCTACCCGAGCGCCCCCGCCGGCAGCTATTATGCGATGGGCGCCGGCGGCAATCTGACCTGGATCGATCCCGAGCACGATCTCGTCGCGGTGTTGCGTTGGACCGATCCGGCGGCGGCCGATCATTTCATGCGCCTCGTCATGGCAGCGCTGGGGTGAGCCTGCGGAGATAAACGGCGGCCTCGCTGTCGCTCCGCAGACGAACCATCGGAATGTGACCGCCGAGCGCCAGCCGTGCGGCCTCGACACGAGGCTTCATTTCCCTGTCATAGCGCCAGACGTTGCGGAGCAGCTGCCAATCGAGCGTCTCGCCGCATCCCGCCGGCAAATCCGCCCGCGCGTGCCGTTCGAGGAAGGCCCGTCGCAAGACACGCCATAGGCAGGCCCACCGCGGCCGGTCAAGAATGATGACAAGGTCCGCGCGCGGCAGGCGCGTCGCGAATGTCTCGATGAAGTTGCCCTCACTGATCCATGCCTCGGCGGCAAATGCTTCGGCAAAGCGCGCGTGGTAGCTGGCGCTGTCGGGCGCTTGCCAGCCGGGCAGCCAATAGAGCGTATCGAGATGAATGACGGGAAGCCCGAGCCGCTCACCCAGTCTGGTGGCCAGGGTGGATTTGCCGCTGCCCGGGCAGCCGAGAATGACGATCCGGCGCATCACGAGAGTATGCACGCAAAGCCGTTGCGGCGCGGTCGATTTGCGTTTAACCCCTGGGCTATGGCTGCCGGCAATATCGTCCAGGGCGCGCTGTTCACGATCATGGTGGTGCGCGCCGCCTCGCTGCGCGAACCGGCGTTCGAGCACGAATTGGCGCAGCAGATCGCCCGCAGCCCGCGATTCTTCGAGAACGCGCCGGTCGTGCTCGACCTGCGCGGGGTCGAGAACTTGACCGAGGCGGCCGAGCTCGAGACCGTCCGCGACAAACTGAAGGAGCTGACCCTAACGCTGGTCGGCGTGCAGAACGCCGAGCCCGAACAGCTTGAAGCGGCAAGCGCGATCGGGTTGGCGAGCTTTGCGCCCACCTCGGGCGGCGGCCAGCCGCGCACCGGCGCGGCCGCGGCGCCGCCACCGGCGCCCAAAACGCGCCTCGTCACCGAGCCGGTGCGCTCCGGCACGCAGATCTATGCGCGCGGCAGCGATCTCATCGTGACCGCCGCAGTCAGCCCCGGCGCCGAGCTTGTCGCCGACGGCAATATCCATGTTTATGGTGCGCTGCGCGGCCGCGCGCTGGCCGGCGCCAGCGGCGACGGCGCCGCGCGCATCTTCTGCACCCGGCTCGAGGCGGAGCTGGTCAGCATCGCCGGCCAGTACCTCGTCAGCGAGCAATTGCCGGCGGGGGTGCAAACCGCGCCGGTGCAGATCGCGCTTGTCGATGACCAGTTGACCATTACGCGGAATTGACGCTCATCATTGCAGGGACATCATTGCGACCGGGGATAGGGCCAGAATATATGGCCTAGGGTGGCGGGTGATCCCGCAGCGAACCAAGAAACCGATCGGGCTTGGCTGGGCCAGAGGGGAGGCCGGGTGGCGAAGGTAATCGTGATCACGTCGGGCAAGGGCGGGGTCGGCAAAACGACGACGTCGGCCGCGTTTGCCGCCGGCTTGGCGCTGCGCGGCCACAAGACGGTGGTGATCGATTTCGACGTCGGCTTGCGCAATCTCGACCTGGTGATGGGCTGCGAGCGCCGCGTCGTGTTCGATTTCATCAACGTCATCAACGGCGACGCCAACCTCAACCAGGCGCTCATCAAGGACAAGCGGCACGATAATCTCTTCATCTTCCCGACCTCGCAGACGCGCGACAAGAACGCGCTCAAACGCGAGGGCGTCGAGCGGGTGATGGAGGAGCTGAAGCAGCAGTTCGAGTACATCATCTGCGACAGCCCCGCCGGGATCGAGCACGGCGCGATCACCGCGCTCTATTTCGCCGACAGCGCGGTCATCGTGACCAACCCGGAAGTCTCCTCGGTGCGCGACAGCGACCGGATCATCGGCATCCTTGCGTCGAAATCGCGCCGCGCCGAGCGCAACGAGCCGCCGGTCGAGATCCATCTGCTGTTGACTCGCTACGATCCCGCGCGGGCCGCCAAGGGCGAGATGCTCGCGGTCGACGACGTGAAGGAGATTCTGTCGGTCCCGCTTTTGGGGGTGATCCCGGAATCGGAATCGGTGTTGCGCGCGTCGAACACCGGCACCCCCGTGGTGTTCGACGAGGACAGCCCGGCCGGCCGGGCCTATGTCGACGCGGTGGCGCGCTTCCTCGGCGAGCAGCGCGAGATGCGGTTTGTCAAACCGGAGCGGCGCAGCTTCTTCCGGGCACTCTTTGGTAGGGCATAGGGCGCGATGGGGTTCTTCCGCTCACTGTTTCAGCCAAAACGCTCCAGCGCCTCGATCGCCAAGGAGCGCCTCAAAATCGTGCTCGCGCACGAGCGGGCGAGCAATCGCGCGCCCGACTTCCTGCCGAACCTGCAAAAGGAGCTGCTCTCCGTCGTCGCGCGCTATGTCGAGATCAGCGAAGACGGCATCCGCGTGACGCTCGGCAATGCGGGCGACACCTCGATGTTGGAGATCAACATCGAGATCGAGAGCGGCAAGGTGAAAAAGAGCGGTTCGGGCCCGGCGCTCAGCGCTGCGGTCTGAACGGAGCGTCGCCTCGTCCCCGCCGTTTGCGTCCGGTGCAAACAGGGTGCCGGCGATGCGAGTACAGCGGGTGAAATCGGCGACCATTCGCGGCATCGGCTACGATGCGCCGAGCGGATTGTTGTGGATCGAATACCGCGGCCTGCCGGGCGGGCATCTGTACCGCGAGGTCCCGCGACACGTGTTCGACGACATCATGCAGGCCGCGCCGATCGATAGGTACGCCAATTTCGTGCTGCGGGATTACCCGTGCGACTACCGTGCTCATTTTCCCGAAACGACCGCTCCCCACTCCTGCTGAACCATGACGTCCGGCTCCCGGTGTTGCCGCTCGGGCGCTTCGTGGAGCGCAGCGGCGCGGGCGAGCCGACCATACGCCCAGGCCGCGCTCGCACGCACCAGCGGCGCCGGGTCGTCGAGGCAGGCGCGGACGGTTTCGGCGAGCCCGGCATCGCCGCTATTGCCGATCGCCATCAGCACGTTGCGCAGAAAGCGGTCGCGACCAATGCGCTTGATCGCAGTGCCGGCGAACATCCGGCGGAACGCGGCATCGTCGAGCCGGGCAAGCTCGGCGAGGCGGGGGGCGGTGAGTTCCGGACGTGGCAGAAAATCGGGCTCAGCGCTGGCGCGCGCATATTTGTTCCACGGGCAGGCCGCCAGGCAGTCGTCGCAGCCATAGATGCGGTTGCCGATCAGCGGCCGCAATTCGGGGTCGATCATCCCCTTGTGCTCGATCGTCAGGTACGAGATGCAGCGCCGCGCGTCGAGCTGGTACGGCGCCGGGAAGGCGCGCGTCGGGCAGGCGTCGAGGCAGGCGCGGCAGCTGCCGCAATGGTCGCTCTCGGCGACATCGGGGTCGAGCGCCAGGCTCAGATAGATTTCGCCGAGAAACAGCCACGAGCCGAGGTCGCGCGAGACGAGGTTGGTGTGCTTGCCCTGCCAGCCGAGCCCGGCCTGCTGCGCCAGCGGCTTTTCCATTACCGGCGCGGTGTCGACAAAGACCTTGAGTTCGCCCGGCCAGCGCCCGGCGATCCAGCGCGCCAGCGCCTTGAGCCGCTTCTTGACGGTGTCATGGTAGTCGCGGCCGCGCGCGTAGATCGAGACGATGCCGGCGTCGCTTGCCGCCGGCTCGATCTCGCCGCCGTAATTCATCCCCAGCACGACGACCGTCTTCGCCTCGCTCCACAGCGTGCGCGGATCGCCGCGCCGCTCGGCATGTGCCGCCAGCCAGCCCATCTCGCCGTGATAGCCGCGGGCGAGAAACTCGGCGAGGTCGGCACGCGCGCTGTCGGCGAGCTTCGCTTCAGCAAACCCGACCGCGTCGAACCCGCGCGCGAGCGCCTCGCCGCGGATCGCCTCGCGGATCGCCGCGCTCATCGCCTTATCCCCGGCCGCGATACGGCGCGACACCCGCATCGGGCAGATAGAGCCCGGCCGGCGGCTCGCCGGTCTGGTAGAACACGTCGATCGGAATCCCGCCGCGCGGGTACCAGTAGCCGCCGATGCGCAGCCATTTCGGCGCCGCCGCCGCGATCAGCCGGCTGGCGATCGTCAACGTGCAGTCCTCGTGGAAGGCGCCGTGATTGCGGAACGAGCCGAGCAACAATTTCAGCGACTTGCTCTCGACGAGCAAAGCCAGCGGCACGTAATCGATGACCAGATGCGCGAAGTCCGGCTGGCCGGTCAGCGGGCACAGCGCGGTAAATTCCGGACAGCTAAAGCGCACCGCGTAGAGCACGCCCGGATGCGGGTTGGCGACGCATTCGAGCGTCGCCTTGTCGGGCGAGGCGGCCAGCCGCGCGCGGCGGCCCAATTGCGTCAGCCCCGTCGGCCGCCGGGTTTGCGTCATGGTGCCTCGAACTCGGCGAGCCTCTTCGCCACGATCGCCTCCCGCATCGCCGCCATCAAGTCGGCGTAATAGGTCAAATTGTGCGCGGTCAACAGCATCGCCGCAAGGATTTCACCCGCTTTCACAAGATGATGCAGGTAGGCGCGGCTGAAGCCGGTGCATGCCGGGCAGCGGCAGGCGGGATCGAGCGGGGTCGGGTCTTCCGCGTGGCGTGCGTTGCGCAAATTGAGCGTGCCCTCGCGGGTAAAGGCCTGCGCGGTGCGACCGGAGCGGGTCGGCAGCACGCAATCGAACATGTCGATCCCGCGCTTGACCGCGCCGACGAGGTCGCTCGGCTTGCCGACCCCCATCAGGTAGCGCGGCCGCGCCTCGGGTAGAAACGGCACGGTCGCCTCGGTCATTGTGAAGGTCGTCGCCTGGCCTTCGCCGATCGCCAGCCCGCCGATCGCGTAGCCGTCGAAGCCGATTTCGGTCAGCCGGCGCGCCGAGCGTTCGCGCAGATCGGCATGCACGCCACCCTGGACGATGCCGAAAATGCCGTGACCCGAGCGCTCGACGAAAGCGGCGCGCGAGCGCGCTGCCCAGCGCATCGACAATTCCATCGATGCCTCAACCGCGGCGCGCTCGGACGGGAAGGGGGTACATTCGTCAAACGCCATCGTGATATCGGCGCCGAGCAGCCGCTGCACCTCGACCGAGCGCTCGGGCGTCAAGAGATGCTTGCTGCCGTCGATATGCGAACGGAACGCGACCCCTTCTTCCGAAATCGTGCGCAATTTGGCGAGCGACATCACCTGAAACCCGCCGCTATCGGTGAGGATCGCATGCGGCCAGTTCATGAATTGGTGCAAGCCGCCGAGCGACGCGATGCGCACGGCGCCGGGGCGCAGCATCAAATGGTAGGTGTTGCCCAGGACGAGCCGCGCGCCGGTTGCGGCGATGCCGTCCGGGGTCATCGCCTTGACCGTCGCCGCTGTGCCGACCGGCATGAAGGCCGGCGTCTCGACGACGCCATGCGCCGTCGTCAGCCGCGCGGCGCGCGCCGCGCCGTCGCGAGCGAGGATCTCGAAGCCGATGCTCATGTCTGGACTGCGGGCGTCCCGCCCGCCTTGGTTGCGCTCGCGGGCGGCCGAGATGGCCGCGGTCCAATTCCGGTGGGTGGCTCGATCAGGCACGCATCGCCGTAGGAGAAGAAGCGATACCCAGCGGCGATCGCATGGGCATAGGCCGCCTGCATCCGGTCGAGCCCAGCCAGCGCCGCGACCAGCATGAACAGGGTCGAGCGCGGCAGATGGAAATTGGTCAGCAGCAAGTCGATCGCCCGGAAGCGATAGCCGGGAAGGATGAAGAGCCGCGTCTCGCCGGCGAAGGCCTCGATCTCGCCGGTCGCCGCGGCGGCGCTTTCGAGGAGGCGGAGGCTGGTCGTGCCGATCGCGACGACGCGCCCGCCGCGTGCCTTGGCGGCGCGCAGCCGCGCCGCGGTCTCGGCGCCGATGACGCCCCATTCGCCGTGCATGTGGTGTGCGCGCGGGTCGTCGGTCTTGACCGGCAGGAATGTTCCCGGCCCGACATGCAGGGTCAGCGTCGCCCACTCGACGCCCCGCGCCTTGATGCGCTCGACCAGCGCCGGGAGGAAATGGAGCCCGGCCGTCGGCGCCGCGACCGCGCCCGGTTCGCGCGCGAACATCGTCTGGTAATGCGCCGCGTCGGCCGGGTCACCGCCGCGCGGCCGCTTGATGTAGGGCGGCAGCGGCATCGCGCCGTGCCGTGCCAGCGCTTCTGCAAACGCCGCGCCTTCGAGCGCAAAGCGCAGCAAGACCGAGCCGTCCGGCTCCTTGGCGACCACCTCGGCGGCCAAATCGTCGGCGAAGGCGATGCGGTCGCCGGGATGCAGCCGCCGCGCGCCTTTGGCGTAGGCCTGCCACGCCCCGCCGCCCCGGTCATGCGCCAGCGTCACCTCGACCGTCGCCGGGCCGCGCGTCCCGACGAGCCGCGCCGGGATCACCTTGGTGTCGTTGCAGACCACGATGTCGCCCGGCCGCAGCAGGTCGGGCAGGTCGGCGATGCGCCGGTCGGCGAACCCGCCCGCCGCCGGCAGCACCAGCAGCCGCGCGCTGTCGCGCGGCTCGGCGGGCTGGTCGGCGATCAGCTCGCGCGGCAGGTCGAAGGCGAAATCGTCGAGATGCATCGGGGTGAGCTTATAGCCGGAATTGCCATTGGGAGCGGAAACGGCGATGAATCGAACAGCAAGTTTCGGGGAGATTCACCGATGGCCGCACCGGCCGCGCGACTGACACAGCCCGGCACGGCGCCGGGGCCGATGACCGGCGAGCGCTATATCAACAGCCTCAAGGACAACCGCGAGGTATGGATCGACGGGCGCCGCGTCGACGACGTCACGACGCATCCCGCCTTCAAGGACATGGTGCACGAGCTGGCGCGGGTCTACGACCTGCAGAACAGCCCGCAATACCGCGACGAGATGACCTGCGTCGATCCGGCGAGCGGCAACCGCATCTCGGTGTCGTGGCTGTTTCCGCGCTCGGCCGAGGATCTGAAGAAGAAGCGCCGCAACAGCGAACTCTGGAACGAGCTGACCTGGGGCCAGCTCGGCCGCAGCCCGGACATTCTGGCGCCCTACATCCTGTCGGCGCTGCACCTCAAGGATGACTACAGCGCGGTCAAGCACGCCAAGTGCGATTTCGGCGAGAACCTGCAGAAATATTACGAATA
>DASZLY010000489.1:0-9936 GCA_035552135.1 Allostellaceae bacterium | reverse complement strand
ATGTACCAGCCGCGCGGCAAGGTCTTGGGCGGCACAAGCTCGATCAACGGCATGGTCTATATGCGCGGCAACCCGGCCGATTACGACGAGTGGCGCCAGCGCGGCTGCACCGGCTGGGACTGGGACTCGATCCTGCCCTATTTCAGGAAAGCCGAGGATCAAGAGCGCGGCGAGAACGAGGCGCACGGCGTCGGCGGTCCGCTGCGCGTCTCCAATCATCCGGTGCGCTGGAAGCTGGCGGAGCATTTTGTCGACGCGGCGGTCGAGGCCGGTATGCCGGCCAACGGCGACTTCAACAGCGGACACCAGGACGGCGCCGGGCATTTCCAGTGCACGATGAAAGCGGCGCGGCGCTGGAGCACCGCCGCCGCCTATCTCGGCCAGGCCAAGCACCGGCCCAACCTGACGATCGAGACCGAGGCGCTGGCGACCAAAATCCTGTTCGACGGCGCCAAGGCCACCGGCATCCAATACCGCCAGCGGGGCGCGTTGCGTGAAGCGTCGGCGAAAGGCGAGATCGTCGTCTGCGGCGGCGTCTACAACTCGCCGCAACTGTTGCAGCTATCGGGGCTCGGACCCGCCGGCCTGTTGCAGCAGCACGGCATCCCGGTGGTGCGCGACATGCCTGGGGTCGGCGCCGATCTGCAGGATCATTTCTATGTCCGCCTCGCCTTTCGCTGCACCAAGCCGATGACGTTGAACGATGTCGGCAACAGCTTTGTGCGGCGCACCGTGGCGGGCATCCGGTATTTCCTCACCCATAGCGGCCCGCTCGCCAGCAACGGCATCTGCGCCGGCGGCTTCGCCAAGAGCGACGAGCGGCTCGCGCAGCCCGATATCCAGCTCAATTTCAGCACCTGGAGCTTTCAGGCGCGCGACAATCGCGGCGTGCGGCCGCATCCCTTCCCCGGCTTCAGCGTCAGCGCGGTGCATCTGCGGCCCGACGCGCGCGGCCATGTGCGGATCAAGAGCCCCGACCCGTCGGCGCCGCCCGCGATCCTCTTCAACTTCCTCAAGACGCAATACGACCTCGACGCGCTGACTGCGGGCATGCGCCTCGTTCGCAAGATCGCCGAACAGCCGGCGATCGCGCCGCTCGTCGCCGAAGAAATCTTGCCGGGCGCGTCGGTGCAGACCGACAAGGATTTCGAGACCGCGATCCGCGCCAACGGCATCTCGAACCTGCATCCGGTCGGCACCTGCCACATGGGCATCGACACGAATGCGGTTTGCGACCCGCGCCTGCGGGTCAACGGCATCGGCGGCCTGCGCGTCGTCGACGCCTCGGTGATGCCCTGCGTCCCCGCCGGCAACACCAACGCCCCGACCATCATGATCGCCGAAAAGGCCGCCGAAATGATCAAGGAGGACGCAAGGGCGGCGGCTTAAACCGTCGTCGGTTCGTTCGCTTCCTGGTGCCAGACCAGCATGTGGCGGCGGACGACCGAGATGCCTTTGACCAGCACCAGGCCCGCCAACGCGATCTCGACAATGCCGGCGAAAACACCCGGCGAGTCGGCGAAGCGCGAAGCCTGGATCATCGCGCCGCCGAGCCCGGTGCCGCCCATCAGCATCTCGGTGACGATCTCGACGATCAGCGAGATCGGCAGCGCCACCTGCAGCCCGGTGAGCACTTGCGGCAGCGCTGCCGGGAGGATGATCTCGCGCAGCAATTGGCGCTCGCTCGCGCCGAGGCTGCGCGCCGACCACAAGAGATAGTTGTCGACCCCGTCGGCCGCGGCGATCGTTGCGATGATCACCGGGAAGATCGCGTTGAACACGACCATCGAGATTTTCGACACGTCGTAGAGCCCGAGCCACAACATGAAGACCGGCAGGAACGCGATCTTCGGCATCGGAAACGCGACCGAGACGATCGGATCGAAGAACCAGCGCACTGCCTTGTTGCGCGCCATGAGAATGCCGAGCGCGACGCCGCCGGCGGCGGCGATCGCGAAACCCGCCATCGCACGGTAGAGCGTCACCCCGAGATTGAGCACGAGATCGCCCGACAGCGTGTCTTCCCACACGCGCTCCAGCACGACGGTGAGCGACGGCAACAGGAAGCTGCTGAGGATATGGGCGCGCGCCACCGCCTCCCAGGCGATGACGACCGCGATCAGCGGCAGCGCGCCGGCGACCCGCTGGCCGGCCACCGCGGCAAGCCGGTCGAGCCGCAGCCCCGCCACTACGGGGGCGAATGCCGGTGTCTCGGCGCTCATTCGCGCCACGCCAGGATGCGGCCCATCAGCATCAGATAGAGCCGGTCGGCGAAAAAGCCGAGCGCGGAGACGGTCAGCACCACCGCGAACATCGAATCATAGGCGCCGCCGTCGCCCAACCAGCCGATCATGTAGCCGAACCCGCTGCGCGCGACGATCAGCTCCGACGCAACCAAGAGCACAAAGGTCAGTGCCAGCGCGGTGCGGATGCCGCTCAGCAATTCCGGCAGCGCGCTCGGCAGCACGATCTCCCACAGCACGCGGAACCGGCTCGCCCCCATGCTGCGCGCCGACCAGATCAGCACCTCCTCGGTACCGCGCGCGCCGTTATAGGCCGAGAGCGTGATCGGCAGCATGCTGCCGACAAAGATCGTCGTGACCTTGGACGCGTCGCCAAAGCCGAGCCACAACACCATCACCGGGATCAGCGCCGATTTCGGCATCGGGTAGAAAAACTGGACGATCGGGTTCACGACGACATGGATCGGCCTGTACCAGGCCATCAGGAGGCCGATCAGCGCGCCGAACACGATCGCCAGCGACAGCCCTTCGGCGCCGCGGGTGATCGATGAGATGCCGTTCGTCCACAGATCGCCGCCGGCGGCGAGCCCGTACCACGCCTTCGCCACCTGGTCGAGCGGCGGCAAGGCCGAAGACGGCACCAGCCCGGCGCGTGTCACCGCCTCCCACGCCGCGGCGAGCAGCAACAGCGGAAAATACCGCGTCAGCGCCGCGCTCATGCTTCGGCGACGGCCCGAGCCGTTCCCTGTGACGTCCCAGGCGATGTCCCCTGGGCCTTGATCGCCTCGCCGCGCACCAGGTTCCACACGTGATCGACCATGTCGATAAACCCGCGCGTCTTGGTCAGCTCGGGGTCCTCGCGGTCGAACCTGGCGTCGACGAGCTCCTTGATATGCCCGGGCCGGGCCGACATCACCGCGATGCGCTCGGCGAGGAAAACCGCCTCTTGCACATCGTGCGTCACGAAGACCACGGTCTTGCGCGAGCCCTGCCAGATGCGCAAGAGCTCGGCCTGCATCAGGCTGCGGGTCTGCGCGTCGAGCGCCCCGAACGGCTCGTCCATCAACAGGATGCCGGGGTCGATCGCCAGGGTGCGGGCGATCGCCGCGCGCTGCTTCATGCCGCCCGAAAGCTGCGAGGGATAGCTGGTCTCGAACCCGGCAAGCCCCACCAGCTCGATATATTGCCGCGCCCGTCGGTCGCATTCGTCACTCGGCAGCCCGGCCTTTTCGAGCCCGTAGCGCACGTTCTGGATCACCGTCTTCCACGGGAACAGCGCGAAATGCTGGAAGACGATGCCGCGGTCGGGGCCAGGCCCGGCGATCGGCCGGCCGCCGATGCGGATCGCCCCGCTCTGGATCGGCAGGAACCCGCCGACCAGGTAGAGCAGCGTGCTCTTGCCGCAACCGCTCGGCCCCAACAGCGCGACGAATTCCCGGTCGCGCACCTCGAGCGACACATCGGCGAGCGCGGTCACCGGCCGGCCGCGCGCCGGTTTGTAGCCGTGGCTCAGCCGCTCGATCGTAATGTTGCTGGGCGTGATGTTGCCGGCGCCATCCCCGGCGCCGCTATCATTTGCCATCTATGCGGCGCTTTGCTTCCTCGACCAGCGACAGGTCGACATAGTCCGGGCTGATCTTGACCGGCTTCGGCAGCACCTTCAATTCCACCGCCTCGTCGATCTCCTTCTGCACCAGCGCGATGTCGGGCACGGCGTCTGGCGAGTGGTAGAAATCGGCCTTAGTGAAGGCATAATCGAGGTTCGCTTCGGGCAGCTTGGTGACCTCGGCGCAGATCGCGATCGCCTCCTTGTGGTTTTTCGGATCGAGGAACCAGCGCACCGCCCGGATATAGTCCTCGAAGAAATCGACAAACGCATCGCGATGCGCCGCGATGGTCTTGCCGCGGATCGCCCACATCACACCCTGGGTCGGCCCGACCGCGTCGCGCGCGGTAAACAGCACCTTGTAGGCCGGGTTGTCGAGCATGCCTTTGGCGAATTGCGGCAACAGGCCGATCATGTCGAGCTTACCGCCTTCGAGCATCGCCGGCATGTTGGCGAAATTGGTCTCGACGGTGGTGAAGTCGGCATCCTGAATGCCATGCTTGCGGAACATCGTCCGCATCGCGGAATCGCTGGCCGAGCCGATGGTATTGGTGGCGATCCGCTTGCCCTTGACGTCGTCGATGGTCTTGATCGGCCCGTCGGCCCGGACGACGAAATTCTCGCTGAAATAGCCCTCGCGCCCGTCCTGCAGCACGTCGGCGACGACGCGCTCGTCGAGATGCGCGTTGGTGATCGCCAGCGCCAGCGCGCTCGGTGCCTGCGAAGCGATCTCCAGCTCGTCGATCGCCTGCGCCTGGATTTGCGGCGTCGTGCCGTTGAAGCGCATCGGCTGCATCGCATAGCTCTGGCCGAGATGCTTGAACAGCTCGGGGTGGTGCTTGCTCAGCGCCTCGACGACGGGCACCATGTGACCTGGCGTCTGCACCCAGCCGATGCGGATGGTGAACGGGTCGGCGTGCGCCACGGCGGCCAGGCCGAGCGCGGCGGCAAACGCGATGATCGCGGTGAGTTTTGTCTTCCCGTGCACGCCGCTCCCCATTCGACTTGTCATTGACCTGTAAGGCGCGATCTTAGCAGAGGCGATGGGCAAACCTATCGCCGAGATGACGCAGCCGCGGCAAGCGCCTAGGATGCCGTCATAAGACAAAGGCGAATCGGCAATGGCATTGAAACGCATGGTCTTGGAGCTCGGCATGGGCACCGACATTCGCGGCGCGGACTACACCAAGGCCGCGGTGCGGGCGCTGCGCGACGCGCTATGGCACAATTCGCTCAGCATCGCCGACGCAGTCGGCCTGCCGACGGACTCGATGCAAGTCGATGTGCGGATCGGCGTGCCGCATCCCGAGAAAGTGAACACGGCCGAAGTGCTCGCGGTGCTACCGCACGGCACCGGCACGATCACGGTGGTCGAGGGCGGGCTCGAAATTCCCAACGATGCCGGCACGAATTCGACGGTGCTCGCGCACGCCGCCGCGATCGTGCGGCTCGATGTCTGACGAGGCGGCCATGATGGCGAAACGCATCATCCTCGAAATGGGCAGCGGCAACGATTTGCATGGCGGCGACTACACCAAGGCGGCGATCCGCGCGGTGCAGGACGCGCTGCACCATTCCTCGCTGACCTTTCTGCGCTCCTTCGGGCTCGACTCGAAACAGATGCAGGTCGAGGTGACGATCGGCACGCAGCATCCCGAGAAGGTCGATGCCGCTTCGGTCAAGGCGACCCTGCCGCACGGCGAGGTCACGGTGACTGTAGTCAAGGGCGGGCTCGACATTCCGAGCGACGACGGGCACGACATTGCGGTCGTCGCCAGCGCCGCGGTAGCGGTGCGCATGCCCCTGCCGCAGGCCGGCTGAACGCGTGGCGAAGCGCAAGCCGCGAAAATGGCGCGGAGCGAAACCCGGCATCGACCGGGCTTTTGGCGGATCGTTCTCTTCACGCCTGATCCAGCGCCGGGTAAGATCGGCGCCGGAACAATCCCCCAACGACAAGGAGCATCCAATGGCAGTCACCTTGTATAGCGGCTTCGTGCCGGTGTGCGTGCAGCTTTTGACCGGGCTCAAGACCGTGCTGACGAAAGGCGAAGAGCACGCCACCGCGCAAAAATGGGATGCCGCCGTGGTGCTGAACCTGCGCTTCTATCCCGACATGTTCCCGCTCGAGCGCCAGGTGCGGCAGGTCTGCAACCACGCGCTCGGCGCCGCCCGGGTCGCCGGGGTCAACCTTCCGTCCCTGCCCGACCAGGACAACAGCTTCGCCGAAATCCACGCGCGCATCGACAAGGTCATCGACTGCCTGAAAGGGCTGCGCGCCGACCAGATCGACGGCAAAGACGATGCGAAGGTCACGGTCACCATCGGCGGCCAGCCGCAGGAGCTCACGGGCCAGAACTATCTCTATCACTTCGCGATGCTGCAGGTGCAGTTTCACGCGACGACGGCCTACGACATCCTGCGCGGCGTCGGCGTCAACATCGGCAAGCGCGACTACCTCGGCCCGCGGCCGACGTAAGAAATCATCCGGGCAACCTTGCGAAGGGGCCGCGGGCTAAGCCGCGGCCCTTTTTTCGCCGTCATACGCCTCGCGGAACGCGATCCTAGCGTGCGGTGTTACTCTATCGACCGCGGCCCCTGCCGCGACATCGCGCCTAGCACAGGAGTCCACCATGTACCGAACACTCGCGATCGCCGCGGCGATTATCGGAGGCGTGTCAGCGTTGTCGACCAGCGCCATGGCCGACCGGATTTGCGGACCGGGCTTTTACTACCGCTATCACGAGTGCCGGCCTTACGCGTATCGTGAGGGTTATTACGAGACGGCGCCAGGCGCGGTCGTCGGCGGCGCGGTCAACGGCGCCGGCTATGTCGCGGGCAGTGCGGTCAACGCAGCCGGCAATGTCGCAGGCGCCGCGGTCGGCACGGCTGGCGCCATCGTCAACGGCGTGTTCGGACGCTAATTCGGAAAGCAAAGACCGTCCCGGGCGACCGGGACGGACTCTGTTCATTCAGCCCCCGCCGATCTTGGGGATCAGCACGACCTCGCTGTCGGGGTTCAAGGGCGCGAGATAGGCGTCCTGGAAAATCTCGCCATCGATCGCGACGGCCATGCTCTCGTCGATCTGCTGGCCGAGGCCCGGGTAGCGCCGCTCAAGTTCAACGATCAGCCGGCGCACCGTGTCGGCATCGACGTCGAATTCGGTAACGCCGCCGGTCAGCCGCCGCGCGGCGATCCCGGTCATCACGACATGGGGCATATCGTAAGTCTCGTCATTGCGAGCGAAACGAAGCAATCTCGTGCCATCAGAGACTCCGACGGAGGGAGATTGCTTCGTCGCCGCGTTTCTCGCAATGACGCTGCCGCCTACTCCGCCGCCATGCGCGGCGGGTTCTGCTCATCGAGCACCGCGCGCAGTTTGGGCGGCGACATCGGCAGGTCGCGCATCCGCGCGCCGACCGCGTCGGCGATCGCATTGGCGACCGCCGCCATCGGCGGCACGATCGGCACCTCGCCGACGCCGCGCGCGCCGAACGGATGGCGCGGGTTCGGCACCTCGACTATCACCGCATCGATCATCGGCATGTCGGAGGCGACCGGGATGCGGTAGTCGAGGAAGCCGGGGTTCTCCAGGCATCCGTTCTTGTCGTAGATATACTCCTCGTTGAGCGCCCAGCCGACGCCCTGGGTGACGCCGCCCTGGATTTGCCCCTCGACATAGGAAGGGTGGATCGCCCGGCCGACATCCTGGGTCGCGGTATAGCGCAGAATTTTGACATGGCCGGTCTCGGGATCGACCTCGACATCGCAGACATGGGTCGCGAAGCCGGGGCCGGCGCCCTGCGCATTGATCGACACCTCGGCGGTGATCGGCCCGCCGGTACGGCCCGACTTGACCGCGATGTCGGCGAGCGACAACGGCTCGAAGCTGCCGGCATTGGCGCCGGCGGGATAGGCCTTGCCGTCACGCCATTCGACCGCATCGGCGCTGATGTCCCAGATCGCCGCGGCGCGCGACTTGAGCTGCTCGACGACCTTTTCCGCCGCCTGGGTTACCGCCATGCCGGTGGCGAAGGTGACGCGGCTGCCGCCGGTGAGGAAGGTAAAGCCGATCGACGCGGTGTCGCCGACAATCGGCCGCACCTTCTCGTACGGGATGCCGAGCACCTCGGCGGCCATCATCGCCATCGAGGCGCGCGAGCCGCCGATATCGGGGTTGCCCTCGACCACGGCGACCGTGCCGTCCTCGTTGACATGCACCGCCGCGCTGGATTCGCCGCCGATATTGAACCAGAAGCCCGAGGCGACGCCGCGGCCTTGGTTCGGCCCGAGCGGAATCTGATAGTTCGGGTGGTTGCGCGCCGCCTCGACGGTCTGCAGATAGCCGACATTGGTCAGGGTCGGACCGTACGGCGTCTTGGTGCCTTCGCGCGCCCCGTTCATCTCGCGCAGCGCCAGCGGGTCGATGCCGAGCTCACGCGCCAGCTCGTCGATGCAGCTCTCGACGCCGAACGACGAGATCGGTGCGCCCGGTGCACGGTACGCCGCCACTTTCGGCCGGTTCGACACGACGTCGTAGCCGGTGATGTGGACGTTATCGAGGTCGTACATCGCAAAGGCGCACATGCAGCCCGGCCCGACCGGCGAGCCCGGGAAGGCGCCGGCCTGGTATTTCAGCACCAGCTCGGCGGCGACGATGCGCCCCGACTTCTTGGCGCCGATCTTGACCTCGATCGTGCCGCCCGAGGTCGGGCCGGTGCCGCGGAACACTTCTTCGCGGTTCATCACCATCTTGACCGGCCGGCCGCATTTCTTCGACAGCGCCATCGCCACCGGCTCGAGATAGACGAGCGTCTTGCCGCCGAACCCGCCGCCGATCTCGGCCGGCATCGCGCGGATATCGGCGATGTCGAGGCCGAGCAGCTTGGCGCAATAGGCCCGCACCATGAACTGGCCCTGGCTCGAGCTCCAGATCGTCGCCTGGCCGTCATTGCTCACCGCGACGACGCAGGCATGCGGCTCGATATAGGCCTGGTGCACCGGCTTCGTCGTGTATTTGCGCTCGATAACCACCTCGGCCTCGGCGAAACCCTTGGCGATATCGCCCTTGGTGAAGGTGATCTTCTTGGCGACGTTCGACGCCTTGGCCGGCTTCGGCTCGACGCCCTGGGTAAAGAGGTCGTCGTGCAGCACCGGCGCACCCGCCGCCATCGCCGCCTCGACATCGATGACGTGCGGCAGCACCTCGTACTCAACCTCGATCAGGTCGAGCGCCTCGTCGGCGATCGCCTGCGACATCGCGGCCACCGCGGCGACGGCGTGACCGTCATAAAGCACCTTGTCGCGCGCCATGCAGTTGCGCGACAGGTCGCGGAAGTTCATCGGCCCTTCGCCGACAAACGCCTCCTCGGAAGCGATGTTCGGGAAGTCCTTGGCGGTGATCACCGCCTTGACGCCCGGCAGCTTCAACGCCTTGTCGTAATTGATCGACTTGATGTTCGCATGGGCGTGCGGGCTCCGCTTTACCTTGGCCCACAGCATGCCCGGCATCACCATGTCGGCGCCGAACTGCGCCCGGCCGATGACCTTTTCGATCCCGTCGGGACGGATCGGACGCGTGCCGACGACTTTCAGACCCTCTGAACTGCTCGTCATCTCACTGCACCTCCTGAAAGGGTCAACGCCCGGCCTCGGCCCGCATCACTTCGGCGGCATCCATCACGGCGCGGAGAATCTTGTCGTAGCCGGTGCAGCGGCAGAGATTGCCCGCCAGCCAGTACCGCGCTTCTTCCTCGGTCGGGTTCGGGTTGCTGTCGAGCAGCGCCTTGGCCGCGACGATAAAGCCCGGCGTGCAGAAGCCGCATTGCAGCGCCGCGTGCTCGAGGAATTTCTGCTGCACCGGGTGCAGCTTGTCACCCTGGGCGACGCCCTCGATCGTCGTGATCGTGCGCCCCTCGGCCTCGCAGCCGAGCATCAGGCACGAGCAGGTGATGTTGCCGTCGACGATGATCGTGCAGGCGCCGCAATCGCCCGAGCTGCAGCCTTCCTTGCTGCCGGTCAAACCCAACTCGTCGCGCAGCACGTCGAGCATCGTCTGCTGTGCTTCGCAGAGATACTCCATCGGCTCG
>DASZLY010000488.1:0-2129 GCA_035552135.1 Allostellaceae bacterium | reverse complement strand
TGATCCCGTTCTTCGGCGAGGGCCATCTGCTGTGGGCGTCGGACTACCCGCATCCCGACGGCGTCTGGCCCAACTCGAAGCAGGCGATCGAGCGCCAGATGGCCGACCTCAGCCCGGACATGCGCCGCCAGCTGACGCACGACAACGCCGCCCAGCTTTACGGGCTGGCGTAACAAAGGACCGCGACCTCCTGAGCTTAGTCGAAGGGCCGGTCGCCTTCCTAGTGCAATGGGCGACCGAGACGCCCGCGTTCCGAGGGGGGCCGCACGATGAAGACCAGCACCGACCGCATCCTCACAACGCATGTCGGGAGCCTGCCGCGCCCCGCCGCGCTGCGCGAGATGCTGGTCCGAAAGGACAAGGGCGAAGCTTACGACAAGGCCGAGTTGGAGCGCGCGACAAAGCAGGCAGTCGCCGACATCGTCCGCCGCCAGGTCGAGGCCGGCGTCGATATCGTCGATGACGGCGAGATGTCGAAGCCGGGTTATTCGACCTATATCGCCGACCGGCTCACCGGCTTTTCGGGCCACGAGCCGTCGAAGCCGCGGCTCGATACCGGCCCGTACCCCAATTTCAACGCCGCCTACGCGCGGATGACCGGGGAGAACGCGGCGCGCCGTGCGGTCTGCGTCGGGCCGATCGAATGGCGCGACCGCGAGCCGCTGCACCAGGACATCGCCAATCTCAAGGCGGCGGTGGCCGGGCGGAAAGTCGCCGACGTGTTCATGACCGCGGCCTCGCCCGGCCTCGTTCCGGTGTTCCAGAGCAACCGGCACTATCCCTCGCATGAGGCCTATGTCGAGGCGGTCGCGACCGCGATGCAGGAGGAATACGAAGCGATCGTCGGGGCCGGGTTTGTGTTGCAGCTCGATTGTCCCGACCTGGCAATGGCGCGCCACACCAGCTTCCAGGATTTGAGCGAGGCCGATTTCCTCAAGCGCGCGGCGTTCCATGTCGAGGTGCTGAACCACGCGCTGCGCAATGTCCCGGCCGAGATGGCCCGCATCCACATCTGCTGGGGCAATTACGAAGGGCCGCACGACCACGACATCGACTTCCGCAAGGTCGCGCCGATCCTCGTCAAGGCGAAACCCATGGCGCTGGTCGTCGAGGCCGCCAATCCGCGCCATGCGCATGAATGGGCGGTCTGGCAGGACACCAAGTTGCCCGACGACAAGGTGCTGATCCCCGGCGTGCTCGACACCTCGACCAATTATGTCGAGCATCCCGAGTTGATCGCCGAGCGGCTGTGCCGCTTTGCCGGCATCGTCGGCCGCGAGCGGGTCATCGCCGGCAGCGATTGCGGCTTTGGCACCTTTGCCGGCTACGGCAAGCTCGATCCCGACATCTCGTTCAAGAAATTGCGGGCGATGGCCGACGGTGCGGCGCTCGCCTCGCAGCTTCTGTGGGGCGGCCATTGAGCTTTCCGGCGCCGTTTGACGGGTTTGTCGGCGAGGTCAAGCCCGAGTGGATCGATCATAACGGCCACATGAACCTCGCCTATTACACGGTGCTGTTCGACTACGCGACCGACCGCATGTTCGACGTGCTCGATCTCGGCCTCGCCTATCGCCGGCGCACCGATCTCGGCACCTTCGTCAGCGAGACGCATAACCGCTACGAGCGCGAGCTCTTGGTCGGCGACAAGGTAAGCGTGGCGATCCAGATCCTCCTGGCCGACGACAAGCGCCTGCATCTCGCTCATGAGATGTACCGCCTCGACGATGGCGAGCGCGCGGCAACGCAGGAATTGCTGTTCCTTCACGTCGATTTGAAGCGGCGGCGGGTGACGCCGTTCCCGCCCGAACTCCGGGCGCGGATCGATGCCGCGGCTGCCGCGCACGCCGCATTGCCGCGGCCCAATTGGGTCGGCCGCGCGGTCGGAATGAGGCGCTAGCCGGGCCGCCATTCGCCGGTTAAGCGAAGTTGTTTCAATCCGATTCGCATCTACGTTTTCCCGGTGGATAAAATCTGCCTATGATGCCTATGGGGCGGCTTGGCCTCGGGCTCGGGATTGGGAAGACGTTCGTGGAAAACGGAAGAGGGCATCGCGATCGGGGTCGGCGCCGCGACTTTGACGACGATTTTGGCGGCGGCGGTGGCGGCGGCGGCGGCCGGGATTACGGCGG
>DASZLY010000487.1:0-3666 GCA_035552135.1 Allostellaceae bacterium | reverse complement strand
CACGCGGCCCGCCATGCTGCGGTCGGTCGAGGACTGGATCAGCGTCTGCGCGCCGATCCCGGTGATCACCATCGCGGTGCCGGCGATGAACACGCAGGGCAGCGCCATGGTGAAATTGTCGGTTGCGGTGAAGGCGACGATCGCCAGCGACATGATCAGCGTGTTGGCGAGGACGATCGTCGTCAGCCCGCTGATCGCCGAGCGGATCAGCATCCAGGCGCCGCCGAAGATCGCGCCGAGCCCGACCGTCGACGTCAGTATCGCCAGCCCTTGCGGGCCGCGGTGAAAGACATTGTCGGCAAAGCCCGGGAACAGCTCGATAAAGCCCCGCGTGCCGATCGTCGTCACCGCGAACAGCAGCAGCATCGGGGCGATGCCGGGGTGGCGGCTGGCATAGGCGTAAGCCTCGAGCGAGGCGCGCACCGCGTTCTGCGCCTTGCGCAACGGCAGCTTCGGTATGTCGCGCAGACTGGCGAGCGAAACCTGGAAGGCGATGTAGGTGCAGGCATTGGCGGCAAAGGCGGCGGCGATGCCGACCCGCGCGATCAGCACGCCGGCGATCGCCGGGCCGATAAACCGCGCCGCGTTGAAGACGATGGAGTTGATCGCCAGCGCCGAGGGCAGCGCCTCGCGGTCGACCAGCGTCGGGATCAGCGCGAGGCGCGCCGGCTGGGCGATGCCCTGGTTGATGCCCAACAGCATCACCAGCGCCAGCAGCAGGTGTATCGTGATGAGATGCGTCGCGACGAGGACCGCCAAGAGGATCGCCTGGCCGCAGCCGATCAGCTGGGTCACGCGGATGATCGTCACCCGGTCGCGGCGGTCGGCCATCACCCCGGCCAGCGGCGCGAGGAACAGCACCGGCAGGAACTCTGCCAGCGACATCATGCCGAGCCAGGCGCCGGAGTGGGTCAGCGTCCAGGCGAGCCAGCCGCCCGAGACACGCTGCATCCAGGTGCCGATAAGCTGGATCGCATTGCCGCTGATATAGACGCGGTAATTGCGGTGCGACAGCGCGCGGCCGACATTGGCAAACCCGGCTGGGCCGAAGCCGCCCGCCGCCCGGCGCAAACGCTCAAATGCCAATGGAATGCCGCCTTCCTCCCGCGCCCCACATGGTAGCCCGGCGCGGTTTTCCGCCGCAACGGCGGCGGCAGGCCGCGTCTCGAAGGACGCACGGTCCGCGGTGTGGTATCCGTTGCGGCCATGAAACGACCCGCGTTGGTTTGTCTGGCAACGGCAATGGCGCTGGCGCCGGCCCTGGCGCTTGCCGCGAGCAGCGGCGAGCAGGCTGGCCCGCCGATGTCCGCGGCGCCGCCCGCAAAGCCGGCGCCGCCGCCTTATGTCCCGCCACAGAAGGCCGCGCCCCGCGCAGCGCCCAAATCGGCCGCCGGCGACGCGGCGACCTATGAGCATTGCCTCAGCCTCGCGCGGACCGACCCCGCCGCCGCGCGCGACCTCGCCGAGCACTGGCAGGGCCGCGGCGGCGCCCACCCGGCCGACCATTGCTATGCCGTCGCCCTGGTCGGCCTCAAACAATACAAGGACGGCGCGACGCACCTCGAAGCGCTCGCCCAGGCCATGGCCCACGCGCCCGACTCGCTGCGTGCCGACGTGCTCGACCAGGCGGCGCAGGCCTGGCTGCTCGCCGGAGACCCGTCGCACGCCTATGCCGACGACACCGCCGCGCTCAACCTGCTGCCGGGCGATCCCGACCTCTTGGTCGATCGCGCCGAGGCGGCGGGCAGCGAGGGCTGGTACGACAAGGCGGTCGCCGATCTCGACCGCGTGCTGATGGGCGACCCGAACCGCGTCGACGCGCTGATCTATCGCGCCTCCGCAGACCGGCAGCTCGGCAAGCTCGACCTCGCGCTTACCGACATCGACCGCGCGGTCAAGGGTTCGCCCAATTCGGTCCCGGCGCTGCTCGAACGCGGTGACATTCTGCGCCTCAAGGGCGATCTCAACGGCGCGCGCCGCGATTGGGTGCGGGTGTCCGAGCTGGAGCCCGGCAGCACCGCCGACGCCGAGGCGAAGACCAATATCGAGCGGCTCGAGCTCAAGGAAGACGCCGCCGCGCCCGCGGGCGGGAAGCATTAACCGCGCGACCGAGAGCGATGGCGCTTTATCTTCCCGGCCTTTCCGGTCTCCTTGGCGTCGCCGTCACCTGGGGTATCGGCGCGGTGCTGCTGCTGATCGGCAGTGCCGTCGCCAGCACGCGCGCCGCGCCGGAAATCCGCATCGCCGCCGGCTGGGGCGCGCTGTGCGTGGTGCTGACGCTGTGGGGCGTGTTCCTGCCGCAAAGCCTGCGCATCCCGGCGGTCGCCGTCATGGCCGTGGCGCTGGCGGCACAGCTTTTGCCTGGCCGGCGTCTCACTCGCGCCGACGGCGTCGCGCTCGGCCGGCTGCTGCTGGTGACGCTGCCGCTCTGGGCGGTTATGTCGCCGGTGCGGCCGTCGCAGGTCGATACTTTCCTCAACCTCCTGCCCAACGCCGACTACCTGGTCGATTACGCGCGCCTGCCGACCGCGTCGCTGCCGCCGAGCTTCTCGTTCATTCCCGCGGCGCCCTACAACACGCAGTTCCTGGCGTTTCTCGGTTCGCTGGTCTGGCCGGATTACCCGGCCGCCGGGATGTCGCTCGTCAATGTGATGCTGCGCCTCCTGGGCGGGCTGGCGATTGCCCGCGCGCTGGCGCGCGGCGCGGCGCCGGGCTGGGGTCTGACTGCGCTCGGCACGCTGCTCGTGACGCTGCTCGACCCCGGCTTCGTGCCGCGTTTCGATTTCTCGGCCTATGGCGAGACCGCGCTGGCGGTGACGGCGCTGCTGTCGGCATGCCTGTTCGTCGACGCACGGCGGGCTCCGCTGCGCGGCGTCGAACTGGCGCTGATCCTCGCCGCGATGATCAACACCAAGCAATCGGGGATCGGGCTGGTGCTCGCGGTCGCCCTCGCGGCGATTGTCACCGGCGTTGTGGAGCGCGGCGCGGGATGGCGCCGCCTCGCCGGCCGCGTCGTGCTGATCCTCATCCCCGCGGCGGTGCTCTATGCGGTGTGGCGCTATTTCGCCGCCCATGCCGGGGTCGCCGAACTGGAGCCGCTGCCCTTCGACAAATGGAACTGGGCGGTATTGCCCGCGACCTTTGCCGGCATCGCCGGCTCGATCGCCGAAAAGCCGGTGTATTTCGCGGCGGAAATCGCCTCGTTCCTGTGCCTCGGCGTGCTGCTGCGCCGCCTGGGATGGTCGCAGGCGACGCGCTTTCTCGCGTTCAACGCAGCGGCTTTTTTTCTCTACAACGGCTTTCTCGTGGTGACGTATATCGCGCATTTTTCGCCTGAGATGAGCGCCGAGGCGCATTCCTATTTCCGCTACAACACGCATCTTTCGCTGGTCCTGGTGCTGGCCCTGGCGCTGGCGGCGCGCGAGCTGGCGCTGCCGTTCTGGAGCGGCCCGCGCGTGCGACAGGCGGCGCCGGCGCTGATCCTGCTGGCGACGCTGCTCGCGCCGCCGGTGCTCGCCGAGCGGCTGCGCTTCGACATCGAGATGCCGCAGCCGCTGCTCTGGGACCTCGCTGCCGCGCTCAAGCCTTACCTCAAGGATGGCGGGCGGCTGGCGCTGCTGCTGCCGGGCGACAACGGCGAGATCGGCACGCTGCTTGACGATTACC
>DASZLY010000486.1:0-7900 GCA_035552135.1 Allostellaceae bacterium | reverse complement strand
TTGTACTCCTCGGCGAGCAGCTTGAGCTTGGTCCAGGTCGCGTCCTCGACGTCGATGCCGTTCTTGCGGCGGTCCTGCTCTTTCATGTGCTCGATCTCGCCGGGATAGAGCACGCCGCTCGACCCTTCCGCGGCCGGGGTTTCCTTGAGGTAGCGGATGAACTCGCCGACCTCCTTCTTGAACTCGGCAAGGGGGCGGAACGCATCGACCTTGAAGCAGGCCATGAAGCAGCCGTCATTGTGCCGTCCGGTCGGCTCGACCCCGAAGCCGAGCCCGGTCAAGAGCCCGCACAAAATCTCGACCATCACAGCGAGGCCATAGCCCTTGTAGCCGCCGTCCGGGCCGCCCATCGGCAACAGCGCCCCGCCCTGGCGCAACTGGCGCGGGTCGTTGGTCGGCTTGCCGTCCTTGCCGATGACCCAGCCGTCGGGAACGCTCTCGCCGCGCGCCACCGCAACGCCGATCTTGCCCGCCGCCGCCGCCGAGGTCGCCATGTCTAGATAGAGCGGCCCGTCGAGGTCGCTGGGAATCGCGATCGTGATCGGGTTGGTGCCGAGCCGCGCCTCGCGCCCGCCGAATGGCGCGACCGCCTTGGGCGAGCGCCCGCTATCGGCGGTGACGAGGCCGATCATCCCGGCTTTCGCCGCCATCTGCGAATAGCTCGACAGCCGGCCGATATGGCCCTGACGGAACACCGTCGCGGCGGCGACATTGCCCTTCTCGGCCTTCTCGATCGTCAGGCGCATCGCCTTGTCGTTGGCGACGTAGCCGAACGCCCAGTGGCCGTCGACGACGGTATGGTTGGGCGATTCCTTGACGATCGTCCACGGCGCGCCGGGCACGATATGCCCGACCTTGATGCGCTCGATATAGGTCGCCACCTGGATGATGCCGTGCGAATCGTGGCCGACGAGATTGGCCCCGACAATGTGGCGCATGACGAGCTCGGCCTCGTCCTGCGGGGTGCCGGCGGCGACGAACAGCGCGCGGCCGATCTCCTCGAGCCGGTCCGCCTGGATTTTCGGCATGGCGTTTCCTCCTTCGGAGCGTGGCTTTCCATGCGAGCGTAGCGAAGCAGTCTCGCTGGCGCGAGCCTAAACGCCCGCCCCTCACCCGTCTTCGGGCTGCGCCCGAAGCCACCCCTCTCCCGCTTGCGGGAGAGGGGTTATCGGCTCGGCTTTTGCTTAAGCGGGCTCTTTGATGTGCGTCGCGCGCATCAGGCGGAGCGACTCGGGGTCGTTGCGCATCGAAGCCGCGGCGCCCTTGATGAAATCCTCGTATTCCCGGGTCATGTCGGGCGGCGACACCTCGATCATCAGCCGGTTTTCGAGCCAGAACTCGATGACGTGGAAGAACGGCGCGTGGCCCTGCATGCCGCGGCCGAAGGTCTTGGCGCGCCAGCCTTCACGCGCGCCGATGGCCTCGACCTCGCCGCGCGGCCGCGCCACCGACAGCAGGATGTGAAACGGCCAGGTCTGCGGCGGCGCCTGGTTCTCGCCGAACACCACCTGGTCGTCATTGGCCGGGATGTCGAGCGTCGCCTTGTCGGGATAGACCTCGATCATCGAGCCGTCGCTGCCGGTCGCCATGAAGGCGCCTTCGAGCGGCCCGAACGGCAGGCATTTGCCGTCCATCACCTCGGCCAGAACCTCGGCGACGTGCTGCGGATTGCGCGCGGGAAGCGAGACGTGATGAATCATGGCGAGCCCTCATGTTGCCGGCGGGTGAGCATACGAGCGACGGGGTCAGGGCGCCAGCGCGCGGGCCACGGCAATGAGGGTCGCGTCGCTGCCCGGCGGGCCGATGATCGACAGCCCGACCGGCAGCCCGTCAACCGTGCAGCCGGGAATCGATACTTGCGGCGTGCCGGTGAGCCCGCCATGGCAGCACAGGCGCGTGATGCGCTCGCGCGCCGCATCGAGGATGCCGAGCCTCTGGCCGCAGAGCGGCGCGGCAAACGGCGTCGTCGGCTGGCAGACGATCGTGCCCGGCGGCAGCAGCTTGCGCATCCGCGCCTGTGCCATGTCGCGCAGCGCGGCGGCGCGCGCCCGCTCGGCGCCGGTAATCTGTGCCGCGGCGGTGAGGTTGCGCGCGACGCTGAACTGAAAGCGCGGGTTCACCCGGTCGATCCAGTCCTTGAAATTCTCCCACGCCTCCGACGGCTGCAGCGTGCGCTGGGCATTGGCCCAGGCGACGAGGCCGTGCGGCGCCATCGTCTCGTGCGCCACCTCGCCGAGAAGCCGGCCGAGCCGCTCGACCAGCGGCTGCAGCGCCGCCGCGGTGTTGGCGTCGGCGACCGCGAAGGCGTCGTCGGCAACGAGCAGCCGGCGCGGCAGCTCGGCGGGGATCGCCTCGTCCAGCATCACCTCGCCGACCCGCGCGAAGGTCGCGGCGTCGCGGGCGAACCAGCCCGTCGTGTCCGAGCTCGGCGCCTGGCTCATCATGCCGGTGACGTCGAGCCGGCCATGCGTCGGGCGGATGCCGTAGAGCCCGCAAAAGCTTGCCGGCACGCGCACCGAGCCGCCGGTGTCGGTGCCGAGCGCGGTGTCGCACAAGCCCGCGGCCACCGCGACCGCCGAACCCGACGACGAGCCGCCCGGCACGCGGCCGGGGGCGCGCGGGTTGCGGGCGGTGCCGTCGAACGGGTTCTCGCCGAGAATGCCGAGCGACACCTCGTCGGTGATGGTCTTGCCGATGAGACTGGCACCGGCGTCGAGCAGCCGCTGCACCGCCCAGGCATGGCGCGTCGGGATCGGGTTGGCGCGCGCCCAATCGGGGTTGCCGCCGCCGGTCACATGCCCGGCGACGTCGAACAGATCCTTGGCGGCGAAGGTCAGCCCGGCGAGCTTGCCGCCGGGCTTGCCGTCGACGCGGAACCGCTCGCCGGGGACAAAGGCGCCGAAATCGTCGGTCACGCGGCGCTCAGCCTTCGACCAGCTCGGCGACCGCCTTGGCCATGACGGCGTTCGAGAGGATCACCGGGAGGCCGAGGCCGGCGAGCGCCGCGCGATGGCTTTCGGTGAAACCCATGCAGTCGAGGAGGATCGCCTCGGCGCCCTTGGCCTGCAGCGTCCCGCCGGCGGCGAGCAGCGTTTCTTCGTCGTCGTCATAGGGGCTGGAGGCCGCGAAATAGGGCGCGCGCTTCAGCGGCCGCCATTTTTCCGCCTCGCTGACGATCTGGCCGGGGATCGGCACGAGAATGCCGAGCTGCCGGTCTTCGACGAGGCCGGCGACCGTCGCCGGGATGATGTGGTCGGGCTCGACCAGCCAGGCGCGGCGGCATTCGAGCCCGGTGAAGGTGCCGGTACAGAGCAGCAGGATCACGTCGCAGCCTTCGTCCTCGAGCCCGGCGAGCGCCACCTGCACCTGATCGCGCATCCGCGCGCGCGACAGGTTGATGCTGCCGCCGTCATGCAGCCGGGTGATCAGCGCCGCCTCGCCGGCTTCGGGGGTGAAGCGGTCGGCGATCGCGGCGCGCGACAGCCCGTCGAGCGCGCCGCGATGAATGCGCCGCACCTCGGGCGGGACATGGCGGTCGATGATCGGCACGACATCGGGGCGCGGCGCCTGGCCGATCGTCAATGTGCCGAGGATGCGTTGGCTCATCGTCGTCGCCTCCGGATCATTTGCCTTTCGGCAGGGCGCGGCTCACCGAGTCGCCAAAGCCGTAAAGCGCGTCGCCGCCGATAAAGCCGGCGGCCAGCACCTCCATGTTGCCGCTGGCGCCGGCGCCCTTGAATTTGAGCACGGTGACGCGGATCGCGATGCCGATCAGCACCGCCCAGCCGGCGATCGGGTTGGGGATCAAGAGGCCGGTCGCGAGCAGGATGCCGAGTTGCCGGCGCGGTCCGCCGAGGAACTGGATCACCGCGCCGGGGATCGCCCAGAGCAGCATCATCTTGGCGACCTCGGCCGTGGCGCCGGCCTTGATCGTCGCGACATAGACCTTGTCGACCGGCGGCACCAAATTCTGCGCGAAATAGCCCGGGTGGGCGAAATAGACCGTCGGGATCGCGATCAGGAAGGCGAGCATCGCGGCGTAAAGCTGCTGCTTGCGGCCGGCCAGCTCGAACTCCGGGTCGGCGCCGTCGCCGCGCAGCATGAACCCGGCCTTGAGGTCGTAGCCCATATCGGCGAAGGCCGGCCCGGTCGACGCGGCGAAGCCGACCAGCAGCCCCAGCGCGATCGGCGGAAAGCCGAGGAGGATGCCGACGATGAGGGTGATGAGGGCCACCGCGAAGGCCGGGAACCAGCCGGCATGCATCGCCGAGATGCCGACGATCAGCTCGTGCACGAAAGCGGCGAACGCGGCGAAGATCACGAAGGCCAGCAACATGCCGGGCGACAGCTCGCCGATGAGCCCGCCGAGCAGCGCCAGAACGATGGCGATCGCGATATAGCCGACGCCGCCGAGGCCCAGCGCCCGGCGCAGCACGCTGTCCGGCGTCTCGCCCGCCGCCGGCTCGCCGCGCCGCGCGATCAGCATCGCCACCTGCACCAGCGCGACGATCCCGGCGCCGACCATCATGCCGTGCGGGACGTAGAGCTTGGAGATGTCGATCCCGGCGAGCGGCGTCGCATAGCCGCGGATCAACAGGCCGATGCCGAACATCGTCAGCGCCCAGACATTGCCGATAAAGGCGACGCCGAACGCCGACATCGGAATTTTCAGCCAGCTGCCGGCAATGCCGACCACCAGCCCCGCCACCAGCAGCAGGCCGCGCCTGCCGCCGGCGTCGCCGGCACGGATCGCCTCCGCCGCGGCGATGCCGGGCGGCCAGGTGCCGGTCGCCGGGAAGATGCGCGTGCCGAACATCCGGTAGAGCAGGTAGCCGTCGAGCAGCATCGATAGCGCCGCGCCGGCCAGCATCGGCACGATGAGGTCGGGCCGGCCGAGCAGGAACGGCACGCCGATCGGCAGCAACAGGCTGTTGGCGGCGCCGAAGGTGGCGGCCGAGATCGCGCTCTGCGCCAGGTTCTGGACGTGAATCGAGCGGTAGCGGTTGAAAAAGGCGAGCGGCACCCGCGCCAGCAGCATCGCCACCAGCGCGCCGATGATCGAGGTGTTGGGGGTGATCCCCAGGATGAGGATCAGCTGCGTGCCGATGATCGCGCCGAACACCGACAGCACGACCAGGAGGACCAGCGTCGCCGGCGCCGCGACCGTCGGATGGTCGCCGTGCGGGCTTGTGCCAGCCTCGGCGGGTTCGACGATCGCGGCGGGTGGTGCCACTGTCGCCGCCTCAGCCCGGATAGCCGACGAGGCGGTTGTTCTGCTCGCCGAGGCCTTCGATCGCGATGCGCATCCGATCGCCGGCGCGCAGGAATTTCGGCGGCTTGAAGCCGAGCGCGACGCCGGACGGCGTGCCGGTCGGGATCACGTCGCCTGGGTAGAGCGTCATGAACTGGCTGCAATAGCTGACGATGTGCTCGATGCCGAAGATCAAATCGGCGGTGTTGCTGTCCTGCCGCCGCTCGCCGTTGACGTCGGTCGTCACCTGCAGCGCGCCGGCGTCGTGGATTTCGTCGGCGGTGACGAGCCACGGGCCCATCGGGCAGAACGTGTCGCAGCTCTTGCCCTTGGTCCACTGCCCGCCGCGCTCCATCTGGTATTCGCGCTCGGAGACGTCGTTGACGACGCAATAGCCGGCGATGTGCTTCTTGGCGTCCTTGGCGTCGATGTATCTCGCGGTGGTGCCGATGACGATCGCCAGCTCGACCTCGTAATCGGTCTTCTGCGAGCCCCTGGGGATGATGACGTCGTCGTTGGGGCCGCAAATGCTGCTCGTCGCCTTCAGGAAGAAGATCGGCTCCGAGGGGATCGGCATGCCGGCTTCCTCGGCGTGCTTGCGATAGTTGAGGCCGATCGCCAGCACCTTCGACGGGTTGGCGACGCAGGCGCCGATGCGCGGCGAGCCGGAGACCAGCGGGAGGGTCGCCAGGTCGAGGCGCTTGAGCCGGTCGAGCGAAGAAGGCGACAGCGCGCTGCCGTCAATGTCCTTTACCGCGCCCGACAGGTCGCGGATATGCCCGTCGCGATCGAGAATGCCGGGCTTTTCGTGGCCGTTCGCACCGTAGCGCAGAAGCTTCATGGGGATTCTCCGGTTCGCAAAAAGGTTACAGGCTCCAGCCGCCGTCGATCACATGGGTCGCGCCGGTGGTAAAGGCACTTTCGTTCGAGGCGAGATAGACGGCGAGCGCGGCGATCTCCTCGGCGGCGCCGAGCCGGCCGAGCGGCTGGCGGTCGACAAAGTTCTGGCGCGCCGCCGCCGTGCCGCCGGGCAGCTGCACCCCGGCCGCGGCGATCCGCTCGTCGAGCGAGGGGGTCTGCACCGTGCCCGGGCAGATCGCGTTGCAGCGTATGCCGTTGGCGATGAAATCGGCGGCGACCGATTTGGTGAGGCCGATCACCGCCGCCTTGGTCGCGCCGTAGGCGCAGCGATTGGGCACACCTTTGATCGACGATGCGCCCGACGACATGTTGATGATCGAGCCGCCGCCCGCCTCGACCATCTTCGGCAGGAAGGCGCGGATCATCAGGTACATCGAGCGCACGTTGAGGCTGAACGAGAAGTCCCAGTCGGCGGGGGTCGTGGTCAGCACCGTGCCGTGATGCACAAAGCCGGCGCAGTTGAAGAGGATGTCGAGCGCCGGCAGCTCGCCGGCGAGCGCGGCGATCGCCGCTTCGTCGCGAGCGTCGAGCGCGCGAGTGGCGATGAGCTTGTCGGGCAAGTCGGCGAGCTTTTCCGGCGCAAGGTCGGTCGCCAGCACGCTGGCGCCCTCGGCGGCGAAGGCGAGCGCCGTCGCGCGGCCGATCCCCTGGCCGGCGGCCGTCACCAGCGCACGCTTGCCGTCGAGCCGTCCTGGCATCGCTCCTCCTTGGCTGGGGTGCAAATTGCCACGCCCGCCGCCGCGCTGTAAATTGCACAACCGGCGCAGCGTCGGACAATTATAAGAGCGCACCATGTCGATCGACACGCTGGCCTATTCGAAAACCCTCGAAAGCGCCGGGCTCGACCGCAAGGCGGCGGAAGCGCACGCGGAGGCGTTGACCCATCATATTCTCCCCGAGTTGGTGACGAAGAGCGATCTCTCCGCTGCGAAAACCGACATCGAACAGGCTATCGCACGGCTGGAAAACCGGATGGACCTTGCGATAGAGCGCGCGGAGCACCGCACCACGCTCCGCGTGATCGGGATCGTCGCGGCGTTCGATGCGGCGTTGTTCGCGCTGCTTCGGTTCGTCCACTAAGGAGCTGCCATGCCGCTGCTGACCATCCGCCTCAACCCGGCCGACAATGTCGTCGTTGCCCGCGCCGATCTGCTGCCCGGCACGGAAATCCCCGGCGAGGGCGTCAGGGTGCATACTCACGTGCCCGTGGGCCACAAGATCGCCACCGCGCCGGTCGCCGCCGGTGAGGCGGTACGCAAATACGGCCAGATCCTTGGATTCGCCAGCGAGGCGATCGCGGCGGGCGACCATGTCCATACCCACAACATGGCGATGGGCGATTTCGCCCGCGACTATGCGTTCGGCATCGATGCGCACGCGACCGAGCCGGCCGCCGGCGCGACGTTCCAGGGCATCGTGCGCGCCGACCGGCGGGTGGCGACGCGCAATTTTCTCGGCGTGCTGACGACGGTGAACTGCTCGGCGAGCGCGGCGCGCTTTATCGCCGAGCAGTTTCGCGGCGGCGCGCTCGCCGAATTCCGCAATATCGACGGCGTCGTCGCGCTCGGCCACGGCACCGGCTGCGGTATGGGGGTCGAGGGCGAGCCGATGGCGCTGTTGCGCCGGACGCTCGCCGGCTACGCGCGGCATCCCAATTTCGCCGGCGTGCTGGTGCTCGGGCTCGGCTGCGAATCGAACCAGATCGCCGGGCTGATGCGCGCCGAGGGC
>DASZLY010000485.1:0-3909 GCA_035552135.1 Allostellaceae bacterium | reverse complement strand
AGCGCGGCGCAGCGCGACGACGTGCTGGCGGTGCTCGGCGATCTCGGGCTCGGCGCGTTGGTCGAGGATGGGCTCATCGAGGCGCTCAACAAGATCGATCTGCTCGACGAGGCGGCGCGCGACGCGCTGGTCAACCAGACGCAGCGCAACGACGAGGTCGTCGCGCTGTCGGCGGTGACCGGGGCGGGGTGTGATGGGCTCCTCGCGCTGATCACTGGCCGGCTCGACAGCACCGCACGCGCGGTGCGCCTCGAGGTGCCGCTGAGCGACGGCAAGACGCTCGCCTGGCTCTACGCTCGCGGCGAGGTACTCGGCCGGCGCGACGACGGCGAGGCGGCGCATCTCTCGGTGCGCCTGTCCGAAGCCGATCTCGCCCGCCTGCAGCACCGCCGGCGGCTGCATTAAGTAGCCGATCGGCGCCAATATCGATGGCCGGACTTGCTAGTCTAGCCCCTCTCCCGCTTGCGGGAGAGGGTGGTCGTCGCGCAGCGACGACCGGGTGAGGGTCGCCAAGGCCGCAAAAAATCGTTTGCCCGATCTTGAATGTTCTTGATATGTTCCTTATATCTCCGGCTCGCGCTATTTGACAGACTGAAACCGGAGCTTGCCGAGCGAACCGACCGTCCCGTGCCGTAAGGACCAACAAGACCAACGCGTAGTCGAGGGCGCCAACAACAATCACCCGGCCGCCGTCTTGCGGAAAAGCCGCAGGGCCGCGGTCAGAGGCAATTTTCAGCCACTCGTCCAATGTACGCTCAGCGGCACGACGCCAAGGACGCCCGACAAACCGGGATTAGGCAGTGAATCGGACTTTTGACGGGCGCCGCTCGATTTTCGAGTGGCGTCAGCGGGTGAGGAGGTGTGTGCGGCCCTCGCGCCGGTCAGGCGCAAAGCCGAGCGCTTCCCAGAACGCCTCGCTCCCGGCGGCGGCATTGCAGGTGACGATCGCCGCTTTCGGCTGCTTCAACAGCTCAGTGGCGATGGCTCTGCCGACGCCGTGCCGCCGGTAGCCGATCCGCACGTAAAACCGCCGGACGCGCAGCGCATCGGGGACCGCCGCTTCCTGGGTCAGTCCCCCAATGCCGGCCAGTTCGTCTCCCACATAGGCTGCGAGCAACCTTTCACCCGGCCGGTTGAAGCGCGTCCTGCCGCTCGCCCAGTCGACGGCGAGCGTGTCGAGCATGCGATGCCCATCGGCCCGCGCCTCGGCCCGGAGGTCAGCAAAACCGAAGGGCAGGGCGGCGACGACCGGCTCGAGTCTCAACCCTCTTCCTTCTTCACCTCTTGCCACAGCGCCTCCAGTGCATCGAGGCCGCGGCCGACGCCGCGTTCGGCGGCGCGCGTCTCGACCGCGCGAAAGCGGCGTTCGAATTTCGCCGTCGCGCGGCGCAGCGCGGTCTCCGGCTCGATGTCGAGCTTGCGCGCGAGGTTGGCGGCGGCGAACAGCAGGTCGCCGACCTCGTCCTCGAGGCGCGATTGGTCGCCGCCGGCGGTGAGCTCCGCGTCGATCTCGGCGATTTCCTCGTTGACCTTGGCGATGACGCCGCGCGCGTCCGGCCAGTCGAAGCCGATCCGCGCCGCGCGCCGCGACACCTTGCCGGCGCGCAGCAGCGCGGGATAGGCGAGGGCGATCCCATCGAGCACGCTTTCTCCCGCGCCGCTCGCCGCGCGCTCCTTTGCCTTGTGCGCCTCCCAGGCCTCGTTCTGTGCCGCCACCGAGACGATCTCGGCATCGCCGAACACATGAGGATGGCGCCGCAACATCTTGTCGGAAATCGCTTCCGCAACGTCGTCGAACGCGAAATGCCCGGCTTCCTCGGCCATTCGGGCGTGGAAGACCACCTGGAACAGGAGGTCGCCGAGCTCGTCCTTGAGCGCCGCCATGTCGCCGCGCTCGATCGCATCGGCGACCTCGTAGGCTTCCTCGATCGTGTAGGGCGCGATCGTCGCGAAGTTCTGCTCGCGATCCCACGGGCAGCCATCCTCACGGTCGCGCAGCCGCGCCATGATGCCGAGCAACGTGTCGATAGGCTTGGTCATTCGATCCACAGCCCGTGCTTTTTGTGCCAGTCCTCGATCGACGATTCCGGGTAGCCGTCGAAGCATTCGTCGTGCGGGCCGACCTGGGGCTCGACCCAGCCCTCCTTGTCGCGCAGCAACAGGTGCACGTTCGCGGGCGGCTTCGGCAGCTCGGTGTCGATCGCCGAGGCGAAAGGATGCATGAGGTCGGGCCAACTCGCGTCGCTGACCCAGAGCGGTGTGCCGCAACGCTTGCAATAATGCCGGTCGGCGGAGCCTTTGTGGCCGTCGATCGGCGCGTTCCAAACCCCGATCGAACGCTTACCATGTACTGTAAGTGTGTCCGCTATCGCCATGATGTTGATGGCATATCCACCGCCGCCTGCGCTCTTGCGGCAGATCGAGCAGTAGCAGCGCTGATAGGGGTAGGGCGTATTGCTGTCGACGGTAAAGCTCACCGCGCCGCACCGGCATGACCCTTCGAGACGCAACGGCATTCAGGCCTCCTCGGCAAGCAGCCGCTTTTTAAAGAAGATTCGTTTGTTGTCAGGGGGATAATCCAGCATTCCGAAGACCTCATAGCCGAATTTCGGATAAAAATCGGGGCCTTGGAACGAGAACGTGTCGACATAGGTCGAGTAACAACCGAACGCGATCGCGCGCCGTTCGGCCTCGGCGATCAAACCGCCGCCGATGCCGCTGCGCCGCATCTCGGTGGTGAACCCACAGCAGGTTGACGAACAGCCATCCGCCATAGCGGTGACCGGCGAGCCCGGCGCGGATTGTGCCATCGTCGTCGCGCACGAACAGGCCGAAATAGTCGTAGCGGCTGTCGGCCATGAACGCCGCGTTGAACGCGCCGAGCTGCTCGTCGATGAACTCGCGGTCGTGCCAATTCGGGTTCTGCTCGATGCTGAGCCGGCTCCCGGTCGGCAGCTTCACGGCATTTCCTCCGCAAGAGGGGCGGTGTGGCGGCAATCCGGACGGTAAGCGTTCGTCCGTCAGTCGATATCAATAAGTCGCATAATATATATTATGGAAAATAATGTTCGCATTTCAGCTGAGGCGCTTTGCCATGAACACGCGGTCGTAGCCCGCCTCGCGTCCGCGTCCGGTTATCACAAAACCGAGCTTCGTGTAGAGCGCGATGTTCTCAATCATCAGCGCATGCGTGTAGAGCCGCACCTCATCGAAGCCGAGCCGGCACGCTTCCGCTTCCGCAAATGCGATCAGCTCGCGCCCGAGCCCTTGGCTTTGGCGTTCGCGGCTCACCGCGATATTGTCGAGCAGCAGATGGTCCGACTTCGCCAGCAGCACGATGATCGCGGCAATGGAGTTGCCGGTTTCGAGCACGCTGACGGCGCCGGCGGCGATCAGCGCCGCGTAATCGTCGAGCATCGGGCCGGGCGGCTTGCCGAGGCGCTCGATATAGACCGCGTAGGCCTCGTTGACGATGACTTCGACCGCAGGCTGGTCGGCCGCTTTGGCCGGCCGGATCATGGGTCGGGCAGCTCGAAAACCAGGCCGTCCTGGCCGGGTTCGACGCCTTGCGGCAGCCGTGCGGCGAGCTCGCGATAGTCGAGCGGGCGGTCCATATGGGTCAGCACCGCCCGCCCCGGCTTCAGCCGCTCGATCCAGGCCAGCGTCTTTGCGAGATGGCTGTGCGTCGGATGCGGCTCGTAGCGCAGGCAATCGACGATCCACAAGCCGATTCCCGCGAGCGCCGCGAAGGCCGCGTCGTCGAGCTCGGTGACGTCGGTCGAATAGCCGAGCGCGCCGATGCGAAACCCCAGGGTGGTGCTGTAACCGTGATCCTGCTCGAACGGCACGACCGGGACGCCGGCCGCCGCGAACGGACCGTCGATGATGACCGGCTTGAGGCACGGCCGG
>DASZLY010000484.1:0-3440 GCA_035552135.1 Allostellaceae bacterium | reverse complement strand
GCGCCGAGCGCCTTCGCCATGTCGCCGCCGTAAAGCTCGTTGGCGCTGATGTCGGCGTGCTGCCACATCCACAACATCGCCAGCAGGTCGTTGGCGTCGCGCCGGCGGAACCCGGCCTCCCAGCTGCCGGTGAGGAAATCTTCGAGCGACGAGAAGCCGAGCCGGCGCCACACCTCCTCGCGATAGAAGGCTTGCGACAGGCCCCAGCCAGCATAGACCCGGCCGAACGCCTGGAACCCGCGCACCGGCGGCGTCGCGAACCAGCCGTCCCGCCACGCCTCGTCGGCGATGAGCGCCGCCTTCACCCCTTCGAGAAACACCCAGTTATGCGGCGAGGTCTTCGCCGAGCCGCAGATCGGCGCGATCCGCTCGACCCGGTCGGGGAACAGCGCGCCCCAATGGAACGCCTGCTGCGCGCCCATCGAGAAGCCGTAGACGAGATGCACCCGCTCCACCCCGAACACTTCGGCCAGCAGCCGCTGCTGCACGCGGACATTGTCGGTCATCGTGAAATGCGGATAGCGGCCGCGGTCGAACGGCGGCGGCGTGTTGCTCGGGCTCGACGACAGCCCGTTGCCGAACTTGTTGACGATGACGATGAAGTATTTCGCCGGGTCGAGCGCCCTGCCCTCGCCGATCGCCCATTCGAGGTCGGGATGCTGCGCGCCGAACGAGGTCGGATAGACGATGACATTCGACTTCGCCGCGTTGAGCGTGCCGTGCGTCTTGTAAGCCATCCGCGCGCCGCGATAGGTCAGCCCCGATTGCAGGACGACGTCGCCGGCCTCGAAAATGCTGTAGTCGGGCATGGGGCTAGCGAGCCTTTCCGTGGTGATCGCGAGGACCGCCGCACGTTAGTCGCAATTGCCGGCCGGGGTTAAGCAATCGTTCACCGCGGCGACCGTAAATTGCACCGGATACCATTCGCGCGAATTTCTCGTTGTATTCGTCAACCCAAGAGACGAGGCAGGCCTGCCGGTGAGTTCGTTGCAGTCGATCTCCGCGCAGCGAAATGCGGCGACCGTGCTCGTCGTCGATGACGATCCGGTATTCCGCTCGCTGACCCGCGACACGCTGGCCGGCACCGGGATTGCGGTGATCGAGGCCGATGACGGCCTCGCCGCCGCCGAGCGCTGCCGCGATGCCGCGCCGTCGCTGCTTGTCGTCGATGCGCTGATGCCGGGGATGGACGGGTTCGAGCTGTGCCGCGAGCTGCGCGGCCGCGACCCGACCAGGCAGACGCCGATCCTCATGGTGACCGGCCTGCAGGACCGCGACGCGCTCGACCGGGCCTACGAGGCCGGCGCGACCGATTTCATCATGAAGCCGGTCGAATGGGAAAGCTTCCAGCAGCGCGTCCGCTACATGCTGCGCAATGCGCGCGCCGCTGCGCCGCCGCCACGCCCGGCGGCTCGCGACGGCAATCGCGCCGCGGCCGGGCGGGTCTCGGTCCTGATCGCCGATGACGACCCGGTCGTCCGCTCGGTGATACGCGACGCGCTCGAGGACGAGGGGTACGAGGTGTTCGAGGCGGCGGATGGCTTCGCCGCCTTCGAGGCGTGCCGGGAGGCCGCGCCGGGCATGGTCATCGCCGACATCATGATGCCGCGCATGAACGGGTTCGAGCTGTGCCGCATGCTGCGCCGGCAGCCCGAGACGGCCCATATCCCGATCCTCGTCGCGACCGGGCTCAACGACCATCAGTCGATCGCCACCGCCTATGACGTCGGCGCCACCGATTTCATCGTCAAGCCGTTCAACTGGCTGATCCTCAAATACCGTATCCGCTACATGCTGCGCGCGGCGCGCACCTTCGGCGAGATGGTGGCGGCGAAGGAGCGCGCGGAAGCCGCCGATCGGGAGAAATCCTCGTTCCTCGCCAATATGAGCCACGAGCTGCGCACGCCGCTCAACGCCGTCATCGGCTTTTCCGAGATCATGCACCGGCAGGTGCTCGGCCCGATCGGCGAGCAATACGCCGAATACGCCAAGATCATCGGCGATAGCGGCTCACATCTGCTGACCATCATCACCGATTTGCTCGACCTGGCGAAGGCCGAAGCCCAGGGGACGAAGCCGGGGACAAAACCGGGCGCGAAGCCGGACGACGAGACCGCCGCGATCGCCGAAACCGTCGCGTTCAGCGCCAGCATGGTCGAGACGATGGCGCGCGACGCCGGCATCGCCTGCGCGGTCGAGGTCGAGGACGCGCTGCCGGCCTTCCGCGGCGACGGCAAGAAGGTGCAGCAGATACTCATCAACCTGCTGACCAACGCGATCAAGTTCACGCCGGCGGGCGGATCGGTGCGCCTGATGGCGCGCCGCGACCTCGCGGGCGGCGTGGTGCTTGAGGTCGCCGATACCGGGATCGGCATTCCGCCCGACAAGATCGAGACCGCGCTCGCGCCGTTCGGTCAGATTCATTCGCCGCAAGCGCGCCAGGATGACGGCGTCGGTCTCGGCCTACCGCTCACCAAGCGGCTCGTCGAGCTGCATGACGGGACGCTCGAGATCGCCAGCGAGCCGGGCGCCGGCACGACCGTGACCGTGCACTTTCCGCCGAGCTGCCTCGCGCCCGCCCCGCCGCCGATCCCCGGCCTCAACTGAGCTTTGCTGCGGCGGCCAGGCGGCTTTAGGGTTTCGCTGAGCCGCGAACCCGAGGGGCGTATGAGCCGAGCGAACCGCACTGCAATCACCGTCGACGACATCGCCGCCATCGCCGAGGTCACCGCGAGCGCGCCCGAGCCGGACGCGGTGTTTCGCGCGGTGGCGGTGCTGGCGCGACAGGCGATCGGCTTCCGCCTGTTCACGGTGATGCGGCTGCACGCCGCGAGCCAGGAAGTCGAGCGGCTCTATTCGAGCCTGCCCGATTCCTACCCCGTCAGCGGCCGCAAGCCCAAGCAGGGCACGCCATGGGGCGCACAGGTGCTCGACCGCGGCGAAATCTTTGTCGCCAACACCCCGGCCGAGGTCGAGGCGGCGTTCGCCGATCATGCGCTGATCTTCAGCCTCGGCATCGGCGCGATCATGAACGTGCCGGTGCGCTACCGCGGCCGCTCGCTCGGCACGATGAATGTCTGCGCCGAAGCCGGCCGCTTTACCGCGGCCGACTACGCGCCCGGCCGGCTGCTCGCCGCGGTGCTGGTGCCGCCGCTCCTCGCTACTACACCAGCACCTTGATCGCCGAGGCCCACGCCTCTTTGGTGTGGCGGACGTCGTCCGCGTTGTGGGCGAGCGACACGTAGTATTTCTGCTCGCCCTTGAGGATGCCGCGCTCGCGCAACAGGGCGTTGAAGCGGCGCGCGATGTCCATGTCGCCGCGCGCGGTGCCCTGATAGTCGCGGATCGGCGCCGCGTCGGTGGTAAACACGACCTCGAACAGCGGCGGCTCGCCCATCAACTGGGCGGCGACGCCGGCCTCGCGCAGGAGCTGCGCGAGC
>DASZLY010000483.1:0-3096 GCA_035552135.1 Allostellaceae bacterium | reverse complement strand
GGCAGGAGATCGGCGCGCGAGATGTCGCCGTCATTGGTTTTCTCGGGCTGGAGCGTCATCCGGTGCGCGTCGCTAGCGATAGGCGCCATGCTAGAGGGGAATCGCACCCAGTAGAAGCAACTCGGCGACTCTCACTGTCTTTGCGAGGAGCAGAGCGACGAAGCAATCTGCCACAGCAGAGGCCCAAGACGGATCAAGTCCGGGGTCGCAATGACGGGCTGATAGGCCCGGTGCTGGCGAAAAAATATGCAGCGCGACCGGGGTTTCATTTAGTCTCGCCCCCGACGAACAGTCGGTATCTGATGGTTTCCCGCAATCTCGACCCTATCGCCGCCCCGCGGCACGCCGCCGCGCGAGCCGCACCGCCGCTTGCGCTGATCGCCGCGACGACGGCGATCGGGTTTTGCGCGCTGCACATGGTGGTGCCGGCCCTGCCGCTGCTTGCGGCCGCTTTCGGGCGAGGCCCCGCCGAGGTGCAGCTTGTCCTCACCCTCTATTTCCTCGGCATCGCCGCCGGGCAGCTGGTCTACGGCCCGGTCTCCGACCGTTTCGGCCGCCGCCCGGTGCTGCTCGCCGGACTCTGCCTGTTTCTCTGCGGCACGGCGGCTTGCGGCCTCGCGCCATCATTTCCGGCGCTGCTCGCGGGGCGCGTCGCGCAATCGCTCGGCGCCTGCTCCGGGCTGGTGATCGGCCGGGCGATCATCCGCGACGTCTACGACCGCGACGCCTCGGCGCGCGGCATTGCGCTGGTGATGATGGCAATGTCGCTGGTGCCGGCGGTGAGCCCGGCGATCGGCGCCTATGTCTCGCTGTGGGCAGGCTGGCGCGCGATGTTCGTGCTGCACGCGGCGCTCGGGCTCACGGTGCTCGCCTGGACGCTGGTGCGCCTCGCCGAGACGCATCACGACCGGATCGCGCTCAACCTGTCGGAGATCGGCCGCTCCTACGGCACGCTGCTGCGTTCCCCCGCCTTCCTGTGCTTTGCGCTGTGCACCGCCTTTACCAGCGCTTCGTGGTTCACCTTTATCGCCAGCGCGCCCTATCTCCTGTCCGAGACGTTGCACGAGCCGCCGAGCACCTATGGCCTGATGATCATGCTGCCGATGAGCGCCTATATAGCGGGAAATGCCGCGGCGGCGCGGTTCGCGCGGCGCGCCGGGTCGAATGCGATGATCGCCGCCGGGGTCATGCTGTCGCTTGCCTCGGGCCTCTTGATGCTGGGCTGGTGCGTCTATCCGGGCCTCAGCACCTGGGCGCTGTTCGTGCCGATGGCGCTGAGCTCGATCGGCAACGGCCTCAGCCAACCGAGCGCGATGGCCTCGGCGCTCAGCGTCTATCCGCGCATCGCCGGCACCGGCTCGGGGTTTGTCGGCTTTCTGCAGATGGCGGCATCGGCCTTCGGCACGCTGGTGGTCGCGATCTTGCCGCACGAGGGGCCGTTCGCGATGGCCGCAGTGGTGGTGGCGACGCAAATCGTCGCCGCCGCGCTCGGCGCGGTCGCGATCCGCCTGCCGCAGGGCCGCGCTTTCGCCGCGGTGGCGGCAAATTAATCCAGTGCCCTTCGTGGGATCGCCCCGCCGCCGTCCACCGAGAGGCTCGCGCCGGTGATGTAGGCGGCGCGCTCGGAGGCGAGGAACATCACCGCCGCGCCGAGCTCGCCCGGCGCGATCTGCCGGCGCAGCGGCACGCGCGCCGCCATCGCCTCGGCATAGCCGGCGGGGAACTCGGTGCCGGCGCTGCCGAGCGCCAGCCCCGGCGCCACCAGATTGGCGCGGATGCCGTGCGGCGCGAGCTCCAGCGCGATGCCCTTCATCAGCCATTCGAGGCCGCGCTTCGAGGTGCAGTAGGCAAGCCCGTTCGTCCGCAGCATCTGCCCCGCTCCCGAGCCGATGAAGATGAAGACGCCCTTGCGCCCGGCGGCGATCATCGCCGCGGCGAGCACCTGCGTCATCAGAAACGGCGCGCGCAGATTGACGTGCATGATGCGGTCCCACATCGCGACCGGCGTGTCGAAGAGGCCGCCGAACGGATAGATGCCGGCATTGTTGACGACGACATCTGGCACCCCTGCTGCGACGATTTTCTCGCACAGCCCGGCGATGCTTTCGGGCTCGGTCAGCTCGCCCGGTTCGGCGCCGGCGACCGCCGGGCCGAGCCGCGCGGCGAGCCTAGCGAGCCCCGCGGCATCGCGGTCGGTGAGGAAGAGCCGCGCCCCCTCGGCGGCGAAATTCTCCGCCAGCTGCGTGCCATAGATTCCGGCCGCGCCGGTGATGACGACGGTCTTGCCGGCGAATTCATCTGACATTCTGCTCGCCTCCCTCACTAAACCACTGCAAGACGGCTACTGCGTCCTTCGAGGCTACCACCGGGTCTGACGCCCGGTGGTCGCACCTCAGGATGAGGATTGTTGTTGGGTGGCATCAAGAACATCTCTCATCCTCAGGTGCTCGACGAAGTCGAGCCTCGAAGGACGTACGAAGCCGATCCCGCATCAAACCGCGTGCGCAGCCGCCCGCTGTCGCGCTACAAAAGACGCGGTTCGGGGAGGACTGCAGCATGACGATCACGATCGACGAAACCCACGATGCCAAGCGCACGAGCTGGGTCGATTCCGCCAGCGGCCATGCGGATTTTCCGCTGCAGAACCTGCCGCTCGGCGTGTTCAGCCCGCCCGGCAACCATGTGCCCGATGCGCGGGCGCGCGGCGGTGTGGCGATCGGCGACAAGATTTTCGACCTCAAGGCCGCGCACGCCGCCGGCCTCGTTACCGGCGAGGCGGCGCAGGCCGCCAAGGCCGCCTCGGGCGGCGCGCTCAACCCGCTGTTCGCGCTTGGCGCGGGTCCGCGCCGCGCGCTGCGCCGCCAGGTGTTCGACCTGTTAGCGAGCGACGGCCGGACCGCCGCGAAGGCGCGCGAACTGGCGCAGAGCCTGCTGCACGACGCCGCTGTCTGCGCGATGCATCTTCCGGCGAGGCCGATGAGCTTCACCGATTTCTTCGCCGGCATTCATCACGCGACCAATGGCGGGCGCCGCCGCAATCCCAACGACCCGCTCGGCCCCAACTACAAATACGTGCCGGTCGCCTATCACAGCCGC
>DASZLY010000482.1:0-4125 GCA_035552135.1 Allostellaceae bacterium | reverse complement strand
CATCTCGCGCGCCGCCTTGTTGGTGAAGGTGACGGCCAGGAGCTCGCCGGGAAAGGCGCGCCGCGTCGCGAGGATGTGCGCGAGGCGCGTCGTCAGCACCCGGGTCTTGCCGGTGCCGGCGCCGGCCAGCACCAGCACCGGCCCGTCGACCGCCGCGACGGCCTGCGCCTGCGCCTCGTTGAGCGCGGCGAGATAGGGGAACGGCTCCGCCGGGGCGGGCGCTTCAGCGCGAAGCTCGGACATCGCCTTATCATATAGCAATCGCGCGCCCGCACCGCACTCGAAGCTGCGCGGCCAGTCGCGGCCTACCGCCGCGAGGATCAAGAAAACGTTGGCGAATCAATTCGCTCTGGCGATTTCCCCGGGCGCTCGGCCATGATGCGGCAGGCATATTGCCGCTGGGCGCACGATGCACGCCGCAATCGTCTTCCTTGTCTTGATTCTGACCTATGCCGGGATGGCCGCCGGGCGCATCCCGCGGCTGCAGGTCGACCGCACCGGAATCGCGCTGCTCGCGGTCATCGCGCTCCTGGTCAGCGGGCAGATGACGCTCGACGATTTCGGCAGCAATATCGACATGCCGACGCTGGCGTTGCTGTTCGCGATGATGATCATCTCGGCGCAGTTCGCCGAATCGGGGTTTCTCGACCTCTGCGCGCGCACCGTCACCAGCACCCGTCACGGCACGACCGTGCTGCTGGCGCTGACCGTGGCGATCGGCGGCGGGCTCGCGGCGGTGCTGGCGAACGACATCCTCATCGTCACCATCGCGCCGCTGCTGATCGCCGGCGCGCGCTCGCGCGGCGTCGACCCGCGGCCCTTCGCGATCGCGCTCGCCGCGGCGACCAATGCCGGCTCGGCGGCGACCATGCTCGGCAACCCGCAAAACATCCTCTTGGGGTCGATCGGCCGGCTCGGCTTCTCGAAATTCTTTCTCATCTGCATGGTGCCGGCGCTGTTCAGCCTCGTCACCGTGTTCGTCGTGGTCTGGCTGCTGTGGCACCGCCGCATCGACATGACCGAAACGCTCGACGCGCCCGAGCCGCTGCCCGTCATCGCGCATCCGCTCGACCGCAACCAGGTCATCAAGGGCGGGGTCGCACTGGTGGCGCTGCTGGCGCTGTTCCTCACCTCGCTGCCGCGCGAATTGGGTGCGCTGTTCATCGCCGCGATTCTGCTCGCCAACCGCAAGATCACCAGCCGGACGATGATCGCCGCGGTCGACTGGCCGCTGTTGCTGCTCGTCGCCTGCCTCTTTGCGATCACCGGGGAGCTCAACCAGACCGGCATCGCCGCCGATCTCCTCGGCTTTCTCGGCGCACACAATCTGCTGCCCAACGGACTCGTGCCGCTGACACTGTTCAGCGTCGTCACCAGCAACGCGATCGGCAGCCTGCCCGGCGCGATGCTGCTGCTGCAGATCTGGCCGCTACCGGACGCGCACGTGCTCTACGCGCTGGCGCTGCTGTCGACGTTGTCGGGCAATCTGTTGCTGTCGGGTAGCCTGACCAACGTGCTGATCGCCGAGCGCGCCGACCGCATGGGGACGCCGCTGACCTTTCGCGATCATGCGATGGCCGGGGTGCCGATCGTCGTCATCTCGCTGGCTTTCGCGATTTTCTGGCTGTCGCTGACCCACACGCTGCCGATGCTCCCGACGCCGGTGCCCGTGGATCAGTAGCGGCGGCGCGCACGGCCTGTTAAAAACCGCGCGACCTTCCACTCCAAGGACACGACGTGGCGCCTCGACCCTTGCGCATCGGCACGCGCGGCAGCCCAATGGCGCTATACCAGGCCAATCTGGTGCGCGACCGGCTGATCGCCGCACACCCGGAGCTCGGCGCGCCGGGGATGGTCGCGCTCGAGGTGATCCGCACCACCGGCGACCGGGTGCAGAACCGCCTGTTGGCCGAAATCGGCGGCAAGGGCCTGTTCACCAAGGAGATCGAGCAGGCGCTGATCGACCGGCGCATCGAACTCGCGGTGCATTCGCTGAAGGACATGGAGACGTTCCTGCCGCCGGGGCTGGCGATCGCCTGCGTGCTGCCGCGCGACGACCCGCGCGACGCGCTGGCGACGCGCGACGGCGCCGGGCTCACGGCGCTGCCGGCGGGCGCCAAGATCGGCACCGCCTCGCTGCGCCGCACCGCGCAGCTGCTGCGGCGGCGGCCCGATCTCGTCGCCGCACCGATCCGCGGGAATGTCGATACCCGACTGGACAAGATGGCGCGCGGCGAGGTCGACGGGGTGCTGCTGGCGCTCTGCGGGCTCGAACGGCTCGGCAAGGCCGCGGCCGCGAGCGAGATCTTGCCGGTCGAGACGATGCTGCCGGCGGTCGGCCAGGGCGCGCTGGCGATCGAGGTGCGCGCCGGCGACGACGCGCTCGCGGCGCTGCTCGCGCCGCTCAACGACGCGGCGAGCGCCGCCTGCGTCACCGCCGAGCGCGCGATGCTGGCGGCGCTCGACGGCTCCTGCCGCACGCCGATCGGCGGGCTCGCCGAGATCGCCGGCGGCACGCTGCGGCTGCGCGCGCTGCTGCTCGCGCCCGACGGCAGCGCCCAACGCCGAGCCGAAGGCAGCGCCGCCATCGCCGATGGCGCAGCGCTGGGCCGCGAGCTTGGCGAGCGGCTACGCCGCGAGGCCGGCCCGGAATTCGGGCTGGGGTAAAGCATTTTCCTTTGACCCCTCTGCCCGTGCACGGGCAGAGGGAGGAACGAGCCTGCGGGCTCAGTGCGGCTCGGTCTTGGGCAGGTCGGCGCCGTGCTGGCCGAGCCCGCCCTCGCAGGCCTGCTTGTGCAGCCATTCCTGCGGCGACATCGGCCCGCTGATGACATAGCCGTAGAGCTCGACCGGCCAGGTCAGCACGAATACGGCCTCGTTGACCATGTCGTCGTTCTTGTTCGGACAGGGGCCGGTGGCGAACATGCCGAACAGCAACAGCAGCAACCCGATGACGAAATAGAGCACGATGATCGACCGCATCGGGTTCATCCCCGTTGTTGGTGGCCGTTAATTCCCGATTGCGCCGCGCGGCGGCAAAGCGCCTGCGACGCAAGTCTAACCACCGGAAACGAAATTGCCCGGCGGCAGTTCCCGGCGAACGTACCGGCGGCGCACTGCCCGCCCCTTCTCGGAGACAGGCGGCGCCGGCGCGACGCGGCGAAAGCCGCCTACAGCACCCCCTCGCCCTTCAGCGCGGCGAGCCCGCCGGCATCGATGCCGAGCCAGCTCCGCAGCACCTCGGCGGTGTCGCCGCCGAGCGCCGGCGAGCCCTTGACCCGCGCCGACTTGCCGTCAACCCGCACCGGCCACGACGCCATCTTGTAGCTGCCGTTATGGTGCTGGACGGTTTGCATGAAGCCGCGTTCCTCGAAGTTGGGCTCGTTTTGCAATTCGAGCGTATCGAACACGGCGCCGGCAGGCACGCCGACCGCGATCAGCTTTTCCATGACCTCGCGCTTGTCGTGCCGGCTGGTCCATTCGCCGATGATGCCCTCGAGCTCGTCGGAATTCTTGACGCGCGCGTCGCCGGTCGCGAAACGCGGATCTTCGATCAGATCCTCGCGGCCGACGAGCTTCATCAGCCGCGCGTAATGTTCGGGATTGGCCCGGCTGGTGGTGATGTAGAGGTAGTCGTTGGGGCCGCCGCCGTTGCACGGGAACAGGCCGGCCGGCGAATTATTACCGGCGCTCGGCTTGGCGCCACGCCGCTGCGCGGGCTTGCCGGTGCGCGCCATCGTCGCAAAGCAGGTGCGCATGTAATGGATCATCGCATCCTGCATCGCCACTTCGAGGCGGCGGCCGACGCCGGTGCGGTTGCGCTCGTGCAGCGCCCCGAGGATCGTCGCCGCCATCAGCATGCCCGTCCCGGTGTCGCCGAACGACAGGCCGGGCTTGACCGGCGGCTGGTCGGGCCAGCCGGTGACGCTGATCGGCCCGCCGGCGGCCTGGGCGATCATGTCGAAGGCAAGGCCCTTTTCCCATGGGCTGCCTGACGCGAACCCCTTGACTTGGCAATAGATGATGCGCGGGTTGATCTTCCTGACCTCGTCATAGGAGAGGCCAAGGCGCTCGATCGTGCCGGGCGCCATGTTCTCGGCGACGATGTCGGCCTGGCGGATCATG
>DASZLY010000481.1:0-3423 GCA_035552135.1 Allostellaceae bacterium | reverse complement strand
CGATCAGGTATTTGTGGAAATTCCAGCGCGGCGCGGCGCCCTCGCCCAGCGTCTTCGCCACCCAGGCGTAGAACGGATGGGCGCTGACGCCGATCACCCGCACCTTGTCGGCGAGCGGGAAGTCGACCTCATAATTGCTCTCGCAGAAAGTCTTGATCTCGGCGGGGCTGCCCGGCTCCTGCGCGCCGAAATCGTTCGACGGCACGCCGAGCACGACCAGCCCCTTGTCGCGGTATTGCCGCCACAGCGCCTCGAGGTCGCGGTATTGCGGGGTATAGCCGCAAAACGAGGCGGTGTTGACCACCAGAACCGGGTGCCCGGCCCAGGCCGATAGCGGCAGCGTGCCGCCGTCGATCGCGGTGAACGAGAAACTGTGGGCGTTCTCGGACATGGACCACCTCGCGCCGATTCCCTTGCCGTCGGCGCTACCATAGCGCCAATCGGGCGCGCGTACAGGCCGCCGCCCGCCGTGCCCGCAGCGCCTGGCATTAGCCGTTGCGGCAGCCGGCGCTTCCGGCGAGACTGCCGCAACCGTGGTGGGGAACGAACAGGGATGCTGATCAGCTTTTTGCTCAAGGGTCTGCTGGTCGGCATCGTCATCGCCGTACCGGTCGGCCCGGTCGGCATTTTGTGCATTCGCCGGACGATTCTCGACGGCCGGCTCGCCGGCCTCTTCTCGGGGCTCGGCGCGGCGTCGGCCGATTCGCTGTTCGGCATCGTCGCCGGGTTCGGACTGACCGTCGTCTCGGATTCGCTGTTCTACTATCAGGACTTTCTGCGCGTCGGCGGCGCCGCGTTTCTGCTCTATGTCGGCATCTCGTCGCTGATGAACGACCCCATCGCCAGCCGGCGCTCCGACGACGATCCGCAAGGCCTCTTCGGCGATTTCGCGTCGACCTTTGCGCTGACCATCACCAATCCGGTGACAATCCTTTCCTTCATCGCGATTTTCGGCGCGATCGGCTTTACCGGCGAGGAGGCGACGATGGTCCATGCCGGCATCCTCGTCGCCGGGGTGTGGTGCGGGTCGTTCCTGTGGTGGATCGGGCTCATCGCGGCGTCGGGGTTTTTGCGGCTGTCGTTCCAGCGCCAGCATCTGGTGTGGATCAGCCGCGGCTCTGGCGGCATTCTCGTCTTCGCCGGGGTGATGCTGCTCGGCAGCCTGCTGTTCGAGCACGGCTGGATCTAGAACCCGAGGACGCGATGGTCTACCTGCCGCCGCATTTCACCGAGACGCGCGAAGAGGCGCTGCTCGCGCATATCGAGCGCTACGACTTCGCGCTGCTCGTCACCCGGGGCGGCGAGATGATCGCCAGCCAGTTGCCGCTGCTCGCCGAGCGGCGCGACGGCACGCTTTATCTCCAGGGCCATCTCGCCCGGCCCAACCCGCAAGTCGACGACCTCGACGCCGGCGGCGAGGCGCTGGCGATCTTCTGGGGCCCGCACGCCTATATCTCGCCATCCTGGTACGGCACTGGGCCGGCGGTGCCGACCTGGAATTACGCCAGCGTGCATGCCTACGGCACGCCGCGCACGATCCGCGACAAGGCGTGGCTCGATGCGTTCCTCCGCCGGCTCTCGGAGCGGCACGAGGCGGGCGAAGCGAACCCGTGGCGGATGGACGACCAGCCGCCGGCGTTTCTCAACGGAATGCTGGGCGGCATTGTCGGCTTCGAGATCGCGGTCAGCCGGCTCGAAGGCAAGTTCAAGCTGAGCCAGAACCGCCCCGCCGCCGACCGGCCGCGCATCGTCGCCGCGCTCGACGCGCGCGACGACAGCGACTCGCATGGCGTCGCCCGGCTGATGCGGGAGCGGGAATAGCGGCGACCGGCGCGCAGCGCCGGAAATCTCCGCGCCCGGAGCGCAGCGCCGGAAATTTCCGCGCCCGGCGCGCAGCGCCGGAAATTTACTGCCGGGCACAGAAGTTGCCGAGCCTTGAAGGCTCTGTGTTCTTCGTGCCTTTGTGGTGAATTTTTGCCGCTTCGTGCTGGCGTCGTCGACATGCGCCGCCCGCTGACACCGGACGAGGTCGCGGCGATCCATGCCGGCATGGACCGCTACGCGGTGCTCGCCGGCGACGCCCCACCGTGGCGCCGGCGGAAGCGGCCTAATTTTTTACTCGTCATTCCGGGTTCGCTGCGATGCAGCGCCCCGCGACGACGACGATGAGAGAGCCGTTCATTCCCGCGACGATTTCCTCTACTCTCGCGCCCACCGCGCAGCACCTCGCTCTCGGAGGCATCTCATGGACGGGCTGACCCAAACCAATCTCAAGGGCGTCCAGGCGCCGGTCAATTTCACCGCGCCGATGCGCGAGAAGCCGTATTCCTACAATTACGATCCGGGTCCCGGCATCGCGCTGCGCAACACCGAGAACGAAGCGCACCTGCTGACCGTCCATGACGGGCGCGGCCTCGATTTGTCGCTCGACCGCGAGGGCTTCGCGCTGGTCAGCCACAAGACCGCGGCGGCCGATCTCTATGACGAAGACGTCATCACCTCGGTCTATTACCCCGAATGCGAGCGGCTGATGCGCGAGGCGACCGGCGCCAGGAAGGTCGTCGCCTTCGACCATATCGTGCGCAACGCAGCAAAATCCGGCCCCGGCAACACGGTCAAGCTGCCGGCCGGCCGCGTCCATAACGACTACACCGCCTGGTCGGCGCCGCAGCGCGTGCGCGACCTGATGGGCGATGAGGCGACCGAGCTGTTGAAGCACCGCTTCGCGGTCAACAATGTGTGGCGGCCGATCGCCGGCCCGCTGCTCCGCTCGCCGCTGGTGCTCTGCGACTCGCAGACCCTCGACTACGACAACCTCCTGCCGTCCGAGCTGCGCTATCCCGGCCGCAGCGGCGAGACCTACGCGGTCACCTACAGCCCCGACCAGCGCTGGTTCTATTTCCCCAAGATGCAGGTCGACGAGGCGATCCTCATCAGCTGCTACGATTCCTCGCGCCGGCACGCCGCGCGCTTCTCGGCACATGGTGCGTTCGACGATCCGAGCACCCCGGCCGACGCCCCGCCGCGCGAGAGCATCGAAGTGCGCACGCTGGTGTTCTTCTAGACCCCAGCCGTCATTGCGAGGAGCGCCCAGCGCGACGCGGCAATCTCCCGCCGGCGCTTACTCCGAACGAGATTGCTTCGCTGCGCTCGCAATGACGGCGTTATGATCCCCCGATGCAGCGCTACGACGCGATCGTGATCGGCGGCGGGCTGGTCGGCTCGGCGATCGCCTATGGCCTGGCGCGCGCCGGTCTGAAGACCGCGCTGGTCGACGAGGGTGATGTCGCGTTCCGCGCCTCGCGCGGCAATTTCGGCCTTGTCTGGGTGCAGTCGAAAGGCCTCGGCGCGCCGCAGTACCAGCGCTGGACGCGGCTGTCCTCCGAGGAATGGCCCAAGCTCGCTTCCGAGCTCGCCGCCGCG
>DASZLY010000480.1:0-5581 GCA_035552135.1 Allostellaceae bacterium | reverse complement strand
CGTCGAGCACTACCGTAGCAACGCAGCGCGCTACGAAAGCGATCCGGCCTCGGGCGAAGGCAGGCAGCAGCTGCTCGCCAAGGCGAAAGACTGGGACAACATCCGCGACCACGCCGCCGAGCAGGACCCGAATTTCGAGTTCGCCGCGGCGCTGTTCCAGATCGCGATCGTGCTGGGCTCGGTGTCGATCGTCGCCGCCTCGGGAGCCCTGCTCGGGGTCAGCGCGGCGCTCGCCGCGGTTGCCGTGGTGCTGACCGTCAACGGCTATTTCCTCCTCGTGCCTCTGCCGCTGGCGGGATAGCCCGCCGAGGCCTCCCTCTCGTCCGCCTTGGCCGGGCTTGACCCGGCCATCCATGAATTGCTTGAAGCTGTCCGTAGATCCCCGCACCAAGTCCGGGGGAGGCGATTTTTATGGCGGTGTTGTGAAGCGATCCCGTAGCCCCGGGCGGCTCCCCGAAATGACGTCCGAACCGGTCGAGCTCGTCGTCGACAGGATCGGCGCGCAAGGCGATGGGATCGCGCAGTGGCGCGGCGGGTCGGTGTTTCTGCCCTTCACCGTACCGGGCGAGCGGGTACGCGCGCGGCTCGGCGCGCGGCGCGGGGAGGGGCATGAGGGCCGCGTCGTCGAGCGCCTGGACCCGGGGGCGGGCCGGGTCGAGCCGGTTTGCCGGCATTTCGGCACCTGCGGCGGCTGCGCGCTGCAGCATCTCGACGCCGAATCTTACCGCGCCGTCAAGCTCGGCGCGCTGAGCGGTGCGCTGCGCTGGGCCGGACTCGACCCCGGCGCCGTCGCGCCGCTCGTCAGCCTGCCGCCGTCGCGCCGCCGCGCGCGGCTCGGCCTCGCGCGCCCCCGCGAGCCGGCGGCGGCGGCCGCGATCGGGTTTCGCGAGCGGTTCAGCCACCGGCTCGTCGACCTTGCCGAATGCGCGGTACTGGAGCCGGCGCTGCTCGCACTCGTCGCGCCGCTGCGCCGCCTCGCGCCGGTGCTCGAGACGCCGGGCGGGACGGCTGAACTGATGCTGACGCGCAGCGACAGCGGGGTCGATCTGCTGATCGAGCGCGGCGCCGCGCCGGGTCTCGCCGCGCTCGAAACGCTGGCGGCCTTCGCGACCGAGCATGATGTGGCGCGCATCGTCTGGCGCAGCGGCGACGAGGACATGCCGGTCGTCGAGCGCCGGCCGGTGCGGGTGGTGTTTTCCGGCGTCGCGGTCGCGCTGCCGCCCGGCGGATTCCTGCAGGCGAGCGCGGCGGCCGAGGCGGCGCTGGTGGCGGAAGTCATCGCCGCGATCGGCGAGCGCCGCCCGGTGCTCGACCTTTATGCCGGGCTTGGCACCTTCACTTTCGCTCTGGCCGCGGGCGGCGCGGTGCATGCGGTCGAGGGCGACGCGGCGGCGGTCGCGGCGCTGTCGCAAGCGGCCGTGAGCGTGGCGCGGGTCGGCGTCGAGCGGCGCGACCTCGACCGCGACCCGCTCGGCGCCGCCGAGCTCGCCTTCTACGCGGCAGCGGTGTTCGATCCGCCGCGCGCCGGTGCTCTGCGCCAGGCGGCGCAGCTCGCCGCGTCAGCGCTCGACACGGTCGTCGCGGTGTCGTGCAATCCGGCGACATTCGCGCGCGACGCGGCGCGGCTTGTCGCGGGCGGCTTCCGGCTCGAGCGCGTCGTGCCGGTCGACCAGTTCGCCTGGACGCCGCACCTCGAGCTGGTCGGCGTCTTCCGGCGCTAGGCTAATTTCCGGCCGCGGCGGCCATGCCGTCGAGCTCGGTGAGGCTGCGCCCGCGGGTCTCCGGCAGCATCAGCAGCATCACGATCATCACCCCGAAGGCGATCGAGCTAAAGATCGCGATGACGACGCCCAACGGCATGCCCTCGCTGACAAACCCCACCATGGTCGGGAAGAACGAGCCGATCGCCCGCCCGGCATTGTAGCAAAAGCCCTGGCCGGTGCCGCGGATCGCAGTCGGATAGAGCTCGGTCATGAACGGCCCCATCGGCGGGAATTTCATCAGCAGCAGGATATTGAGCGGGATGCCGAGCCAGAAAATGCCCGCATTGCTCAGCGGCGCGAACATGAAGAGCAGCACCATGACGAGCGAGCCGACCGCCGACACGAGGAAAGTCCATTTCCGGCCGATCGCATCGGAGAGGTAGGTGCCAATGAGAAAGCCGACCAGCGCGCCGAGGATTTGCACGATGAGAAACCCGCCGGTCGTCGTCGCCGACAGATGCCGCACCGTGCGCAGATAGGTCGGCATCCAGATGCTCAAGGCGTAGCCGCCGCCCTGCGCGCCGCTGACCATCAGCGCGACCTTGATCGTGGTCCACAGATAAGGCCCGCGGAACGCCGAGAAGAGATGCGAGAATCCGACCGAAGGCTGCGACTGCCGGCGCGTCTGGTGGATTTCCGGCTCCTCGATATGGCGGCGCACCCAGAACACGAAGACCGCCGGTACCAGGCCGATCCCGAACAGCACGCGCCAGGCGAGCGCCTCGGGAACGAACCAATAGACCGCGGTGTAGACCAGCGCCGACGCACCCCAGCCGACCGCCCAGCCGGTCTGTACGATGCCGACGCCGCGGCCGCGATACTTGTCGCGGATTACCTCGCCCATCAGCACCGCGCCGGCCGCCCATTCGCCGCCAAAGCCGAAACCGTGCAGCGCGCGCAGGATGAAAAGCTGCTCGAAATTCTGCGCGAAGGCACAAAAAAAGGTGAACACCGAGTACCACAGGATGGTGATCTGCAGCATCTTCACCCGGCCGTAGCGGTCGGCGAGCGTCCCGGAAAACCAGCCGCCGAGCGACGAAATCAGCAGCGTCACCGTGCCGATCAGCCCCGCTTCGCCTTTCGACATCCCCCAGACGGCGATGACCGTCGGAATGACGAAGCTGTACATTTGCACGTCGAACGCATCGAGCGACCAGCCGCCGAAGCAGGCGAACATGGTGCTGCGTTCCTTTGCCGTCAGATCGCGATACCAACCAAGCATCGTTTCCCCCAAGGCGCTTTGCTTTGGGTGAAAGTGAAGCCGATAATCGGCGGCGCTGTCATCCTGGAGAAACGCGGAGCGGCCATGCGCCACACTAGCGAGCGCGAGGTGTTGCTGGTGGTCGATGTGCAGAACGATTTCTGCCCCGGCGGCGCGCTCGCGGTGGCGGAGGGCGATGCGGTGGTGCCGGCGGCGAACCGGCTTGCCCGCCGCTTCGCGCATGTCGTGCTGACCCAGGACTGGCACAAGCCGGGCCACGCGTCGTTCGCCAGCGTGCATCCCGGCCGCCAGCCGTTCGAAACGATCGCGATGCCCTATGGCGAGCAGACGCTGTGGCCGGATCATTGCGTGCAGGGGACGGTGGGGGCGGCCTTTCACCCCGGGCTCGACATCCCGCATGCCGAGCTGGTGCTGCGCAAGGGCTACCACCCGGCGATCGATTCGTACTCGGCGTTTCGCGAAAACGACCGGCGCACCGCGACCGGGCTCGCCGCCTATCTCAGGGAGCGCGGCTTCGAGCGGGTGACCTTGTGCGGCTTGGCGACCGATTTCTGTGTGCTCTATTCGGCGCTCGACGCGGTCGCGGCAAGGTTTGCCGCACGGGTCGTGCTCGACGCCTGCCGCGGCATCGACATCGGCGGCTCGGTCACGCGCGCACTCGACGAGATGCGCGCCGCGGGGGTGGAGCTGACGTAGGGCGGATGCAGCGGAGCGAAATCCGCCGCGCCGAGGGACGTGGGTTACGCTGCGCTAACCCACACTACAATGGCGGCAGAGGGCTACTGCGGCATTGGCCGGCGGATCAGCGGGCGCAGCGGGCGGCGCTCGACCTGGAAGGTCGGCTGCGGTCGCGGCACCGCCGGAAAGACCGGGTCGTTGCCGGCGACGCGCGGCGCCGCGGCGACGAACCCCGGTCGGCGCAGCGGCCCGCCGGGCGGTTTCTTCACCGGCTTCTCGCTCATCTGCACCGACAGCTTTGAGCCGGCAAGGTGCGTGCCGTTGAGCGCGGCGATCGCCGCCTTGGCGGCCTTCTCGGTGGCGATGTCGACAAACCCATAGCGCAACCGCGCGCCGGTCGCCGGATCGCGCGCCACCGCCGCGCTCAGCACAATGCCGTAAGCGTCGAATGCCTCGGCCAGCTGCTCGTCCGGAAAATCGGGCGGCAGATTGCCGACGAACACATTGCCCTTATGGTTACGCGAACGCATGAACCCCCGGCCCCTTAAAGCCTGCTCTGGGCGGTATTCCCGCTCTGTTGCGCCTAAGTTGTGGTCGGCCCCGCCCGTCGTCAACGGCCGCCGCCTCTCTTGGGGCGCATTGCCGCATTGCAGCAAACACCGGCGCGGTGACGATGTTGCGCCCGGACATTGCATTTTCCGGGCGATCCGCGCGAGCATCGCCGGACGAGAAGTCGAGGCGTTGCAGAAGGGCAGGTACCATGATTCCACGCGAGCGCGTTCCCTATTCGGCGATCGTCGACCGGCCGCCCTTAAAATTGCCGGACGGCGCCCGGATCGTCGTCTGGCCGATCGTCAACCTCGAAGTGTGGGACATCTCGAAGCCGATGGCGCGCCAGGTGCTGCCGGCGCCGACCGGTCAGGTGCTGCTGCCCGACGTGCCCAACTGGTCGTGGCACGAATACGGGATGCGGGTCGGGGTGTGGCGCTTCTTCGAGCTGTTCGCGCGGCTCGGCATCCGCCCCACCGTGTCGATCAACGCGCGGGTCTGCGAGGACTATCCGCGCGTCGCCGAGGCCTGCCACAGCGCCGGCTGGGAGTTCATGGGCCATGCCTACGAGCAGGGGCCGGTGCACCTCATCGATGACCAGAAGGCGATGATCGACAAGGCGATTTCGGTGATCGAGACATTCACCGGCAAGAAGCCGGTCGGCTGGCTTGGGCCGGGGTTGACGCAGACCTACGAGACGCCGGAGCTGCTCGCCGCCGCCGGGATCAAATATATCGGCGACTGGGTCTATGACGACGAGCCGACGACGATTTCGACCGCCAACGGCCCGCTCGTCACCTTGCCCTACACGGTCGAGCTCAACGACATCCCGATGATGATCGTGCAGCACCATGAGAGCGAATACTTCGCCCGGCGCTGCATCGACATGTTCGACCGGCTGCACCAGGAAGGCGCCGGCCGCGCCAAGGTGATGGCGATCGCGGTCCACCCCTACATCTCGGGCCAGCCGCACCGGATCAAGTATCTCGAAGCGGTGTACGACCACATCGCCAAGCATTCCGGCGTGCTGCATTGGAACGGGGTGGAGATACTGGAGTGGTACGAAAAGGCGAAGGCTGGATGACTGCCGGTGCGTCCTTCGAGGCCTTGCTGCACAAGGTACCTCCGGATGAGGATGGCTGGTGATCCCTCGATCGGCCCTCATCCCGAGGCGCGACCGAAGGGAGCCTCGAAGGACGCATTGGGCAAATTGCAGCGATAGGAAACGTCCATGCTTCCCACCCAACGCCTCGACTATTCACCGATCTCGCAGCGCAAGAAGCTGCTGCTGCCCGGCGGCGCGCGGCTGGCGCTGTGGGTCATCGTCAATGTCGAGGAGTGGGACATCAACGAGACGATGCCGCGCACC
>DASZLY010000479.1:0-2881 GCA_035552135.1 Allostellaceae bacterium | reverse complement strand
CGTCGTCAGCGCCGGCGGCGTCCGGTAATAGGGCTTGTCGGTATGCCACCGGTAGTTCGCGCCCTTGGCGAAGCGGTCGCTGGGATTGCCGTCGGCGTCGAGATTGGCGGTGACATGCGCCACGTCCTGCCGCTTGCCGGGTCGCCCGCCGCCATGCGCCTCGACCTCGCCGAACTGCGCGGTGAAGGCGTATTGCTGCTCGCGGCTCAGCGCCTGGCCGCGGAAAATGAGGAATTGGTGGCCGAGCAGCACGGCGTAGATTTGCCCGCGAGCCTCGTCGCTCAGCGGCCGGGAAAGATCGATCCCGGTGATCTCGCCGCCCCCGGCTGGCGACAGCGGCGCTCTGATCGTAAGTTGCTGCCCGTCACCCCAACCCTCTCCCCGCTCGCGGAGAGAGGGAGCGCGTTTGAGTCCCTCGGCCCGTTTGCGGCGAGAGGGAGGGGCCCATCGCACAGCGATGGGAGGGTGAGGGGCAGCCGTCATTCCCTCAATCGTGCAGTTTGTGGAGGAACCCGGTGCGCTGCGTCGCTCCGGCGCTCATGAACTGGGCGTCCTGGCCGGCCAGGATGAAGCGTGCGCCCATCTCGATATAGCGCGGCATGATCTGCTCGTTGTAGACGCCGGCCATGCCGGGAAATTTTCCATGCTGCTTGCAGGCGGCGATCATCGCCTGGTAGGCCTCGGCGACCTTTTCGTTGGCGAAATCGCCGTGAATGCCCATTTCGGCGCAGAGGTCGTTGGTGCCGATCAGCAGCACATCGACCCCCGGCACCGCCGCGATCTCCGCGGCGTTCCTGATCGCGGTCGGCGTCTCGAGCATGACGACCGTCAGGTTCGCCGCGTTGAGCGCGCCCGAGGCTTCGCCGCTCGATGCCGCGCGCAGCCCGTAATGCGGCCCGATCCCGCCCATCGAGCGGTGCCCGACCGGCGGATATTTGAGCCGGTCCACCACCTCCTTCGCCTCGGCCGCGCTGTCGACATGCGGCATGACGATACCGAGCGCGCCATTGTCGAGCGCGCGCGTCGCGATGGCGTATTCGCCGTTCGGCACGCGGGCGATCGGCGCGATCCCGGCGTCGAGCGCGGCGGTCGCGATCTGCGCACAGGCCTCGAGCGACATCACGCCGTGCTCCATGTCGAGGAACAGCCAGTCGAACCCGGCGACCGCCATCGCCTTGGCGATCTCGACGCTGCGCGTCATGCGGATGCCGACGCCGAGCGACAAATTTCCTTGTTCGAGCTTTTCGCGGGCGACGTTGCGGACCATGGGGTGGACGCTGGCGGGCATCGTCGCTACTCCGCCTTGAAGCAATAGGCGGCGAGCTTGTTGCCGTCGAGGTCGCGGCAATATCCGGCATAGGCGGTCGGGTGCCACGAGCGCGGGCCGACCGCGCCTTCGTCCTGGCCGCCGGCAGCGACCGCCGCCGCGTGGAACCCGGCGACCGCGGCGCGGCTCGGCGCGGCAAAGCTGATCGTACCGCCATTGGCGTGCGAGGCGGGCTGCCCGTTGGCCGGCTTCAGCACGAAAAACTCCGGCGCGTCGGCGCCCCAGATCGAGCCGTTATCGCCGAGGTCGCGCAGCCGCTTCAGGCCCAGCGGCGCCAGGGCCGCATCGTAAAACGCGCGTGCCTTGGCGAGATCGTTGGTGCCGACCGTCACATGCGTAAAGATGGCCATCGCTGCCTCCTGGGGCTGGAAGCCGTGATGTTAGGCCGAAGCGAACCGGGATCATAGAACCAGTCGTCCCGACGGTGCCGATACGGGGCGGCGCAGCTACTTCACGAGAACAGCCGCGATCAGCAAGGCCGCCGCCGCGGCGACCGAGGGCCAGGTGAAGCTGCCGAGATGATCCGAGACGATCCCGGCGAAATAGGGGCCGACGATCTGGCCGATCCCGAACGCCGATGTAATCAACGCCAGCGCGCGGCGCGGGTCGCCATGCGCCAGTTCGCGCGCGCGGATGAGCCCGAGCGCGGTCAGCGCCATGAACGTGCCGCCGACCAGGATCGCCGCGACGAAGACGCCGGCCGTGCTCTGCCACACGACGCTCGCCAGCACGCCGGCCGCCTCGACGACGCAAGCCAGCGCGAAGGCACGCGGGATGCCGGTCAGCCCGGCGATCCATGACCACAGGGTGATCGAGGGGGCCGCGGCAAGTCCGAAGACGACCCAGATCACCGGCTCCAGCGCACGGATCGCCGGTGCGGCGCGCACGATCGCGACGAGAAAGGTCGCGGTGATCACATAGCCAAAGCCGTAGAACCCGTAGGCGACGATGAGCCGCTTGAGCGCCGGGTCGAGCGCTGTCGGCGGGCGCGGGCCGCCGATATGCGCCGGCGCCGAGCGGCGCGGCAGCAGCAGCGCCGCCGTGACGAGCCCGCCGACCGACAGCGCGCCGCTTGCCAGCCACAGCATCCACCAGGGCTGCCCCGCCCGCAGCAAGGCAGCGACCAGCGCCGCCGACACGGCGATGCCGCTGCCGACGCCGGCGAAATGGATCGCCGACAGCCCGCCGCGCTCCTGCGCAGCGAGGTGGTCGAGCACCATCGTCGAGGCGATGATCAGCACAAAGGCGCTGGCCACGCCACCGATGAAACGCAGCGCCAGAAACCCCGGGATGGTATCGGCGACGCCCATCGCCGCCGTGGTCAGCACGCTCACGCCAAGCGCCCCGAGCACCCAGTTGCGGCGCGATCCCGGCAGCGCCGGTATCGCCGCCAGCAATGCGCCGATCAGGTAGCCGAGGAAATTCGCCGAGGCGATGAGCCCGGCCTGCGATTTGCTGAGCCCCAGCGCGGCGATCATCGGCGGCAGGATCGGCGTGTAGACGAAGCGCCCAACGCCGATCCCGGCGGCGATCGCGCACAACCCGCCGATGGCG
>DASZLY010000478.1:0-15839 GCA_035552135.1 Allostellaceae bacterium | reverse complement strand
CCGGCTTGATCTCGGCCGGCGTGCCGGGCGCAACGTGCTTCTGGTAGAAGGCGCGCTGCCCCTTCTGGCCGGTCGAGCGGATGATGGTCAGCGGCCGGCGCGCCAGATGCGGCAGCGCCCATGTCGCGACGGCGACCCAGTATTCCGCGGCGGCAAGCTTGCTGAGCCCGGGTTCCGTATAGAGCTCGCGGTCGGGATGCGACAGCCGCACGCCGTCGAAGACGATGCTGCCGTCGCGCAGCTTCTCGGTCGTGCGCAGCGGGACGGAGGTGGCGGCTGGGGCATCGGCCAGGCGCGGCGGCGGCGAGGCTGCGGGGTCATAGACCACCTCGCGCGGGGATTTGTCCTCGCGCAGCCCCTGGAAGGTCGCGTGGCGGATCACGAGATCGGTCGTCCACTCCGCGTATTCGACCTCGGCGACCAGCTCGGGCTGGGTCCAGTGGATGTCCTTGCGCCGCTCGGCGGGCGGCAGGGTCACTGGCGCCTTGCGGGTCGCAAGCTGCTCCAACCGGCCGTGAAGCTGCTTCAAGAGCGCCGTGTTGAAGCCCGTGCCGACACGGCCGGCATAGCGCAGCGTGCCGCCGGGATCGTAATAGCCGAGCAGCAGCGCGCCGAATCCTTGGCGCGTGCCTTCGGGGTCGCTGTAGCCGAGGACGACGAACTCCTCGCGGTTGCGCACCTTGATCTTGAGCCAGTTGCGCCCGCGCCCGGCTTCGTAGGGCTTGTCGCGCCGCTTGGCGACGATGCCTTCGAGACCGTGGGTGGCGGCCTGCGCGAGGAAACGCGCGCCGTCGCCGATGTGATGATCGCTGTAGCGCAGCATCCCGTCGGCCTGCGGCGGGATCAGCTCGGCGAGCGCCGCTTTGCGTTTTTCGAGCGGCGCGCCGGTCAAATCCCAGCCGTCGCGGTAGAGCAGGTCGAATGCGAAATAGACAAGCCGGTCGGTACGCTTCGCCGAGATCGCGTCCTGCAGGTCGGCAAAGCTGGTCGTGCCGTCCGGGCGCAGCGCCACCAGCTCGCCGTCGAGGATCGCCGACTTCACCGGCAGCGCCGCGAGCCGCTCCGCGAGCGCGGGGAACTTGTCGCTCCAGTCGAGCCCCTTGCGGGTGATGAGCCGCGCCGCGCCGCCCTCGATGCGGGCGACGATGCGATAACCGTCATACTTGATCTCGTGCAGCCACTCGTCGCCCTCGGGCGCGGCGGCGGCGGCGGTCGCCAGCTGCGGTGTGGACGCCGCCGGCATCGCCGCCTTGCGCGCACCGGCAACGCGACCCAGCGGGCGCGGCTTCGCCGGCGCCTCCTCAACCCGCGCCGCCTCGCCGGGAGTTTCCGAGCCCTTCGAGTGCCAGACGCGGTCGCCCGCGGCGGCGACGGCGTCGATCGGCCGGCCGCTGGCGACGCTGAGGTCCAGCTCCTCGACTACGGCGCTGCCGCTGCCGGGGATCGCGGCAGCGTCGCGCTCCTTGATGAGCAGCCAGTTGTCGGTCTTGTCGCGCGGCCGTCGCTTCAGGCGCACCAGCATCCAATGGCCGTGCAGTTTTTCGCCGTCGAGCGCGAACTTGATCATGCCGTCGGCAAAGGATTTCGCCGGGTCTCGCTCGAGCGGCTCCCAGCTGCCGCGATCCCACAGCAGCACCGTGCCGCCGCCGTATTCGCCAGCCGGGATGATGCCCTCGAAGCCGCCGTAATCGAGCGGGTGATCCTCGACCTGCACCGCGAGGCGCTTCTCGGCCGGGTCGAGGCTCGGCCCTTTCGGCACTGCCCAGCTTTTCAGCACGCCGTCGAGTTCGAGACGGAAATCGTAGTGCAGACGGCGCGCCGCGTGCTTCTGGATGACGAAGCTGAGGCCCTTCTCGACTCCCGCTCGCGGCCGCGCCGCACCAGACGGCTCAGGCGTTTTGTGGAAATCGCGCTTCTGCTTGTAGATTTCGAGCGACATCGCCACCAGCCTAACCCAAGACACTGGGTAAACGGCAGCCATTGCCGTAATTCCTAAATTATCCTCCGTCTCCTTGGCCGGGCTTGACCCGGCCATCCACGTCTTCCTATTCGGATGTTCGAGACTGAAGAGACGTGGACCCCCGGATCAAGCCGGGGGAGGCGATCTAGGTGGGGGATCGCCGGCGGCTCGTTATCTAAGACCGCAAATGGCAGGCGACCCAATGCCCGTCCGCGGTCTCTTTCAGCTCGGGCTTGACGGTGCTGCACAGCGGCAGCTCGCGGATCGGGCACCGCGTATGGAAATGGCAGCCCGGCGGCGGGCTGATCGGGCTCGGGATGTCGCCTTCGAGCCGCACGCGCTGCTTTCTGGCCGCTGGGTCGGGGGTCGGCACCGCCGAGAGCAACGCCTCGGTATAGGGATGCCTGGGGTTTTCGTAGAGCTCTTCGGCCGGCGCGAGCTCGACGATGCGGCCGAGATACATCACCGCGACACGGCTGGATATGTGCTGCACCACCGCGAGATCGTGCGCGATGAAGAGATAGCTGAGGCGGAACTCGTCCTGCAGATCGGCGAGCAGGTTGATGACCTGCGCCTGCACCGAGACGTCGAGCGCCGAGACCGGCTCGTCGCAGACGATGAGCTTGGGCGAGACGGCGAGCGCGCGGGCGATGCCGATGCGCTGGCGCTGGCCGCCGGAAAATTCGTGCGGATAGCGCCGCATGTGATCGGCATTGAGCCCGACGAGGCGGAGCAATTCGACGATGCGGTCCTCGAACTCGGCGCGGGTCGCGGCGAGTTTGTGGATGGTCAGCGCCTCGCCGATGATCGCGCCGATCGTCATGCGCGGGTTGAGCGAGGCATAGGGGTCCTGGAAGATGATCTGCATGTTGCGGCGCAGCGCGCCGAGCGCCCTGCCGCCGAGCCCGGTGATGTTGTCGCCTTCGAGCCAGATTTCGCCGGCGGTGGGCTCGATGAGGCGTAAGACGCAACGCCCGGTCGTCGACTTGCCGCAGCCCGACTCGCCGACGAGGCCCAGCGTCTCGCCGGCGCCGATCTCGAAGCTGATATCGTCGACCGCGTGCACCTCTTCGCGCACCCCGGCGAGCCGCGTGGCGCGCGCCGGAAAATTCTTCACCAGATGGCTGACGCGCAGCAAGGGTTCGGCCATGGCTGGTCTCGGTACCGCTGGGGCTCAGTAGAGAACGCAGGCGACCTTGTGGTCGCCGTCGATGGTGCGCAGCGGCGGCACCGCAGCGGTACAGGCCGCGGTCGCGAAACCGCAGCGCGGCGCGAAGCGGCAGCCGGGCGGCGGGTCGAGCAGGCTCGGCACGGTGCCGGGAATCGACGCCAGCCGCGCCTTGCGGCCGCCGCCCCCGGCGGATTTCCGATCGACCCGCGGGATCGAGCGGATGAGGCCTTGCGTGTAGGGATGCAGCGGCCGGGCAAACAGCTCGCCGACCGGCGCCTCCTCGACGACGCGGCCGGCATACATCACCGCGACGCGCTGCGCGACCTCGGCGACGACCCCCATCGCGTGGGTGATGAGCAGGATCGCCATGCCGAACCTGTCTTTCATCTCGGCGAGGAGATCGAGGATCTGCGCCTGGATCGTCACGTCGAGCGCGGTCGTCGGCTCGTCGGCGATCAGCAGCTCGGGGCTGCAGGCGAGCGCCATCGCGATCATCACCCGCTGGCGCATGCCGCCCGAAAGCTGATGCGGGTAGTCGCGCACCCGCCGTTCGGGCGCCGGGACGTGCACGAGGCGCAGCATCTCGATCGCCCGGTCGACCGCCTCGCGCCGCCCGGCATCCTGGTGCAGGCGCACCACCTCGGCGATCTGGTCGCCGACGGTGTAGACCGGGTTGAGCGAGGTCATCGGCTCCTGGAAGACGATGGCGATTTCCTTGCTGCGGATGCGCCGCATCTCGTCGACGCCCAGCGGCACGAGATCGCGGCCCTTCCACAGGATCTCGCCGGCGACGATCCGTCCGGGCGGCATCGCGATGAGCTTCAGGACGGTCATCGCCGTCACCGTCTTGCCGCAGCCCGACTCGCCGACGACCGACAGCGTCTCGCCGCGCGCGACCTTGAGGTCGACGCCGTCGACCGCGCGCACCATGCCGTCATCGGTGCGGAAATGCGTCTTCAGCCCGCGGATGTCGAGCAGCGCTTCGGCCACGGGCGCGCCGCTCAGCCGATGACCCGGCGCGGGTCGAGCGCATCGCGCAGCCCGTCGCCGACATAGTTGATCGCCATCACGACGAGAAAGATCGCGCCGCCCGAGAACAGCGCCCAATGCGGCGCGACGTCGAGATAATCCTTGGCGTCGTAGAGGATGCGGCCCCAGCTCGGGATGTCGGGCGGAAAGCCGAGCCCGAGGAAGGACAGAGTCGATTCGAGGATGATCGCATTCGCCACCTCGATCGTCCCGGCGACGATCACCGGCCCGATGGCGTTGGGCAGGATGTGGCGCACCACCTGGCGCAAGGTCGAGGCGCCGAGCGCGCGCGCCGCCTCGACAAATTCCTTTTCCCGCAGCGAGAAGAACTGCGCGCGCACCAGCCGGGCAATCGACATCCAGCGGAACCCGCCGATCACCGCGACGATCAGCATGAAGGTGCCGAGCTGCATGCCGACCAGCTGCCGCAGCGTCGCCTGGAACAGGTAGATGATGAGCAGCAGCACCGGCAGCTGCGGCAGCGACAGGAACAGGTCGCACAGCCACATCAGCGCCATGTCGATGCTGCCGCGCGCGGTGCCGGCGATCGCGCCGATGACCACGCCGACCAGCACCGCGACGACCATCGCCGCAATGCCGACCGCCATCGAAATGCGCCCGCCATAGATCATCCGCGCCAGCAGATCCTGGCCCAGATCGTCGGTGCCGAGCGGGTGGGCGAGGCTTGGCGCGGCCATCTGCGCGCTGAAGTCGATATCGTTGATCGCCACCGGCCAGATCAGCGTGCCGAAGATCAGGAAGAGCACCATCGCGATGAGGATGCCGGCGCTGAGCAGCGCCAGGCGGTGCCTGCGAAAGCGCCGCCACGCCTCGCGCGCCAGCGACTCGTGCCGCCGCCGCGGCGAGACGACGGCGATGCCGCCCGCCTCAACGATAGGAGATGCGGGGGTCGAGCCAGCCATAGAGCAGGTCCGCGAGGAGGTTGAACAGGATCACCAGACAGGCGAAGACAAAGGTCACGCCCATGATGACCGGCGTGTCGTTGGCGAGGATCGCGCTGATCAGCAGCGAGCCGATGCCGGGCACGCGGAAAATCTGCTCGGTGATGATCGCGCCGCCAAAGATCACCGGCATCTGCAGCGCGACCAGCGTCACCACCGGGATCATCGCGTTGCGGACGATGTGCTTGCGGATGACGATGCGCTCGGGGAGACCCTTGGCGCGCGCGGTCGTCACATGGTCGAGGCGCACCACGTCGAGCACCGAGGCGCGCACGAAACGCGTCCACGGCGCGCCCTGGAACAGCGCCAGCACGCAGACCGGCATGATCGCCTGCCGGATATAGCTCCAGTAGAATGAAAACCCGCTGCCGCCCATATCGGTGCGGTAGACCATCGGCAGCCAGTGCAGCTCGACGCTGAACACCAGGATGAGCACCAGCCCGGTGAAGAAGGTCGGCAGCGAGAAGCCGATCAGCGCCAGGCTGCTCGCCACCTGGTCGAAGAACGAATAGGGCCGCACCCCGGCATAGACCCCGACCGGCACCGCGATCGACAGCGCCAGGATTTGCGCCGCGCCGATGACGAAGAGCGTCGTCGGCAGGCGCTGCAGGATCAAGGTGCTGACATCGATCCGGCTGGCGAATGAAAAGCCCCAATCGCCGTGCAGCATTGCCGCCAGCCAGTGGAAATAGCGCAGGTAGACCGGGTCATCGAGGCCGAACTTGGTGCGCAGCGCCGCCGCCACCGAGGGCGGGATCGACGGGTCGCTCGCCAGGTCGGAGAACGGGTCGCCCGGCGCCAGCGCCAGGATCGCAAAGAGTACGATGCTGATGCCGAGAAGGCTCGGCAGCGCAAGCAGCAGGCGGCGGACGAGATAGTTCAGCACGGGACGACGGCCGGTACACCTTCCCCTTCCCCGGGCTTGACCCGGGGAGCCACGTCTTTATGGCTGATGCCCAAAAGAAAGACGTGGATGGCCGGGTCAAGCCCGGCCAAGGCGAAGAAGAAATGTGCTTCGGACCAAATGGCCATGTTTCGCCGCGGCCTCACCTAAGCGTCGGCGTACCAGTCCTGGTAGTTCCAGATATAGCTGTCCCAGCCCGATGGCAGCGCGTGCAGCTTGTTCGAGATCGCGGCGACGGCCGGGCGGTAGACGTCGGGGATGACGACGATGTTCTTGATGACGAGGTCGTTCATCTGGATGAACAGCGCCGCGCGCTTCACCGGATCGGTCTCGTGCCCGGAGGCATCGTAGAGCGCATCGTATTCCTTGCTCTGCCACCGCGTGATGTTGCGGCCCTGCCACTTATTGTCCTTGCTCGCGATCTCCGCCGTCAGGAACTGCCGCATGAAATCGCCTGGATCGGGCTGCGTCATCGTCGTCGTGTACATCTGAATGTCGGTATAGAACTTGGTGTAGGTGTCGGGGTTGCCGACATCCGACGAGAAATAGACCGAGGCGGGCACCGCCTTGATCTCGACGCTGATCCCGGCTTTCTCGCAGGCCTGCTTGACGATCTGCTGGTTCTTCTGGCGCGGCGCGTTGATCGAGGTCTGGTAAACGACCTTGAGCTGCACGCCGTCCTTCGCGCGCACACCGTCGGCGCCGGGCTTCCAGCCGGCCTGGTCGAGCAGCCCCTTGGCCTTGTCGATGTTGAACTCGAAGGAGGTGTTCTTCGAGACGAATTGATCCGGATTGTTGATGAAGTTGGCGGTCGCCTTGCCGGTGCGGCCATAGATGAACTGCTCGACCGATTTGCGGTCGACGAGCAGGTTCAGCGCCTGGCGCACCGCCGGGTCGGCGAGGAACGGATGCGTCGTCTTGACGCTCGAGCGCTCACCGTCGACCTCCTTGTTGGGGTCGGTGTTGTTGAGCTGGATGTGCTCGATATTGCCGGTCTGGAAGATATGCACGTGGCCCTTGCCGCTCTCTTCCAGCCGCTTCAGCAACTCGTCCTCGACCTGCATGTTCCAGGCGAAATCGTATTCGCCGGTTTGCAGCACCGCGCGTGCGGCCGACACCGCGTCGCCGCCGCCCTTCATCTCGACCGCATCGAAATAGGGCCGGTTCGGCATGTGGTAGCTGGGGTTGATCTTGCCGCGCACCAAGTCGCCAGGCTTGAAGTCGACATAGAGGTACGGCCCGGTGCCAACCGGCGAGAGATTGTTCGGTGCCTCGCGCGAGTTGGCGCCCTTGTACTTCTCGAACAGATGCTTGGGGATGATCATCCCGCGCGCGCTGACGAAGGCGTCGGCCCAGAACGGCGTCGGCTTCTCGAACTCGACCTTGACCGTATGGTCGTCGACCTTGGTGACGTTGACGTCCTTGTAGCTGCCGATCGTCGTCGCCGCGGTCTGCGGATCGCGCGCATACTCCCAATTGAAGACGCAGTCGTCGGCGGTGAAGGGCTGGCCGTCATGCCATTTGACGCCCGGCTTCAGCTTCCAGACGACCCATTTCAGATCCTTGTCGACCGTGCCGGTCTCGACGCTCGGCACCTCGGCGGCGAGGATCGGGATGAGATTGCCTTCGGGGTCCCAGCCGGCGAGCGGCTCGTAGAACAGGCGCGAGCCGTCCTGGTCCTTGGTGCCGACGGCGAAATGCGGATTGAGCAGGGTCGGGCTCTGCCACCACAAGAGCTTCAGCGTGCCGCCGCCACCGGCCTTGGTGGGGGCATATTTGAAATCGGTCGCCGCCATCGCGACGCCGCTATGCGCGAGCATCTGCGTGACGAAGGGCGCGCTCAGGCCGGCCAGCATCATGTCGCGCAGAAAGGCGCGCCGCGAGCGTTGGCCGGTTCGAACCTCCTCGATCTGCCGACGCAGTTGCCGTTCGTTGATCATCGACGCCCCCTGTCCATCAAAATGCCTAATTCCGCAGCAGCGGCAGCAGATCAGTAACCCCTTTTGGCCGCGCGCGGGAGTCTACAGCTTATCGCAGGCCCAAGCCCGGACTCGATTGCCGCTCGCACTTGCAAGTTCGACGCCGCGACGCTCAGCGCCGCGCCACAAGATCGATCTCGACGAGTGCACCGCGCGCGAGGCCGGTGACCCCGATGCAGGTGCGCGCGGGCAGCTTTCCCGCCGCGAAATACGACTGGTAGACCGCGTTCATCGCTGCGTAGTCGCGCTCGAAATGCGTCAGATAGACGCGCGCGGACACCACCCTGTCGAGCGCGCTGCCGGCGCCGGCGAGGACGAGCTTGAGGTTCGCGATCACCCGGTGGGTCTGCGGCTCGATACCCTCGGGCAGCGGCGCCGCATCGTCCGCCGGGTCGGTCGGCATTTGGCCGGTGACGAAGAGCCAGCCATCGGCGGCCACCGCGTGGCTGAACGGTGCGACCGGCCTCGGCGCGCCGGCGATCATCAGGAATTCGATCATCGCGCCTCACTCCCGCGCCGCACACTGCTGGTTGCGCAAGCCGGGTTCCGGCAGCTCTACTGTCATCGCGTCCTCTCCGGGTTGGCGGGCGCCGGCGCGACAAGCCGGCCGCCAGCGGGCGCGGGCATTTTAGCCGCTGTCGGCCCGGCGATCACGCGCTGGCGCGAGCGGGTCGACCGGGTGCCTCGCGACGCGGATTGACACCGCCGGAATTTTTCGCCGCTCTCGCGTGTTGATTGATACCGTTAGAGGGGAACGCCACTGGATGCCGGAACTGTTCGAATTCGAGAAACTCGAAGCCCCCGCCGCCCGGCGCAGCGTGACGGTACGCCGGCTCAGGGTCAGCGCCCATCTCGCCTGGCGCATCCTGACGCACGAGAAAGGCCGCACCGCACTCGCGCTGGTCGGCGTCTTCATCGCCATCCTCCTCGTCTTCATCGAGCTCGGGTTCTTCGTCGCGGTGCCGCAAGGCGGCATGCTGGTCTACGGCCATATGCGCTTCGACCTGCTGCTTGTCTCCAGCGACTACCAGTTCCAGGCGCAGCCGTGGCAGTTCCCGCTCGCCCGGCTGACCGACGCCAAAAGCGTCGCCGGCGTCACCCGGGTCACGCCGATCTATTTCGCCGGCGGCACCTGGCAGGACCCGGGCGGCGGCGTGAAGCTCGACGTGTTCCTGATCGGCTGCGACCCGAACGGCCAGCCGTTCCGTGACGGCGATATCGAGCGCCAGCAGAACATGCTGGCCGAAACCGACACGGTTCTCGTCGACGACCAGACGCGCTCGATCTTCGGGCCGCTGACCACCGGACGCAAGATCGACCTCGACGGCAGGCAGATGACGATCGGCGGGCGCTACCGGCTCGGCACCGGGTTTCTCGGCATCGGCGTGGTGCTGATGGACGAGGCGAATTTCTTCCGCGTCACGCACCGGCGGCAGGACCCGGTCAATCTCGGCCTCATCACGCTCGCGCCCGACGCCGACCCCGCCAAGGTCGCCACCGCACTGCGGCAGAAGCTGCCTGGCGACGTGCAGGTGTTCACCCGCCAGGAGCTGACCCGGCACGAGGATTCCTATTGGACGACACGCACCTCGGTCGGGCTGATTTTCGGCTCGGGGCTTCTGGTGTCGCTGATCGTCGGAATCATGGTGCTGTACCAGACGCTGGCGACGCAGATCAGCCGGCATCTACCCGAATTCGCCACGCTGAAGGCAATCGGCTATGGCGATGCGAGCCTCGCCGCGGTCGTGGTGATCGAGTCGGCGATCGTCGTCGTCGCCGCATTCGTGCCCGCCGCTATCGCCGCATTCGTGATCTACGGCGTGATCCGTGCCCAGACGCTGTTGCCGCTGGCGTTCAGCCCGGCAAACGTCGCCGGCGTGCTGGCAACGGTGCTGATCATGTCGGTGGGCTCGGCGTTGCTCTCGGTCGGTAATCTGCGGCGCGCCGACCCGGCGGAGATTTTCTGATGGCGGTGCTGCCCGCCATCGCCCGCCCGCTGCGCCGCGCCATGCCGGCGCGCGTGCCGCTCGCCTGGCGCAACCTCCTCGCCGACAAATGGCGACTTGTGCGGTCGAGCGCCGGCATCGCCTTCGCGGTGCTGCTGATGCTGGTGCAGCTCGGCTTCGAGCGGTCGTTTTTCGATGCCTCGCTGTCTGCGGTGAACGCGCTCGACGGCGATCTCTTCGTCAGCAGCGCCGCGAAATACCGCTTCGGCACGCGCGACCCGTTCGATCCGCACGCGCTCGACACGATCAAAGCCGTCTCCGGAGTCGCGACCGTCGCGCCGCTCTATGCCGACTGGCAGGATTTCTTCTGGACCAGCCCGATCGACAACAAGCCGCATCTGGTGCGGGTCTTCGCCATCGACCCGGACTCGCCGCCGGTGTTCTCGACCCCCGGCATCGCCGATCAGCAGCATTTGCTGCAGCCCGACGGCACGATGCTGATCGACCGCGAGTCGCGCCGTTTTCTCGGCATGGCGGACGCCAGCGGCGACGCCAAACTCAACGGCGAGACGATGAAGATCGCCGGCAAATTCTCGCTCGGCCCCGATTTCATGAGCGACGGCACGGTGGTGATGAGCGACCGCAGCTTCGTCCGCTTCTTCCGCATCGCCCTGGCCGCGATGCCGATCGAGACCGCCATCGTCAGGCTGCAGAAAAACCTCGCTGTCACCGACGCGCAGAAACGCCTCGCGGCGGCGCTGCCGCCATCGCTTACGGTGATGACCAAGGCCGAGCTGGTGCAGTTAGAGAACGACTTCCAGGCGAAGCTGTCGTCCGCGGCGCCGATCTTCTTTCTCGGCGCGCTGGTCGGGTTTGCGGTGGGGACGCTGATCTCCTACCAGATCATCTATACCGAGCTGTCCGACCGGCTGCCGCAATACGCCACGCTGAAAGGCATCGGCTACGGCAACGGCTATCTCATCGCCAGCGTGCTGCGCCAGGCGATGCTGATCGGGATTGCCGGCTACGTGCCGGCTTGGCTGCTGTGCCTCGCGGTCTACCGCATCGTCGGCAGCATCGCGCTGTTGCCGTTGCACATGAGCTTGCGGCTGACCCTCGTCAGCCTCATCCTGACCCTCGGCATGTGCCTGCTTGCCGCCGTGCTCGCGATCCGGCGGGTGATCCGGGCCGACCCCGCGGAGATTTTCTGATGGACATGCCGGCGTTGCTGCCCGCTCCCGTTCTGCGCGCCGAGGGCATCGATTTCGCCTATGGCCAGGGGCCGTCGCGCTACCGGGTGCTGTTCGACGTTTCGCTGGAGATGCCGCCGGGGCAGCTCGCGGTGCTGACCGGCCCGTCGGGCTCGGGCAAGACGACGCTCCTGACCCTGATCGGCGGGCTGCGCTCGCTGCAGAAGGGGCGCATGGAGGTGCTCGGGCACGACCTCGGCGGGATGTCGGCGCGCGACCTGGTGCCGGTGCGGCGCGACATCGGCTTCATCTTCCAGATGCACAATCTCTTCGATTCGCTGAATGCGGCGGAAAATGTGCGCATGTCGTTGGAGCTCGGCCCGCTGTCGCCGGACGAGAACCGCGAGGCGGCGCACCAGATGCTGCGGCGGCTCGGCCTCGGCGAGCGGCTGCACGCCAAGCCGCGGCAGCTCTCGGGCGGGCAGCGCCAGCGGGTCGCGATCGCCCGCGCCCTCGCCAACCGGCCGCGCCTGGTGCTGGCCGACGAGCCGACCGCGGCGCTCGACAAGGAATCGACCCGCGCGGTCGTCGCCCTGTTCAAGCAGATGACGGTCGAGAACGGCACCGCGGTGCTGATGGTGACGCACGACCACCGCATCATCGAGCTCGCGGACCGGCTGATCCACATGGTCGACGGGCGCATCGCCTCGGATGTGATGCTCGACAATGACCTGCGCATCGCCGAGTTCCTGAAGGGGATCGAGCCGTTCAGCGCGCTCAACCCGGCCGACCTCACCCGCATCGCCGAGACCGCGACCTTGCGCCATTTCGAACCCGGCGAGGTCATCATCCGCGAAGGCGACGCGGGCGATGAATTGTTCCTCATCTGCGAAGGCGAGGTCGAGGTGCTGCGCCATGACCAGGAAGTGGCGCGGCTCGGCCCCGCCGATTTCTTCGGCGAGGTGTCGCTGATCTCGGGCGAGCCGCGCAACGCCACCGTCGTCGCCGTCGAGCCGCTCGACGCCTATGTCGTGACCAAGGACGAACTCGCCGCGGCGATGAAGAAAAGCTTCCGGTTTCGCGAGCAGCTCCGGCGGTTTTTCGTCCGGCGGCGATAGGCGCTCTATCGTCAATGGCAACAGAAATCGCTTGAAAACCGCTGCCGCCGGGCGGCTCATGTCGGGCATCGATCCCATGCCGGGAACCCTCGATGTCGCTCACCGAAATCTCTGCCCCGCCGGCCGCGCGCAAGCCGACTCTGCTCGACCAGCCGGAGCGCCGTTTCCCGCTCAGGCTCGGCGTCGAAATCCGCAAGATCCGCGACCTGTTCCGCGCCGCGACGCGCAACCAGTGGGACCCGCGCACCGACATCGACTGGTCGGCGCTCGACGGGCTCGACATCGACGATGCGCACCGCCACGCCGCGCGGATGTACTGGAGCCGCCGCGCCTGGTCGGAATATGGCGCGATCTCGGAAAGCCCGGCGCTCTTGATCCGCTTCTGTCAGGAACGGCGCGAACCCGATCTGCGCTACTTCTTCACGATCCGCACCCAGGAAGAATCGCGCCACGCCGAGGCCTGCTACCTGATGGCCGAGCATCTCGGCGGCTACATCCCGGCGCCGGCCCTCGTCGATTTCGAGAAATCGGTGTCGACGCACGGCGTGCGCAAGATGGCGCTCGACCCCGAGACGCCCTTGGAAGCGATCATCGCAGCCCTCGTCTGCGCCGCCGAGGAAGTGGCGTTCGACGTGTTCCGCCACCTCGTCGAGATCACCCCCAACCGCGCCGCCAACCAGGTGCTGCGCAACATCATGCGCGACGAGGTGCGGCATTGCGGCTTTGGCTGGGCCTATCTCGAGCACCGCGTCCCGCAAATGAGCCGGGCCGAGATCGCGGTCTGCGAAAAAGCCGTCATCACGATGATCCGCGATGTCGAGATGAACGGCTATCACAGCTCCTGGCTGGCCCCCGATTCGCCGGCGGCGCGCGACGAGGTCGAGGCCGACCGTCTGACCTGGGAGGCCGGGCTCGGCGCCACGGTGGAGGCACTGGAAAAGCCGGTATTTGTCGAGTCCGTTCGTAGCATCCGCGAGCGCCTCAAGCCGTTCGGCATCGAGATCCCGCTGTTCGAGCACCCGAAATTCGCCGGGCCGGTGTGATGCCGGCCGACGGCGTGCGCGCGTTTTCGGGCGAAATCCCGACCGAGCGGCGCTTTCCGCTGCATCTTGAGCCGGCGATCCGCACGATCCGCGACCTCTACGACGAGGCGAAGCAGGCGCGCTGGGACCCGGAGCGCGACATCCCGTGGAACGGCTTCGATCCGTCGCGCTACCCCGCGGAGGTGCTGGAAGCCGCGCGGCTGTCGTGGAGCCGCAAGGCGTGGACCGAATATGGCGGGCTGCCCGAGACCCCGGCGCTGATCATCCGCTTCTGCCTCGAACGCGAGCGCGAGAGCGACCCGAAATACTTCCTCACCGTGCGCAATACCGAGGAGGCGTGGCATCTCGAATGCTGCCACCGCTTTGCCGAATTGTGCGGCGGGTTCGTCGCCGAGCCGGCCAACCCCGCCTACCGCGCGCTGTTCGAGCAGGGGCTGCACCGCCAGGCGCTCGATGCGGCGCGCAGCCTCGACGCCTATGTCGCGGCGCAGATCGGCATCGGCGACGGGCTCGATCTCGAACTCACCCGGCTCGCACGCGACAATGCCCGCGACCCCGTCGCACGCGCGGTGCTCGATCGGCTGGCGCGCGACAAGACGCGGCACGCCGCTTTCGGCTGGATGTATCTCGAGCGGCGCGCGCCGCTGTGGGACGATTCCGAGCGCGCGGCGATCGCTGCCGAGATCGCGCACGTCGTGCGCGACGTCGAGCTCTCGGGGCTGCGCTGCGCCTGGCTCGCGGGCGACACCGCGGCGGAGATCATCGCGGCGGATCGCATCGCCCGCGACGCCGGGCTCGGCGCGGCGACGCGCGACGAGGAAGAACCGCTGCTGCGGCGCTATCTCGCCGACGCTGCGCGGCAATTCGCGGCGCTGGGCGTGATCCTGCCCGAGTTCAGGGTCTGAGCCGGATGATCGACCCCGCGATCGACGCCGAATACAATATCCGCCGGCGGCATCCCGACAGCCCGCAGCATTACGCGCGCTACACGGCGGACAGCGCGGCGGCGCGCGCGGCGCTCGGCGGGCGGATCGACCTCGCCTATGGCGAGGCGCCTGGCGAGCGGCTCGATTTCTTCCCCGCCGCGCGGCCGGATGCACCGCTCTTCCTGTTCATCCATGGCGGCTATTGGCGGGCGCTCGACAAAAGCGATTTTTCGTTTGTCGCGCCGCCCTTCGTCGCCGCCGGCATCGCCGTCGCGCTGATCAATTACGACCTGACGCCAAAGGTCACGGTCGAGACCATCGTCGCGCAGACCCAGCGCGCGATCGGCTGGGTGCATGACAACGCCGCGCTATCTTTCGACCGCCGGCGCCTCATCGTCGGCGGGCATTCAGCCGGTGGCCAGTTAACCGCGATGGCGCTCGCCGCCGAGCCGCGCCTGCCGATCGCGGCCGGCATCGCGATCTCGGGCGTCTTTGACCTCGTGCCGCTGCTCAAGACCAACGTCAACGAGCAGCTGATGCTCGACGAGGCGCGCGCCGTGGCGCTGTCGCCGATGCGTCACCCTCGGCCCGACCGGGCGCCCGATTTCATCTGCGTCGGCGGCGCCGAGACGGCCGGGTTCATCTGGCAGTCAAAGGCTTATGCCGAGCGCGTCGGCAAGACCGCGACCGTGTATCCCGGCCTCGACCATTATACGATCATGTCGACGCTGGCGGACCCGGCGAGCGAATTGCATGGAGCCGTGCGAGGGGTCATCGAGGGAGTGCGCCGATGAACGACACCGCGCCGCTGACGGGACCGTGGATCGGCCGCTCGGTGAAGCGGCGCGAGGACCGGCGGCTGTTGACCGGCCAGGGCCAATTCGTCGCCGACATCGTGCTGCCGCGCATGCTGCACGCGGTGCTGCTGCGCAGCCAACTGGCGCATGCCCGCATCCGTTCGGTCGACCTCAGCCGTGCCGCCGCCGCGCCCGGCGTGGTCTGTGCGCTCAACGGCGCCGATCTGTTGCAGCTGCTACCGCCGGTGCCGGAAGGGCAGATCGCGCTGCCGCCGAAATGGACGACGATCGTCCAGCACAAATTCCTCAACCCGGCCGAGCCGCTCTTGGCGCACGACAAGGCGCGGCATGTCGGCGAGGCGCTGGCGATCATCGTCGCCGAGACGCGCGACGCGGCCGAGGACGCCGCCGAACTGGTGGCGCTCGATCTCGAACCGTTGCCGGCGGTGATCGACCCCGAGGCGGCGCTCCGCCCCGACAGCGCGATCATCCATGAGCGCTACAACACCAACCTGATCGGCGAGTTCTCGGTCGGACGCGGCGACGCCGCGAGCGCCATGGCCACGGCGCCGCATCGCCTCAAGCGGCGCTTCTATCATCACCGCTACGCCGCGGTGCCGATGGAGACCCGCGGCGTGCTCGCCGATTTCGACCGGCGCACCGGCGCGGTGACGATCTGGTCATCGACCCAGGTGGTGCATTGGGTGCGGCGCGAGGCGGCGGCACTGCTCGGCCTACCCGAGGCGCGGGTGCGCTGCATCGCGCCCGATGTCGGCGGCGGGTTCGGCGGCAAGGGGCACGTCTATCCCGAGGA
>DASZLY010000477.1:0-14290 GCA_035552135.1 Allostellaceae bacterium | reverse complement strand
CGTCGAAGCGCGGCGCCTCAGCCGGTTTTTGTCGGGCACCATCTTCGCGATCATCCTTCTCGTCGGCTTTGGCCGGTACGGGCTGATGGACGAGGATAGCGGCGCGCCGCATGTCATCGGCCTGGTCAATGCCGTGGTGGTATGCGGACTTTACGTGCTGATCGTATATCGCGCCCGCGCCGCGGCAGAGGCGCTGATCCGCGGGCGCCGCACCGGCGGGATCGTGGCCGCCATGCGCGACGCGCTCGCGCGGATGTGGGTCCCGATCGCGGTGACCCTGGTCGGCGGGCTCTTCGTGTTCTTCGTGGCCGGGCTGTCGCTCGGATTGTTGGCGTACTACCACGCGGCGGTCTCGACCTTTGGCGTACTGTTCGTCGCGCTCGTGCTCGACCGCCTGACCGAGCGGGCCTGGCACGACGCCGAGGGGCCGGCGATCGGCTCCGAGCACCTGAAGGCGCGCACGGTCCACCGCATTCTCCGCGCGATCGGGGTGGTCGTCGCCGCGATGATGCTGGCGTGGATCTGGACCGGCGCGATCGAGATGTCGGATTCCGCGGCGGATGCGGCGATGCGGTCGGTCGCCGCCGCCGTCGCGACCTTGTTCATCGCCTTTGTCGCATGGGAGCTGGTGCGCCTGGCGATCGACCGTCATTTGGAGGTCGGCAGCGGGCCGACCCTGCCGGGCGCCGACAGCGACGACGAACTGGCGGCCCCGGCCTCGCGGCTGCAGACGATCCTGCCGATGGTCCGGGCCGCGTTCGGCGTGGTGATCGGCGTGATCGCCGCGCTGATCGTGCTGTCGCGGCTCGGGGTCGACACGGCGCCGCTCATTGCCGGCGCCGGTGTCTTCGGCCTGGCCGTGTCGTTCGGCTCGCAGTCGCTGGTGCGCGACATCATTTCCGGGCTGTTCTACATGTGGGACGACGCGTTCCGCGTCGGCGAGTATATCGATACCGGGCGGCTCAAGGGCACCGTCGAGACGCTCGGCATCCGCTCGGTCAAATTGCGCCACCAGAACGGGCCGCTGCACACGATCCCCTACGGCCAGCTCGGCGCGGTGACCAATCTCAGCCGCGACTTCGCGACGATAAAGTTCAACCTGCGCTTCGAGCCCGGCACCGATATCGACCTGGTGCGCAAGACCATCAAACAGCTCGGCCTGGCGATGCAGGAAGACAACTCCGAGCTCGCCGCCGAGATCATGCTGCCGCTGAAATTGCAGGGCGTCGCCGAGATCGTCGATAGCGCGATGGTGCTGCGCTTCAAGTTCACCGCCCGCCCGATCAAGCCGAGCTGGGTGCAGCGCGAGTACCTGAAGCGCATGGTCCAGGCCTTTGCCGCGAAGGACATCCGCTTCGCCACCGGCGCGATGGTGCTGCAGACGCTGCCGTCGCCGGGCACGGGGCCGGTCAACGAGCCGGGCGTTGCCGCGGACGTGGCGGCGCGCGCCGCCGCGACCACGATCGCCGCCGCCAGCATGGTCGAGGCCGCCGGCGGCTGACTGTCATCGCGGGCGGGCGTCCGCAACGATATGGAGGACAACGATGCGGGTCGGCGTGTTCTATTTCCCGGTCGATTACGGCATCAACATCGTCGAACTGGCGACGGTGCTGGAGGAGCGCGGCTTTGCCTCGCTTTACGTGCCCGAGCACACCCATATTCCGACCAGCCGGAAGACGCCGTTTGGCGGCGGCGGCGAGTTGCCGCAGCGCTATTCGCACACGCACGACCCGTTCGTCGCGCTCTCCTTCGCGGCGGCGGCGACCAAGAAGCTGATCCTCGGCACCGGCATCTGCCTCATCCCCGAGCGCGACCCGATCGTCACCGCGAAATGCGTCGCCAGCCTCGACCAGCTGTCGGGTGGGCGGTTCGTCTTCGGTATTGGCGGCGGCTGGAATGTCGAGGAGATGGAAAACCACGGCGCGCGCTACGACACGCGCTTCAAGCTGATGCGTGAGCGCATCCTGGCGATGAAGGCGCTATGGACTGAGGACGAGGCCGCCTATCACGGCGAGATGGTCGATTTCGACCCAGTCTGGTCGTGGCCCAAACCGGCACAGCGGCCGCACCCGCCGATCCTGCTCGGGGGCGAGACCGACTACACGCTGCGCCGCGTCGTCGATTATTGCGACGGCTGGTTCCCGCGCCCGCAACGCGGTTGGGACATCCGCTACGAGCGCGACCGGCTGAGGAAGATGGCCGATCAGCGCGGCCGTGATTTCTCCGAGCTGTACATCTCGGTGTTCCGCGCGCCGGCCGACGCCGCGGCGCTCGCCGATTATCAGGAGGCCGGCGTGCAGGAAGCGGTGCTCGAGATCCCCGACCGCAGCCGCGACGAGATCCTCAAGGTCATCGACGGTTACGCGCCGCTGCTCAAATGAGAAGCGGCGCGCCGTCCGCCGAGGCTAGTACCAGTGGCAGCGGTGGTGCCACAAATGGCAGCGATGCCGCCAACCCCAGTAATGCGTCCGGTGGTAATACGGGTATCCGTAATAGTAGCTCGAATAGTAGGGGTAGTAGCTCGGATAATAGTACGGGCCGCCGACGCCGACGCTGAGGAAGGGCAGCTGGATCGAGAGCTGCGCGTCCGCCGGCTTTGGCGCCATGACGCCGCCCAGACAAAGCAGCGCGCCGCCTAATGCCAGCCGCCGCAACCAGGCGTTGTTGATCGACAGGGTCATCGATACCTCCCACACACAACAGGCGATCCGCGTCTCCGCTACATTCTTCCGCCACGAACCGACATAGGACCAACACCGAATTTCCCGCCGAATTCCGGACCTTCGCCGTCTGCGGCCAAGCACCTGTCGCCGATTTCCTCCGCCGCGGATTTGCTTTAGCGTGAACCCAGCAAACCGAAACGGGAGAACAGCCGATGCGCGTCAGCATCCTCGACGATTACCAGGGAGTGGCGCTCGACATGGCCGACTGGTCGCCGCTGCGCGAACGCGGTATCGAGATCGCGGTCGAGCGTTTTCCGTTCGCCGACGAGGCGGATGTCGTGCGCTCGCTGGCCGACAGCGAAATCGTCTGCGCGATGCGTGAGCGCACCGTGTTCCCGAAGCACATCGTCGACAAGCTGCCCAAGCTGAAGCTGCTCATCACCACCGGCATGCGCAACGCCTCGTTCGACATGGAGGCGCTGAAGGCGCGCGGCGTCACGGTGTGCGGCACTGGCGGCCCGGGTGGCGGGAACGAGGACACCGCCGAGCTCGCCTGGGGGCTCATTCTCGGCGCGATGCGGCGCATCGCCGAGGACCACGCCTTTATGCGCCAGGGCGGCTGGCAGACCCGGGTCGGCCATCGCGTCGCCGGCAAGACGATCGGGCTCCTGGGTCTCGGCCGGCTCGGCAGCGCGGTGGCGCGGGTTGGCCTCGCCTTCGACATGAAGGCAATCGCCTGGAGCCAGAACCTCACCGCCGAGGCGGCCGCGGCCAAGGGCGTCGAGCGGGTGGAGAAGGACGAGCTGTTCCGTCGCTCCGATATCCTCTCGGTGCATCTGGTGCTGAGCGCGCGTAGCCGCGGCCTCGTCGGTGTGCGCGAAATCGGGCTGATGAAGAAGAGCGCGCTGCTGGTCAACACCTCGCGCGGGCCGATCGTCGACACCGACGCGATGATTGCCGCGCTCAAGGAAGGCCGGCTCGCCTATGCCGGGGTCGATGTCTACGATAAGGAGCCGCTGGCGATCGACCATCCCCTGCGCAGCTGCCCCAACGTCATCATGACGCCGCATATCGGCTACGTGACCGACGAGAACTATCGCAGCTCGTATCCGCAGATCGTCGAGAACATCGTCGGTTTCCTCGACGGCAAGCCGCAGCGGGTGATCGGCGGCTAAGGTTTGATGGCATGGGCCGATCGCAACTAAAGACGTCGACCCCCGGGTCAGGCCCAGGGGAGGCGGCTAAAAAGGCCTTTATTTAGATGGCGGGCGACCTCGTCATCCGTCCATCGCGCGACGGCGATGTCGCGGCAATCGCCGCGATCTACGGCCACCACGTGCTCAACGGCATCGCCTCGTTCGAGGACGTGCCGCCCGGTGAGGCGGAGATGGCGCGGCGCCGCGCGGATATTGTCGGGCGCCGCTTTCCCTACCTCGTTGCCGAGCGCGGCGGCAAGATCGTGGGCTATTGCTATGCCGGGCCGTATCGCGCGCGGATCGGCTACCGCTTTTCAGTCGAGGATTCGATTTATATCGATCCCGGGGAGGTTGGCCGCGGGATTGGCCGTCGGTTGCTTGCGGCGGTCATCGACGAAGTGACCCGCCAGGGCTACCGCCAGATGATCGCGGTGATCGGCGGCAGCGAGACGCTGCCATCAATCCGTCTTCACGCCGCGCTAGGCTTCGCCCTGATCGGCACCTTCCCGGCGATCGGCTTCAAGTTCGGCCGGTGGGTCGATTCGGTCTATATGCAGCGCGCGCTCGGGCCGGGCGGTTCGAACCTGCCGCAGGAGATACGCCATGGCTGACGGTTTTGCCGACCCCGCCGAGATCGGCGGGTATCACGCGCACATCTATTACGACCCGGCGACGACGCGCGAAGCGGCGACGCGGGTGCGCGAGGGGCTGGGCGCGGCGTTCCCGGCGGCGACGCTCGGCAGCTGGCACGACGAGGCGGTCGGCCCGCATGCCGTGGCCATGTATCAGGTGGCCTTCGCGGTCGATGACTTTCCGCGCATCGTGCCCTGGCTGATGCTGAACCGCGGCGGGCTCGACGTGCTGGTGCACCCGCTCGCCGGCAACGCCTATGACGACCACACGCTCTACGCGATGTGGCTCGGCGACAAATTGCCGTTGCGGCTCGACGTGTTGCGGCGGGTGTCGGCGCGGCGCTGATTGCCGGCGCGGCGCGGGGAACCGGATCGCCGGCGGAGGCGTATATCGGGAGCGGCAGGCGCGCTCCCCCGACAAGCACGGCGCGCCCGGCCGCTGAAGGCCGCTTCGGTTTAACTAAAGACGTTTCGGTTTAACTGGGGCTCGGATCGACCGCCGCGAGGCGGGGAGCCCGCACGCCTACCAGGTGCGCTGCGGGCCGCAATCGACGTGGACGAAATCCGATTCCGGATAATAGCCGACGCCGCCGAGCCGGCATTGGTCGGCGAGACTCAGCGCGGCCCGGTGCACCTGGCTGAGGTTGCGGCCTTCGCAGCGCATGTCTACCGCCATGCCGTACATGTGGTAGCTGTTCGCGGCGACGCCGCTTTCGTGCAGCCACAGCTGATGATTGGTCTCGGGCGAGCGATAGCCGCAAACCACCTGAATCGGCTGACGAATTTCGAGCCGGTCGCGCAGCCTGCTCAGCACGTCGAGGACGCCCGCATTCATCGGCCGGACCTCGTCGGAATGGTGGTCGCGCAGGATCCAGTTGATGTCGCGCACCACGTCGCGGATGTAGTGGCCATCAGCCCAGTACACCTCGCGCAGGCTTTCGCCCGTGTGCATGTTGGAAAGCGCGATGGACCGCGGAGCGAAAGAAACCGCCGGTGCTGGTCTTATAAAGGCAACACCGGTAGCGACCGCGGCGACACCGAGAACACGGCGCCGGCTCAGTAAAGATGACCGCAAGGCCTAGAACTCCCCCCGACAAGCTGGAAAGGCCTTAGCACCTGAAATTGGATTGGACAACCCTTGAGATGCAGAAAACGCACCTCAGAGGCCGTTTTTTGCCGTGCCCCTACCTAGCGGTTGAATGGACTGAAAATGCGCTCAGCCGCCGCGTTGGTTGGCGCGGACCTGCTGGGCAAGCGGCGGCTGCGCGCCATGGGTCAGGCGCTGGGCGATCTCGGTATCGCGCTGATAGACGTCCTGGCGGAATTGCAGCTCGCCTTCGGTGTCGACGAACGCGGTCTGGTAGACGATGAACACCGGCACCGGCTGCGCCAGATTGCGCCGGTTGGTGTTGCCGAGATTGATGTTGCGGGTGATCTCGTTCTCGGGGATGCCGAGCAGTAGCGAGGCGAGCTCACGCGGGTTCTGTACCCGCACGCAACCATGGCTCAGCCGGCGGTTGGCGAGCGCGAAATAAGAACGCATCGGCGTGTCGTGCAGGTACACGTCGAACCGGTTCGGCATCTCGAACTTGAGCCGGCCCAGCGCGCTGTACGGCCCCGCCTCCTGCAGGATCGAGCCGTTGTCGCGCATCGTCATGTGGTGCCGTTCGAGATAGTCCGGGTCGGAGTCGGCCTGCGGCATGATCTCCTTCTGGGCGATCCCGTACGGAATGTACCAGGGCGGGTTGTAGAGCACGCTGACGATATGGGTCGAGAACTCGGGGGTCTGCTTGTCGGTTTCGCCGACAACGACGCGCGTCGTGAACACCGGCTTGTCGTTCCGGAACAGCTGCAATTGCGCGTTCGCGGTATTGACCCAGACGCGGTCGGCCGGCAGCTCGCGCGGTAGCCAGCGCAGCCGCTCGAGATTGACCGCGATCTGCCGCACGCGCAGCTCGGCCGGCACGTTGAGCTCGATCAGCGTTGTGTTGCCGAGCTTGCCGTCGGGCAATAGCCCGTGCCGCTCCTGGAATTTCTTCAACGCCTGGTCGGTCTGCCCGTCGAGCGCATTGGTCGCATAGCCGGCCGGCAGGTAGCCCTCGGCCGCCAGCCGCTGTTGCAGCAGCCGGGTGCGGTCGGCGGCTTCCTTCTCGGGCACGTGCCGCCAGCCGCCGGCCTTGGCGATCGCGCGATAGGTCGCATAGGCATGTCGCAGCGCGGCGTAATCCGCCGTCTTCGGCGCCAGCGCGTTGATTGCCGCCTCGGGGTCGGCGCTGGTGAGCGCGCCATCGAGCGCGGCCACCACGTCGACGGGCCCGGGAGCGAGATCCTCATTATTGTCGTTGCGCGCTTCGGCGGCGATCTCGCCGCGCGCCAGCGTCTCGGCATAGCCGAGGAACGCATCGGACAGCAGCATGTCGCGGTCGAGCGGCGACAACGCCGTCTTGGCGAAGGCCGCGACGTGGAAGCTGTCGGGGTCGAGCCCCTGATCACCGGCGTCGAGCACCGCATGCCACAACGCGGTCGCCTGCGTCGGGTGCGTCGACCAGACCGGCTGGTCGCCGTGCTCGTCATAGAACCTGCGCAGCAGCGCCACATGTACCGGATCGCCGCCGATCGACAGCGGACCGTTGCCGGCGAGGCGATCCTTGATCGCATTGTCGCCCGGCGCGGCATTGGGCGAGGCGGTGACCGGCAGCAGCGCCGCGGCGTCGCTCGGCGGCGGCGTGTCGCCCGAGGCGGAGGCCGGCGCCAGCGCCGGACCGAGCAGCAACAGCACGGCAGCGAGGGCGGCGGCGGGGATGGACGGGCGTTCTCGGATCGGGCGCATCGGGGTCAACTTACAGGTGATCGTTTTATAGTTTATTTACGCTGCACATGTCGCATCGATGCCGCGCGGAACCAATCCGCCGTCACGCCGCTCAGTTCTGCGTCGCGCGCATAGGAAGACGCAAGGATATTCCGTGCGGGTGCCGGCGACGTGAAGTAGCGCGAGAGATTCGCAGTCGCGGTTTTTCCGTTTCATCGCTGCATTTTCCCATGTCGAAACTGCCGGCAAAAGAAGAACGGTGGAAGGAAGCGAATGAGCCGCATCGCATTCGCCGTTTTTATCGCCGCGATCCTTGCCGCAGCCGGGGCATGGGCGGCATTGCCTCGAAACGCCGGGCAAACCGCACCCGGCAAAAGCACGGCGGCACAGCGAAAAATTTGCGTCGGCGCCGTTCCGGGGATTTCGGTGATGGGACGCAGCTGCGAACCGCGTTATGCCGCGCCCGTCCCGGCCGGGCGCGGTCCGATATAGGCCGAGGACGGGCGGATCAGCCGGCCCTGGCGCCCGCTTTCCATCGCATGCGCCAGCCAGCCGGCGCAGCGCGCCACCGCGAAGACCGCCATGAACGCGTCGCGCGGCAGGCCGACCGCATCGAGCAGCAGCGCAGCGTTGATCTCGACATTCGGCTGCAGCGGCGGACGCCCCGGCTTGAGCCGGACGAAGGCCGCCGCGACACTTTTCTGGACCTCGGCGGCAAAGGTGAGCCGCCCGGCCGCCGGGCCGAGGCGGTCGCCGAGCCGGCGCAGCGCGTCGCGCAGAATGAGCGCGCGCGGGTCGCCGCCCTTGAAGACGCGATGGCCGAAGCCCATCAGCCGCTCGCCGGCGGCGAGCTTGTGCTCGGCCCAGCGCGCGACATCGCCGCTGGCCTCGGCCTCGTCGAGCAGGTCGAGCGTCGGACCCGGCGCGCCGCCATGCAGCGGGCCGGTGAAGGCGCAATAGGCGCCGAGAGCGGCCGAGGCGAGCGAGGCGCGGCTCGACGCGATGACCCGCGCAGTAAACGCCGAGGTGTTGAGCCCGTTATCTATGAGGGCGGTCCAATAGGTGTCGAGCGCCTCCGCCATCGCCGGGTCGACCGCCCGGCCATGCACCATGCGCAGGAGGTCGGCGGCGGTGCCGAGCGCCGGGTCGGGCGCGAGCGGCGCCGCGCCCTGGCGCTGGCGCAGCAGCGCGCCGATCGCCACCGGCAGCGTCGCGAGAATCTCGGCCGGCTCGGCGCGGTCGGGCAGCATCGCCAGCGCCAGCCGCACGCTCTCGACGATGGAGCGCGCGTGGACGCGGTCGAGCCAATCTCCGAGCCCGGCGAAGGCCGCCTCGCGCGCGGCGCCGAGCCGCGTGCGGATCGCGTCGCGATCGAGCCGGTCGGCCCCGAATTCCTCCCACAGCAGGCCGACCGCGCCCTCATAGCCAAAGCCCGCGACCAGCTCGGCGAGGGTATGGCCGCGCACCCAGAGGATGCCCTGCGCCCCGTCGCTGTGGCTCAGCACGGTCTCGGCGGCAATCAGCCCGGCAAGCCCGCTATCCATTCTCCGCCCTCGCATCCCGCATCGTTGCGCCGGCATCCGAGGCGAGCGGCGCGGGATTGTCAACCGGCGGGCCGCACCTTAGACGCCCAAATGGCGGTGCAGCAGCTCGGGCTGGTCGCGCACGGCCTGGGCGCTGGTTTCCTCGACGACATGGCCGTTGTTGAGGATGTAGACCCGGTCGGCGAGGCTGACCGCAGCCGAGATGTTCTGCTCGACGAGGATGATCGTCTGCCCGGCCTCGGCGAGGCTGCGGCAGGTGGCAAGGAGGTCGCGCACGATGATCGGCGCCAGCCCCTCGAACGGCTCGTCGAGCAGGATCAGCTTGGGGTCGCGCACCAGCGCGCGGGCGATCGCCAGCATCTGCTGCTCGCCGCCGGAGAGGTCGGTGCCACGGCTGCGCTGGCGCTCCTTGAGGCGCGGGAAAATCTCCCAGGCGCGCTCCAGCGGCCAGCGCGATTTCGCGGTCATCCCGGCGAGCACCAGGTTTTCCTCGACATTGAGGCTGCCGAAGATGCGCCGGTCCTCGGGGACGAGCTGCAGGCCGAGCGCGGCGATTGCGTGCGGCGGCAGGCCGTGGATCGACGCGCCGTCGAGCATGATCCGGCCGGAGCGCGGCCGCACTGCGCCGATGAGGCTCTTGAGGGTCGTGCTCTTGCCGGCGCCGTTGCGTCCCAGGAGCGCGACGACTTCGTTCTTCGCGACGGTCAGCGACACGTCGAACAGGATGTGGCTGTCGCCGTAGAAGCTGTTGATCTTGTCGACTTCGAGGAGCGCGCTCATGCTGCTGCGACCCCGCCGAGATAGGCTTCCTGCACCAGGCTGTTGCGCTGGATCTCGGCCGGCGTGCCCTCGGCGAGCAGCGCGCCTTCGTGCAGCACGGTGATGCGCTCGGCGAGCTCGAACACCGCGTCCATGTCGTGGTCGACGACGATCAGCGTCCGCCCGCGGCGGATGTTCTTCAGCAGCTGCACCGTTTCGGCGCGTTCGCGCGGGCTCATCCCGGCGAGCGGCTCGTCGAGCAGCAGGAGCGAGGGCGAGGCGGCGAGCGCCAGCGCGATCTCCAGCCGGCGCTTTTCGCCATAGGCGAGCTCGGCGACCGGCACGTCGGCGCGCGCGGTGAGGCCGACCAGCGCCAGCGTCGCCTCGACCTGGGTGTCGAGCCCCGGCACCCGGTCGATCCGCCGCAGCAGGTCGAGCGCGAAGGTGCCGCGTCGCTCGGCCAGCGCCGCGATGACGATGTTCTCGCGCAGGGTCAGCCGGGCGAAGAGCTGGTTGACCTGATAGCTCTTGGTCAGGCCGAGCTGGCAGACATTGGCGACATCCATCCCGGTGATGTCGCGGCCGTGAAAGAAGATGTGGCCCGCGGTCGGCGCCATCTCGCAGGTCAGCATCTTGAAGAAGGTGCTCTTGCCGGCGCCGTTGGGACCGATGATGCCGCGCAGTTCGCCGCGCTCAACCGCGAAATTGATGTCGCGGTTGGCGACGATGCCGCCAAACGACTTGGTGACGCCGCGCGCCTCCAGCACCGGGCCGGCGAACGGCGCCTCCTGGCGGCGCGAATGGCCGACACTCGCCGTCGGCTCGGGCGACTGGAGCGGCGGCGCCTCGTCGGGCGCGGCCGGCGCCTTGCGCGCCGCCAACAGGGCCACCAAGTCGCGCAAGCCGCCGATGAGGCCGCGGCGCAGAAAGCACACCAGCAGCACGAAGACGAGGCCGAGCACCAGCTTCCAGGCGGCGCCGAGGCCAAGCACGCCCTGCAGGAAATCGCGCAGATAGAGCCACACCGCCGCGCCGAGCAACGGACCGAACAGCGTCCCGACGCCGCCGATCGCGGTCTGCATGACGAGCTGGCCCGAGGTGTCGAACATGAACGCGTCGGGCGGCATGAAGCCTTGCAGCACGCCGAGGAGCCCGCCGGCGAACCCGGCATAGGCGGCGGCGATGACAAAGGCGGCGAGCTTGTAGAGCCCGACGCGATGCCCGACCGCGCGTGCCCGCAGCGGGTTGTCGCGGATCGCGACGAGGATCGCGCCGACCGGCGAGCGCATGATGCGCAGCGCGACGACGATGCCGACGAAATAGCAAACGGCGAGAAAGCCGTACATCGACCAGTCGCTGCCGACATGATAGGACCATCCGAACAGCGAGAATTTCGGTGACGGCACGCCGGGCAGTCCGTTCTCGCCGCCGGTGAAGCGGGCGAGCGGCGAGAACTCGACAAAGAAGAACATCTCGGCGATCGCGACGGTGATCATCGCGAAATAGATGCCGGTGCGGCGCAGCGCAATCGCGCCGACCACGACCCCGGCAATTGCCGCGCCGACCATGCCGACGACCAGTGCCAGCATCACATTCGCTATCAGATTGTTGGTCAGCAAATAGGCGGCGAGCATCCCGCCGGTGCCGAAGAACGCCGATTGCCCGAACGACAGGAGGCCGGTGTAGCCGAACAAGATGTCGAAGCCGATCCCGAAGAGGCCCCAGACCAGGATCTGGTTGACCGTCCCGGGCGCGAAGCCGAGATGCGGCAGCAGGTAGGGCCCGGCCAGGAGGCCGAGCGCGGTCAGCGCCTCGACGAGCAGGGGGCGGGCGCGCAACATCGCGAAGGCTAGTCGCGGCCGAGCGAGCCGAGCAGGCCTTGCGGCCGCACCAGCAGCACCAGCGTCATCACCGCGAACAGCATGACCCCGGAATAGGCCGGGTCGATCATCGAGGTGAGGCTGAGGATTTCGCCGGCGATGAGCCCGCCGAGGATCGCCCCGGGAAACGAGCCGACACCGCCGATCACCACGACGACAAAGGTCTGCACCAGGATCGATTCACCCATGTCGGGGGTCAGCGAGACGACCGGCGCGTTGACGATCCCGGCGAAGCCCGCCGCCATCGCGCCGACGCCGAACACCACCATGAACACGCGATAGACGTTGATCCCGAGCATCCCGACCATCGCGGAATCCTCGATCCCGGCGCGCACGATCATGCCGAGCCGGGTGCGGTAGAGGACGACGTAAAGCACCCCTAGTGCCGCCGCGGCGATGCCGGCGACGACGATCCGGTAGGTCGGGTAGATGAGGAACCCCATTGGCGTCACGCCGGCGGCCCAGGATGGCGGCGGCACGGTCTTCGACAGGCTGCCGAACGCGAAACGCACCAGTTCGACGACGACGATGCCGATCCCGAAAGTGACGAGCAGCTGGTCTTCCGGCGGCCGACCGTAGAAACGGCGAATGATGACGAATTCGAGGATGCCGCCGACCACGACGAGAAACAGCGCCGCCGCAACGATCGCGACGATAAACGAGCCGGTTGCCTGCAGCGCGACATAGCCGGCATAGCCGCCGAGCATGAACATCGCGCCATGCGCCAGGTTCAGCACACCGAGCGTGCCGTAGATGATCGTCAGGCCCGAGCTGATCAGCGCCAGGAGAGCGCCGGCGGCGAGTCCGTTGAACAGCTGCGAGACGAAATTAGGCCAGGTAATCATGTGCTGCGGAAACCCGGTGCGTCCTTCGAGACGGCGCTTCGCGCCTCCTCAGGATGAGGAACGACTGTCGATGGCAGGAAAGCAATTCCTCATCCCGAGGAGCGCTCCGGAGGAGCGCGTCTCGAAGAACGTACGGCGTTTATCCGCTTCCTCAGGTGTAGTCGCCGAGCTTGCAGCCGAAGGCGTCGGGCGCCTGCATCAGCGGCTCGCCGGGGACGATCTCGGTGACTTCCCACCAATCTTCCTTGTCCTTCATGTCGCCGGGCTTCTTGCCGCGGACGATGATGACCGGGCGGACGAGCTGGTGGTCGGCGGCACGGAAATGCACGTCGCCGACGAGCGACTGGAAGGTCTCGCCCTTCTCGTAGGCTTTGATCACGTCCGGCGGATAGAAATTGCCCGCCTCCTCGATCATCCGCGCCCAGATCGCGATCTGCGAATAGCCGTTCTCGGCGCTCCAATCCGGCTTGTAGCCGTATTTCTTGTCGAACGACTCGACGAACATCTTGGCCAGCGGGAACTTGTCCTCGAGCGTCCACCAGAAGTCGGTCGACGCCAGCACGCCCTGCGTGATCTCGGGCCCGACCTCCTTGGCGAGGAACGGGGTCTGGTAGGGAACCACGAGCTTCATCTTATCGAAGACGCCGAACTGCTTCGCCTGCTGCGTCGACAGCACCGCGTCATGGCCCCAGTTGATGTTGAGCAGATAGTCGGCGCCGGAATTCACGATATTGAGCAGGTACGAGCTGTAGTCGGGGGCGCCGAGCGGGGCGACCTGGTTCGTCGCCGTGGTCCATCCGCCGTTTTTCGCGAGGAAATCCTCCATCGATTTCTGCACGGTGTGGCCATAGGTGTAGTCGGGCGTCAGATAGGCGGCCTTTTTGCCCTTGCCATATTGCTTGATCATCACCGGGCCGATCGCCGCCGCGGCGGTCTGGCCGTAGAAGCACTGGCGGAAGCCGTAGCGCACGCAATCCTTGCCGGTCGTGTCGTTCGAGCCGGAGACGCCGGTGAGGTAGAGCACGTGCTGCTGCTGGGCCAATTTGTTCAGCGCCACGGCGACCGCGCTCGAGGTCGCGCCGATCATCACGACGATCTTGTTCTCGCTGATGAATTTCGACTGCGCCTGCACCGCAGTATTGGGCTTTGCCTCGGAATCGGCGACGACGACCTTCACCTCCTTGCCGAGAACGCCCTTCTTGGTTTTCGGCGAGATTTTCTTGATGAGGTCGTTCCCCTCGTTGATGTGCTCGATCGCGAGTTGGATGCCCTTCAACTCGTCCTCGCCCTGTGCAGCGTAGGTGCCGGTGCGCGGCACGGTCACGCCGGCATAGACCGAGTCGCCCTTTGAGCCGTCGGGCCAAGTGCCGATCGCCGGCTTGTCGTCGGCAAAAGCGAGGCGCGGCAGCGCCGATGCGGCGGCAAGCGCGCTGCCGGTCCGCAGGACGCTGCGCCGAGTCGGTCGAATGATCGTGGACGTCATGATTCCTCCCCTTACCTTCCCGCGGCGATTATCGGCGACGAACCGCCGGCTCGACCGCTGGCCTTTAAGTCCGCGCCCGCGCGGCGAAAAGCCGCATCGGGCGCGCGATAATAATTCGCAGTTTCGCGGGGGGCCAGCGCAACTACGGGTGCGCGACCAAATGCGCCGCTGGGTCGCGGCGCGGCAGGGATTTCGGGCGGGGAAGGCCTAGTGGCGCAACAGCATGCGCAGCCGCTCCGGGACCGGTTCGTCGGCGACACGACCGTAGAGGACGCCGAGCACGTCCTCGCCATGGCTTTCGCCATTGAGAAAGGCGCGGATGCGGCGGTCGATCGATCCGCTGACGCGGGCGGCGGCGAACGCATCGCGGGAGGCGATGGAGGTCTGGAGATTCGGCATCATGGGTTTGTCAGGCTTGTCCAATGTGGCAACTCGCATTCGTCAGTTTGTGAACAGCGTGTAACACGTTTGTATCCATC
>DASZLY010000476.1:0-3457 GCA_035552135.1 Allostellaceae bacterium | reverse complement strand
GCCGGTTGCGCTCGCCGAGCACGACATAGTCGCCGTCGATCGTGTCGAGCCGGCGGTTGAGCACGCGAAGCACGGCCTCGGCCGAGGCATTGTCGTCGGGAAAGGCCCGCAGCAGCTCGCCGCCTGCCGCAGTCGCGGCGGCGAGCCGTCCGTCGGCGAGGAGCAGCTCGAGCTCGGCGCGCCTCGCGGCCTGGCTCGCCGGATCGAGCGCGGCGGCCCGGGCGACTGCCCTGGCGGCACCGGCGAAATCCCCGGCGCGATGGAGGAGATGGCCGCGATGCAGATGATAGTCCGGATTGTCGGGCGCCAGTTCAAGCGCGCGCCCGATTGCGGCGAGCGCGGCGGCAAGCGCCTCATGCGTGTCGCGCTCACTTTCGGCCGCGGACGCCAGGCGCCACAGCACCGGATCCTCGGTGTCGCGGGCGGTCGCCGAGGCGAGGCGCGCGATGGCCTCGTCGACCCGGCCGGCGCGCAACAGCAATTCGGCGGCATGGATCGCCAGTGCATTGTCGCGCGGCGCAAGCGCCGCTGCCCGCAGCGCCAGGCGCAGCGCCTCGTCGGGCCGGTCGAGCGCGTGGCCGGTCGCCGACAGCGCGCGCAAGGCGCGCGGATCGTGCGGATCGATGGCGACGGCGCGCGCCAAATAGAGCGCGGCTTCCTCGATGCGTTCGGCGTCGAGCAGCAGGCAGCCGGCGTGACAGGCAAAGTCGAAATTCTCAGGCGCGAGATCGCTGGCCTTGGTGGCAAAGGCGATGGCGCGCTCGGTTGCCCCGACCGCCGCAAGCGCGCCGCTCGCGTGGCGATAACCCTCCACCCAATCCGGGCGGCTGTCGATCAGCCGCTCATAGGCCGATGCCGCCTCGGCGTAGCAGCCGCAATTGCTGAAAAGCCAGGCACAGAAATGTGCGACGTCGTTGTCATTGGCGGCTACCGCGAAGGCCGCCCGTCCGCATTCCACCGCGTCGTTGCTGCGGCCCTCATGAAACAGACGTTCGCCCAGGCGGCAAATGAGTCTTGCCGTATCCGGCCGGGCGATATCTTCTCGCCGCAAATAATCGAGACACGTATCGAGCGCGCCCTGCTCGAAAGCGCGCGAAAAGGTGCTTGTATCGATCGCCAATTGGGGGAGATTGTGATCAAGATTCAACCGCAAGATGTCCCTGGTTACTTTAGTTGCATTTTCTTGACGAAGATAAACCGGCATTGTGCATGGCTCAACCGGGTTTCTTTGCAATTGAGCGGCTTGCGACACATTGAACCGTCGGGCGCTAGCCGCGCCCGGGCGCTCGACGTTTCTTGACTGGCTCTCGCCGGGATTCGCCCCTAAAGTCCGCTATCGGGACGGTTTGCCTAGCGATACGGGGCGAACCCGCGCAAGTTGCGCCGGCGCATAGCCGGGCAAGAGGAGGAGCGGAGATGGCGTTCGAGTTCGGCATGTTTCACGAATTTCAGCGGCCGGCCGGAATCACCGAGGAAGAGGCGTTCGCCACTTCGTTCGAACAAATCGATGCCGCCGAGCGCTGGGGCCTCGACGCCATGTGGCTGGCGGAAATCCATGTCGCGCCCGAGCGTTCGGTGTGCTCGGCGCCGCTGACCTTGGCGAGCGCCATCGCCGCGCGCACCAAGCGCATGAAGATCGGCACCGGCGTGCAGGTGCTGCCGCTCTGCCATCCGCTGCGCCTTGCCGAGGAAGCGGCGACAGTTGACCAGATCAGCCACGGGCGGCTGATTTTCGGCGTCGGCCGGAGCGGGTTCCCGCGCACTTACGAAGCCTACGGCGTGCCCTATGGCGAGAGCCGCGAGCGCTTTGCCGAGACGCTCGAGATCTTGAAGCGCGCTTGGACCGAGCCGCGCTTTTCGTATCACGGCAAGTATTACAGCTTCGACGATGTCGCGCTGACGCCGAAGCCGTATCAGAAGCCGTGGCCGGAAATCCGCATCGCCGCCAACAGCGCCGACACTTTCCCGCAGATCGCCAAGCTCGGCCACGCGGTGTTCGTCGCGGTTCGCCTTGGCACGATCGAAGAACTCGGCCCGAATATAGATGCCTATCGCAGGGCATGGAAGGAGGCGGGTCATCCCGGCGAAGGCAAGGTGTTCCTGCGCGCGCCGGTCTATGTCGCCGAGACAGAGAAGCAGGCGATCGAGGAGCCGGAAGACAGCATCATGTATTTCTACCGCTATCTCGGTGAGCGGTTGGAGGATTCGGCCACCCGCGCCGGCGTGCGGGCGGGCGAGGACCGCGCAGCGCGCGGCCGGCGGCTGCAGGAAATCAGCTACGAGGACGCGCTGCGCGAGAAGCTGATCGTCGGTTCGCCGGAGGGCGTCGCCGACCGGCTAATGGGCCTCAAGGAGACGCTCGGGCTCGACGGCATCCTCGCAGAGATGAATTGCGGCACCAAAATCCCGCACCAGCGGGTGATGAAGTCGCTGCAGCTGCTGTGCGAAAAGGTGATGCCGAAGTTCCACTAAACCTGGATCGCTGACGCCGCAATACCGGCCGGGGAGGAAGTTGCCTCGGCCGGTTTTTGGCAGCTCCGTGTGAGCGGGAAGTGAGAAAATATAGTTAACGGAGAATAATTAAATCTTTACCATACTTTTCTGTATTCGTAAGAGTTTGTTCATGGGCGCACAGAAATAATGAAACAAGTTGCAATCACGCGATCGATAACAAATCGCGTATAGGTCGCAGCAACTTCGCGGATCGCCATTCCGACCATAACCTGCCGCGATGAGGAGGCGCAGGAATGTTCCCGTGGTATGTCGATGCAGGATTGGTTTGTCTGGTGTTCGCGGGTTTCTTGGGCATTTGGATCATCCCCGGCAGTAATCGATAATTTCGCGGTCGCGCGCTGGTTTTTACGCGCCGGCGACGTACCGGATAGTGTCGTCGTCCCGTGAGGCACGACGACATCTTCCATCCCGATTTCACGCCATCACCCTATTGGTGGGAGGCGTACAAGCGGGCCATCGGCGACCTCGTCGATGTGCCGCGCACCGCGCGTCCCAATCGAGTTTCCCGGCTATCCACTCTATTCGGGAAACCCCTGTTTCCTGGCGCTATTGGCTCGTATTACCGGTTGCGCGACCGGCTCGATCGGATGCTCGCCTGAGCGCCGTGCCGCGGCTATCATCGCCTCAGTCGACCGCAGGCGTCTCGCCTGCGTGAAGGTACAAACGGGGCGGGCGGGACGCCCGCATAATAGTCGTACGGGAGGGCACGATGGAATACGAGGCATTCAAATCGTCGCTGATGGGCGCATCTCCCCCGGCCGGAATCGGCAACGCGATGCAGGCGCTGTGGTGGCAGGCCAAAGGCGATTGGCACAAGGCGCATCGCTGCGCCCAGGCCGAGGCCAACGAGAAGGGCGCCTGGGCGCATGCCTATCTGCATCGGGTCGAGGGTGACCAGCACAATGCCGGCGGCTGGTACAAGCGCGCCGGCAAGAATCCGTCG
>DASZLY010000475.1:0-4457 GCA_035552135.1 Allostellaceae bacterium | reverse complement strand
TCGCCGATCCGCCGCTGCAGCCCGCGGGCTCGCGAGCGCGTCGCCTCGGCGCCGAGGATCCAACGCCGCAGCTCGCGCCCTTCGCGCCCCGACAGCCGCACCGAGAACGCCGCATCGGCGGCTTCCAGCAGATGGTGCCCCTCGTCGAACACGTAGCGGCTCGGCACCGTGCCGTCGTCGAGCCCGCCGAGCGCCGCCTGCGCCATCACCAGCGCATGGTTGGCGACGACCAGTCGCGCATGCCGGGCGGCGCGGACATTCTTCTCGACAAAGCATTTGCGGAAATGCTGGCAGGCCGAATGCACGCATTCGCCGCGACGGTCGGCCAGCGCCGCGACGCGGTAGCCGCCGAACAGCTCGCTGAGCCAGCCGGGGAAATCGCCGGCGACGAGGTCGCCCGCCTCGGTCGCCAGCACCCAGCGCGCGATCAGCGCCAGCGGCGCCGAGGGCTGGGCGCGTGCCATCGTCGCCCGCACGGCATCCTCGTAATTCAGCAGGCAGAGGAAATTCTCCCGCCCCTTGCGGACGACGATGCGCCGCCGCTTCTGCACGGGGTCGGGGTAGAGCCGGTCGAGCTCGCCGGCAATTTGCGCCTGGAGATTGCGGGTATAGGTCGAAATCCACACCGTGCCCTGGTTCTTCTCGGCCCACAGGCTCGCCGGCGCGATGTAGCCAAGCGTCTTGCCGACCCCGGTGCCGGCCTCGGCGAGCACCGCCTGCGGCTGGTCGGGATGCTCGCGCGGCAGGAACGCGCCGGCGACCGCGGCGGCGTAGTCGGCCTGCTGCGGCCGCGTCTCGGCCTGCTCGCCGAGCAGCGCGGCAAGACGCTGGCGCACCTCGTCGGCGCCGACCGGGTCGTTGCCGGGCGGCGGCGGCGGCGCGCGCTCCTGCCACTCGTCCAGCGCCTGCCAGGCGCGCAGCCCGACCGCGCGGCGCTGGTCGGTCGGCGGCAGCGCCGCCAGCACCGCCGGGCCCCAGGCCCAGCCGGCGCGCTCGGCGGTCTCGGCGATGGCGCGGGCATTGGGGTCGGTCTCCTGGCCCAGCTCCTGCAGCAGCGCGCGCGCCGCGGTCGCGAGCGCGACGCAGGCTTCCGCCGGGCTTTCCGGCGCGGCGAGGCCGAGCGCCGTCGCCAGCCCTCGCGGTGTCGGCACGCAGAACCGCGCCGGACGCACGAAGGCGAACAGTTCCAGCAGGTCGAGCGCCGCGAAGCCGGGCATATCCAGCCGCCGCGCGATGGTGCGGGCATGGCACACCATCGCCGTCTCGTTCGCCAGCCGGGCGCGCGCCTCGTCCGGCGAGATTGCCTCGATCTCGCCGTCGGGCGACAGCCACAGCACCTCGCGGAACCCCGCCACCAGCGCCGGCGCGCGCGGCACCAGGATGCGTGCGGGGGCGCTTTCCGGGGGCGCGATGCTCGGGTAGCCTGAGGGCATGACCATGATCTACCACATGTGCCGCGCCGACGAGTGGGCGGCGGCGCTGAGCGCCGGAGACTATCGCGGCTCGTCGCAAGACCTCGCCGACGGCTTCATCCATTTCTCGACCGCGGCGCAGATTGTCGAGAGCGCGCGCCGCCATCGCGCCGGCCAGGAGGGACTGCTCCTTCTCGCCGTCGATGCCGGCCGGCTCGGCGACCGCGTCAAGTGGGAGAAGTCACGCGGCGGCGACCTGTTCCCGCACCTCTATGGCCCGCTCGATCCGGCCGAATCGGCGAGCGTCCGCCCGCTGCCGCTCGGGGCGGACGGGCTGCACGTGTTCCCGCAGCTGACTTAAGTCTGCGGGTTCGGCCGGTTGTTGACGAGGCCGACCGCGTAGTCCTCAAACCAATGGCCGTGCGGCGGCCCGCCGAAGCAGCCGTCGCCGTTGCCGTCGGATTCGCCGGGCCGCTTGATCCACAGATAGGCATCGAGCGCCGGATAGCCGCCGCGATCGACATCCCACGCCGGGTTGAACCCGAGGCCGCGACCGGGCGGGTTGCAGATCATCGTGACATCCCCCGGCGGTCCCTGGCCGTTGCGGCCGGTATCGATGATGTAGGGCTTGCCGCCGAGAAACCCGGAGATCGCCTCGCCGTATTCGATGCATTCGATGGTGGTACGGAAATTGCCGACATTGATCGCGAACCCGTCGGCCCTGGCGATGCCGGCCACATTGAGCGTGTCGGCCATTTGCGCCGCGGGACGCCAGGCGGCGTGGCCGGCATCGAGATAGACGCGCGTCTTGCCCGACGCCTTCAGCACGTCGACCGAGGCGGAGATCGTCGCCGCGTATTGCGTCAGGTATTGCGGCAGCACGTTGGGCTCGACGACGACCGCTGAGTCGACCGCCGATATGACTTGCGCGAAATCCTTGATCCACGCGGGATAATCGGGCGCCGGAATAGCCAGCAGCGCGAACGGCACAAAGATCGGATAGGCGGCCGACGAGGCGGCGTTGTAGACCGCCTGCTCGGCGTCGGTCATGCCGTTGCCGTCGCCATAAAGCCACACCGCCTGAGGCTGCGAAGCGATCTGATAGATCAGCTGGGCGCGCGCCGGATCGCTGGTCTGCAACTGTGTGTAGGCCTGCATCGCCTTCGATTGCGGGTCGACGAAAAGCCCGGCCATGTGTGCCCCCTGTCCCAATCCGGCTCGGACTTAACCATAGCACCGCCGCGATGGCCCGGCGATGACGTCGGCGACGCGGCTCGGCAGCTGACGCGCAATTTCAGCTTTGGTCGTCGTACTCGGCCGAGATGTCGCGGCCGGTATAGTCGGGCATCAGCGCCGCGGCGATGACGCTGACGACGGCGCAGGCGGCGATGTAGGCCGCGATGAGCTGCCCCGAGTGATAGGCGGCGAACAGCGCGGTGGCGATGAGCGGCGCCGGCCCGCCGGCGATGATCGAGGCCAATTGGTAGCCGAGCGAGCTCCCGCTATAGCGCAGCCGGGGCGTGAAGGCCTCGGCGATCAGCGCGGCCTGCGGCCCGTACATCATGTCGTGCGGGATCAGCGACAGCACGATCGCGATGAACACCACCACCGGCGCCGCGCCATCGAGCATGGCGAAATAGATGAAGCCGAAAATCCCCATCACGACCGCGCCGATGACGTACATCTTCCGCCGTCCGATGCGGTCGGAGATATGTCCCGATAGCGGGATCGCGACGAAGGATACGATCGACGCGACCAGTACCGCCGCCAGGATCAGGTCGCGCGGCAGCTTCAGCGTGCCGGTGGCGTAGGCGAAGACAAAGGCGGTGAAGATGTAGAACGGTGCCTGCTCGGCCATGCGCACGAAAGCCGACAGGACGATCTCCCTGGGCTGGCGTTTGATGACCTCGGCGATCGGCGCGTCCGCGATTTTGCGCTCGGCGACGAGCTTCGCGAAGACCGGCGTCTCGAGAATGCCGAGCCGCACCCACAGCCCGACCCCGACCAGCAGGATGCTGAGCAGGAACGGGATGCGCCAGCCCCAGGTGACAAACTGGTCGCCCGACCAACTGCTGAAGGCGAGGATCGCCAGGTTTGACAGGAACAGCCCAGACGGCACGCCGAATTGCGGCCAGGCGGCGACGAGGCCGCGGCTCGAATGGGTGCGCGCCCATTCCATCGAGATGAGCACCGAGCCGCCCCATTCGCCGCCGACCCCGATGCCCTGGATCACCCGCAGGATCGTCAGCAGCACCGCGCCCCAAATCCCGATCGTGGCATAGCCGGGGACAAAGGCGATGAGGAAGGTGGCGATGCCCATCGTCAGCAGCGTCGCGATCAGCGTCGCCTTGCGGCCGATGCGGTCGCCGTAATGGCCGAAGATCGCGGCGCCGATCGGCCGGCCGACAAAGCCGATGAAATAGGTGCCGAACGCCGCCAGCGTCGCGGTCAGCGGGTCTGAGTTGGGAAAATAGAGCTTGCCGAAGACAAGGCCGGCAGCGGTGCCGTAGATGAAGAAGTCGTACCACTCGATCGTGGTGCCGATGGTGGCCGCGATCACCGCCTTGCGCAGTTGTGCGCGATGTTCGGTATCGGTCAGCCCGCCGGATACGGCCGCGCTCGCCATTTTCGTATGTCCTCCGATTCGCTCCTGTTCTGACAACAGGTTCGCACGGTGGCAGACTCGTCGCATTGGGAACGTTTGACAATGGGATTCGTAACTGTCCCAGTCACCGGTGCCGCAACCGTTACCGTTACGGCACACAACTCACCTGCGGGTACGCAGGCCACGCGGTGGGGCAATACCACAAAGGGAGCCCCCACCCGGGACCGAGCGCCCGGAGTCCCGGGCCAACCCGACCCGGGACAGCACAAGCCGCGGCTTAGAGGTGCGCTTCGGCGTATTCGTAGTTGGCGAGGTTATCCAGCCAGTTTTGCAGGTAGTTCGGCCGGACGTTCTTGAAATCCAGGTAATACGCGTGTTCCCACACGTCGCAGCCCAGCAGCACCTTGCCCTCACCGGTTGCCAGCGGGTTTGAACCGTTT
>DASZLY010000474.1:0-14194 GCA_035552135.1 Allostellaceae bacterium | reverse complement strand
CGCGGCCCCAGGCCGGGCAGCTTGGCGAGCAGGCCGATCAGCGTATCGAGCTCGGACATGAACTCAAATTACCACCCCGGCGAAGGCCGGTGCCCTTTTTTCGACCGCCCGAAAAGCCGATCGATGGGTCCCGGCCTTCGGGCTGGCGAATCCCCTACTTCGGGAAATTCGCCGCGGCGCGCGCCGGGCCGGTCAGCTCCAGTATGTGCATGCCGTTATTGGCGCGGTCGACGATGTAGATATAGCCGCGATCGTCGACCTCGACATTGTTGGTCTGGATCACCTTGGCGCAGTGCTCGGTGCCATCCTCTTGCTTGGCGCAGCGCTGGTCGGAGCGCGGCGTTATCGCCGGGATGTAGGAGGCGATCTCCTTCGGGTGATAGGGGTCGCGGATGTCGACCGCGCGCACCCCGGCGTTGAAATGGGCGAAGAACATGACCCGCTTGTAGTAGATCGGCGTCATGTTCTCGTTCGAGGAATGGGTGCCGAAACGGCCGCCGCGGCTGCAGAAATCGCCCGACGCCTCGGGCACGCCGTAGGTCGCGACCGAGACCGGGTCCTTCTCGACGGTGACGTCGACAAACCATGCCATCTGCCGCGCTTCCTGGCATTCGTTCTTTATTTGCTCGTCGGTGACGACGACGAAATTGCGCACCTTGCCGATCTTGTCCTTGGCGAACTCCGCGACCGGCATGTCGTAGACCGGGAAGGTCGTGTGCGCGCCGTTGAGCGGCGACATGGTGAAGCGCCCGACCTCCGGATAGGTGAGGTTCTGGTCGGTCGGCTCGGCGGGGCCGTGCAGCAGCTTGTCGCGATCGACGATCTGCAGCACTCCGCCGCTATTCGTGCCATAGCCGAAGAACACGCGGTTCTTCTCGGGCAGCGAGATCATGCCGTGCAGCATGGTCGGCACCGCGCCCGGCGCGTCGGGCTCCTGGCCGGGCAAGCCGAAATCGCGAATCTTTACCGGGTGTGCGGGGTCGCCGAGGTCGTAGATCGCGGTCATCCGAGGCACGCGCCAGCCGGGCTCGCCGACGACGAGATAGGCGATGCCGGTGTCGCATTCCCACCAGTTCTTGTGCGTGCCCTTGAGGTTTTCCATGACGCGGGTGACCAGCACCGGGTGCGCCGGGTCGGCGGTGTTCCAGATTTCCTGCGCCGAATTGCCGAACGGGCGCAGCAGGTAGACCGCGGCGGGGTCGCCCTTGGGCAGCGACTTGCCGTCGCAGACGCGCACCATCTGCGCGCCGCCGCCCTCGTAATTGCCCGCCTCGCCGGGAATATGCGCGAGGTATTTAGGGTGCGCCGGGTCGGTCACGTCGACCAGCGAGGTGCCGTTGAACTCGTTCTGCCCGGTCAGCGGGTTCAGCGGCTTCTCGTTGCCGGGAACCCCGCCGTGATGGCCGATATAGGCGATCCAGCGGCCGTTCTGCTGATGGATCACCGGCTGATAGGCGCTGCGCCCCTGCAGATCGTTGTAGCCGACGAGCCGCATGTTGCTGGCGACCGGCGTCGATTGCGCCAGCGCCGGCGGCGCGAGCGGCAGTCCGGCGGCGAGCGCCGCGGCAAGGAGAGCGAGGCGGGTCATGGCGTTCCTTCTTTCAACGCGGCGAGAAAGCCGCGCACCCGTGCGGCGTTGACGCCGAAATCGCCGCGCCCCTGGCGCGAGCCGGAACGGATGTCGACCCGGCTGCGGCTGTGGTCGCCTGGGTCGGCGGCGGTGACGCGGATCGCGACATCGTCGGTAAAGCCGAACCATAAGCTCTTGTCGTAACCCTCAATGATCCCGGCCTGCTTGTCGGCGTGGAGGATCGTCCAGCCTTTCGCCTTGGCAACGGCGAGCGCCTTGTCGAAGGCCTGCGCCGGCGGCACGGAAAGCATCGCCGGCTCGATGCCGGGATAGGATTTCTGCTGCATCGCCATCGTCTCGGCGCCGGGATAGGCGGGGCCGGCCCCTTGTTCCGCCGCGCGCATCGATGCGGCGAACTGGAACGAGGGCGGGTCGGCGGCGTCGGTGGTGATGTCGTGCATCGGCGGGTAGACGCCGCGCATCGAATTGGCGTGCCAGGGAAAATACGCGGCGGCGGCGCCGAGCACGAGGCCGAGCACTGCGGGCACAATCCCGCGCCGCGTGGTCTGCCCGAGCGCCATAGCCAGCGCGACGACGGAGACAGCCACCGCCGCGCAGCCGCCATAAAACGCGTAGGGCATCAGGCTCGAAAAGGCGAGGCGGAAGCTCCACCATCCCGCCCGCCAGCCAAGTGGCCCTGCCGCGAGCAACAGCAGCGCGGCGATGCCCAGCACCAACCCCAGGATCGCGATTCCCCGGGCCAGCCCGCCTTTGACGGCCGGATGCGGCGCGGTCGCCGTGGTCATTCCGCCCTCCCTGTTCGTTCTGCCGTTTCGGCGGTTTATCCGCCGTATTGGAAGATATCGAGGCCGTTCAGCCGATCTATCAGAAAGACGAGGCCCCGATCCTTGTCGACAAAAATGTCGTTCGACTGGACGATCGTCTGCCCCGCGCCGGGGGTCGGCATAAAGCTCTCGACCTCTTCCGGCCGGTACGGGTTCGAGATGTCGACCGCGCGCAAGCCGCCGCCGAACCAGGTGACGAGAATGATGTTGCCGTCGACCGTCTCCTGCGGCTGGTGCGCGCCGTACCAGCACAGCGGGTCGAACGGCTCGTCATGCGGCACCGCCCAGGTCGAGATCGGCACCGGATGCGCCTCGTCGGTGATGTCGACGATCCACATGAAGGCATTGGGCGAAGGGGTGAGCCGGTCGGAGACTTCCTCGTCGGTCACCACGGCGATCTTGCGGCCTTTCAGCTCGTGCGGGATCGGCAGCACGGTATGCGTCGGGCACGGGTAGGGCGGGCTCCAGTCGAGGCCGCTGATAAAGCTCGGTTTGGTCAAGTCGCCGCAGTCGAGGATGACGAATCCGCCATGCCAGTAGCTGGTGTAGAGCCGGTCGCCGCGCCGCAGCGGATGATGGCAGCGATGACGGCGGCCCGGCCAGCTCGGCGTCTCGCCGCCGGCGGTCCATTGCCCCGGCATGTGCCATTTGCCGATCGCCTCGGGCTTTGTCGGGTCCTTGAGGTCGAGGATGACGACGATGTCGCCGACATAGCCCTCTTCCTCGGACGAGATATAGGCATAGCGCTCGTCCGAGTCGAAACGGTGCGAGCCGCCCGATTTGTAATGGCCGATCTCGCGCGGCCGGGTCTTGTCCTTGATATCGTAAAGCTTGATGCCGCCCGCCCAGCCTTCCGGTGTTTCCGCCGCCTTGGCGCGGAACAGCTCCTGGTTGACCATCATCACGTCGCCGTTCACCCGCACCTTGTGCGAGTGCATGAAGCTCGGGATTTCGACGCGGGCGGTGACGCGCGGCCGGCGCGGGTCGCTGACATCGACGATCGAGGTGCCATCGGGCGGCCCCATATGGCCGATATAGGCGTAATCGCCCTCGGCGACGACCTGGCCGCCGCCGGGAATGTCGAGCTTGGCGAGATGTTGCAAAAGCGGCATGCGTTCCCCCTGTTATCGGGCAAACGCTAGCACGCCCGCCCTAAGGGTGCATCGACATCGTGCGTCCTTCGAGGCTCCGCTGTGCGGAGCACCTCGGGATGAAAGATTTGTGCATGGCCTTAGGATGTCCCTCATTCTGAGGTGCGATCATCGGGTTTACCCGGTGGTCGCCGCGAAGGACGCACCGCCGCCGATCCAGCCGGACCGCGGTGTTTTGGCCGCACGTGGGCGGGACGCCCGCTATCCTGGCTAGCCCACGTGCTCGGGCTTGCCTTTGCGCTTGGTGGCGGCGAAGTCTTCGAGCTGATCCTCGCTCATCGACTTGTACATCCCCTTCGACGCGCCCTTGAGATCGCTGACCTTCTGGTCGCCGCGCTTGGCCGCCAGGGCGGCTCCCGCCGCCTTTTGCTGTGCTTTCGATTTCGCCGGCATCGCTCACCTCCTCGGTTTTCCACTCCTGCAAGGAAAACGGCCGGGACGGCGCGAGGTTCGGATGCCCGTCATCTATCGAGCCAGATCGTCGCCAGGTCCTGGTTGACGTAATGGCTAGGGCTGATCTTGAAGCCCTTGACGTAGCTGCGATAGGGCACAATGCGATAGCGCCATAGCAGAAAGATTTCATGCGCCTGGGTGTCGAGCACGTATTTCTCGAACTCGCGCATCAATTGGCGCTGCTTGGTGAAATCGGTCTCACGCAGCAGCCGGTCATAGAGCGCGATCTCGGCATCGTCCTCGTAATTGCCGTAATTCGAGCTCGACACCGTGTGCGGCAGGAACTTGGTGCCGTCGAGCAGCGGGTTGACGATGGTCTGGCAGTCGCCGTCGACAAAGGCGGCGAAATCCTCGTTGCGCACCGCCTCGCCGAACGGCCCGGTCTGCAGCACGCGCTGGGTGACGTGCACGCCGATCTTGCTCCATTCGTCGATCACCCAGAGCCCGTTGAACTTGTAGGGCTGGTCGACATTGCGGTTGAGCAGCTCGAAGCTGAGGTTTTCCTGGCCGGCCTCCTTCAACAGCCGCTTCGCCTCGGCCCGCGACTTGTCGATATCGGGCCAGAAACCGGCGAGCTGCTGCAGCTCCTCCTTGCTCGCGGCGAGCGGCGAGCCGGGGAAGGCGACGCCGCCCACCGTCTTCATCACCGAGATCTTCGCCATAGACGGAGCGCCGCCCCAACGGTCGATCGCCAGGGTCAGCGCGCGGCGTACCCGGACATCGTCGAACGGCTTGTGCTTATGGTTGAGGGTGATCGGGTTGCCGCAATTCCAGTCGCTTTCCTGCACCGTGATCTGGTCGCCGAGATCGGCCTTCAATTCGTCGCGGGTCGCCGGCGGAAAGCCGCGAAACTCGATCGCCGCGCGGTCGGCGCGGATCGCGGCGACCCTCGTCGCCTGCTTTTCGGCGAAGATGCCGATGAAGCCGTCGAGATGCGGCAGGCCGGGACGGTAGTAGTCGGGGTTGCGCACGCCAGAGATCGACTGCCCGGTCACGTATTCCTTGAAGCGGAAGGGGCCCGACCCCATCACGTTCTTCTCGTACCAATGCGGGTCGCGGTCGAGAATTTCCTTTTTGTAGATAAAGGCATAGGGGTCGGCGAGCGCGGGCAGGAAGGCGCTGGTCGCGTATTTGAGGTGGAAGACCACCGTGTGCGGGTCCGCCGCCACGATCTTGTCGATCATCGCGTAATAGCCCTGCCGCGCGCTGATGATTCCGGTGGGCGGGTCGACGATATGGTTCCAGCTCGCCGCGACATCGCCGGCGGTCATCGCCGACCCGTCGCTGAACTTGACGTCGCCGCGGATCGTAAAGCTCCAAATGCGGCCGCCATCGCTCGGCTCGGGGATCGCGGTACAGACATCGCAGACGAAATTCGTCGTATCGGCGGGATTATCGGGGTTCGCCCGCACCAGCACGCTGTAAAACGGTGCCACGGCATGGATCGTCGCGAAGGTCGCCTCGCGGTGCCCGTCAAAGCTCGGCGGCGCATCGGCCGGGATCATGTAGGTGAGCGTGCCGCCGTTCTTCGGCGTGTCGTCCGCGATAGCGGGCAGGGCCGCCGAAATCAGCATCGCCAGGCTTGCCGTCAGCGCTCGACGCATTGCCGCCTCCGTTGCGGTTGCCTGTTTGTAACGTCGTTTCGACCCGGATTGAAACCGCGCCGAGCATGAAACTTGCGGCACGGCTCGCGGCACCTGATATAGTAGCGTCGGGAGGTCGGCGGCGGACAGGTCCCTCGCCAACCCGGTCAGGTCCGGAAGGAAGCAGCCGCAACGAGTTCCGGCCTGGGTCGTTCGTCCGGTCTCCCACCCCTGTTCCGCGCGTGTGCCACCCCTTTTCGCGTGTAAATGAGCGACGCCGCGACCCCTTATCGCGTGCTGGCCCGCAAATACCGGCCGCAGACCTTCGCCGAGCTGATCGGCCAGGAGGCGATGGTGCGCACCCTGGCGAATGCGATCGCCAGCGGCCGGGTGGCGCATGCCTTCATCCTCACCGGCGTGCGCGGGGTCGGCAAGACGACGACGGCGCGGATCATCGCCCGCGCGCTCAACTGCATCGGCGCCGACGGTGGTGGCGGGCCGACCGTCAGCCCGTGCGGCGAATGCGAGCATTGCCGCGGCATCGCCGAGGACCGCCATGTCGACGTCATCGAGATGGATGCCGCCTCGCGCACCGGCGTCGACGACATCCGCGAGCTGACCGACGGCATGCGCTACCGGCCGGTCTCGGCGCGGTTCAAGATCTACATCATCGACGAAGTGCACATGCTCTCGAAGAACGCCTTCAACGCGCTGTTGAAGACGCTCGAAGAGCCGCCGCCCGACGTCAAATTCGTCTTCGCGACCACCGAGATCCAGAAAGTCCCGGTGACGGTGCTATCGCGCTGTCAGCGCTTTTCGCTGCGCCGCGTGCCGGTCGAGCAGCTTGTCGCGCATTACCGCAAGATCGCCGGCGCCGAGGCGGTCGAGATCGAGCCCGCCGCGCTCGGCCTCATCGCCCGCGCCGCCGACGGTTCGGTGCGCGACGGGCTGTCGCTATTGGACCAGGCGATCGCCCTCGCCAACGGCCCGGTGGCTGAGGCAGCGGTGCGCGACATGCTCGGCATCGCCGACCGCAATCTCGTCTTCGATCTGTTCGAGACCGTGCTGCAGGGCGACGCGGGCGGTGCGCTCGACCGGATGGAGAGCCTCTACCAGGGCGGCGCCGACCCGCTTGCGGTGGTGCAGGACCTGCTCGACCTGGCGCATTTCGTCACCCGCCTGAAGCTCGCCCCCGAGGCCGGGGCGAACGATCCGATGGAGGCGGGCGACCGCGAGCGCGCCAAGCCGCTCGCCACGGCGCTGGCGATGCCGGTGCTGGCGCGTACCTGGCAGATGCTGTTGAAGGGCATCGAGGAGGTGCAGACCGCGCCTTCGGCCAAGCAGGCCGCCGAGATGCTGCTGGTGCGCCTCGCCTATGTCGCCGATCTGCCGGTGCCGGCCGAGCTGGTGAAGAGCCTCGACCTCGGCAAGCTGCCGGCCGGGTCGCGGCCCGCCAGCCCGCCGCCCGCCATGGCCCGCCCACAAGCGGCCGCGCCGCCGCTCCCGCCCGCCACCGGCGATTCCGCCATGGTCGGGTTCGAGCCGGCGCCGCGAGCGGCGATGGCGGTGCCGCTCGCCGACCGCGGCAATGCCGCGCCGGCGATGGTCACCGCGCAGCCCGAACCCGTTCCCGAGCCGCCGCCGGTCGCGCCACCCGTCCCCGGGCCGGCGGTCGATCCGATGCCGCAAAGCTTCGACGAGGTGCTGGCGCTGTTCGAGGCGCATGGGGAGGTCATTACCCGCGCGCAGCTGCGCTCGCAGGCGCATCTCGTCGCGTTCGAGCCCGGGCGGATCGAGTTCCGCCCGGCCGAGGGCGCGCCGCGCGACCTGTCGAATCGGCTGATGCAGCGGCTCGGCGAATGGACCGGCACGCGCTGGGCGGTCGTCGTCTCGCAGGCCGAGGGCGCGCCGACGCTGGAACAACAGGCCGAGACCCGCGATAGCGAGATGAAGAGCGAGGTCGCGCAACACCCGCTGGTGCGCGCGGTACTCGACACCTTTCCCGGCGCGACGATCGCCGCGGTGCGCGAGCGCTTCGCCGCCGCCGAGCCGGCCGCGGAAGACGAGACCGCCGGCGAGGACGATGCCGCCGCGAGCGAAGAGGACGAGCCATGAAGAATCTCGGCCAGCTGATGAAGCAGGCGCAGCAGATGCAGCAGAAGATGGCCGAGCTGCAGCAGCAGCTCGAAACCATCGAGGTGACGGGCGTCGCCGGCGGCGGGCTGGTTCAGGTGACGCTCAACGGCAAGAGCGATTTGAAGAAGATCAAGCTCGACAAGAGCGTGCTCGACCCCGAGGAGGCCGAGGTCGTCGAGGACCTGATTCTCGCCGCCTTCAACGACGCCAAGCAGAAAGTCTCCGCCCACGCCGAAGCCGAGATGCACAAGCTGACCGGCGGCCTCAACCTGCCCGGCGGCATGAAGCTGCCGTTTTAGTTCGCGCGGAGATCACGCCGGTCCCGCGCGAACTGGCGCGGCGCTCATGCCACGCCGGCGAAGTCGCTGGCGCTGACTTCGCGCAGCAGATCGCGCAGCGCCGCGGCGCGGCCGTCGCCGAATACCGCGTTGAAGCGCTGCTGCGCCTCTTCCCAGCGCGCCACGGCGTCGCGGTGCATCCTGATGCCGGATTCGGTGAGCCGCAGCTCACGGCGCCGGCGGTCGCTCGGGTTGGGCCCCACCTCGACCAGCCCGTCGCGCTGCAGCGGCAGGATGTTGCGCCCCAAGGTCGTGCGATCCATCACCAGGAGCTGGGCGAGCGCGTTGATCGTCATCGGCCCGGCATGGCGCAGCCGGCTGAGGATCGCGAATTGCGTCGCGCGCAGCCCGGTCGGCGCGAAGAGCTGGTCGTAGAACTGCGTCACATGCCGCGCCGCCTGGCGGATCGCCAGACAGTTGCATTCGGAAAACCGTGTTTTCTCGTCGCTCATCGCCATCCTCGGCGTCCCGGTCCCTGGACAAAGGAGTATATGCACTCTTATATACGTGCATATACGCCTTAATCAGTCTCCATGGAAGGCGAGAATAGCATGTCGCGCAATGCGGGGAACCTCACAGCCGACGACGAAGTTGTTGAGGCGCTGGCCGTGGAGCCGGAGCCGGAAGAGCCGGCGCGCCCGGCGCTCGATCCACGCACCAGCCGCCTGCTCGAAGCGCCGATCGCCGCGACGCTCCTTCGCCTTGCCTGGCCGAATGTCGCGGTGATGCTGGCGCAGGCCTCGACCGGCCTCATTGAGACCTATTGGGTCTCGCGCCTCGGCGCCGATGCGCTGACCGGCATGGCGCTGGTCTTTCCGCTCTACATGATGATGCAGATGCTGTCGGGCGGCGCGATGGGCGGCGGCATTTCCTCGGCGATCTCGCGCGCGCTTGGCGGCGGGCGGCGCGCCGACGCCGACGCGCTGGTGCTGCACGCGGTCATCGCCAATGTCGTGTTCGGGCTGGTCTTCGCAGTCCTGGTGCTGCGGTTTGGGCCTGTGCTCTACCGCGCGCTCGGCGGCGATGACGGATCGCTCGCCGCGGCGTTGGGCTACTCCGATGTCGTCTTCGCCGGTGTGCCGCTGCTCTATTTGATGAACGCGCTGGCGAGCGCCATTCGCGGCACCGGCAACATGGCGATGCCATCGCTGACGGTGTGTCTCGGGGTCGCGCTGCTCGTGCCGCTATCGCCCTGCCTGATCTTCGGCCTCGGCCCGTTCCCCCCGCTCGGCATGGCCGGGGCGGGTATCGCGGTGGTGGCGACGACCGCGCTCACGACCGTGGCGCTGGCGGCTTACATCGTCTCCGGTCGCTGCGTCGTGCGTCTGCGGCGCGCCCGCCTGCGTCGGGTGCTCTTCGCCGACATCCTGCGCGTCGGCGCGGTGGGCGCCGTCAACACGCTGCAGACCGCATTGACCGTAACCTTGACTACGGCGCTGGTCGGGCTGTCGGGCGGGCCGCTCGCGATCGCCGGCTTCGGCACCGGTTGCCGGCTCGAATATCTGCTGGTGCCGCTGGTCTTCGGGCTGGGCGCGCCGCAGGTGGCCCTGGTCGGCACCAATATCGGCGCGGGGCAGACCGCCCGGGCGCTGCGCATCGCCGCCACAGGCGCGGCAATCGCCTTCGTACTGACCGAGGCGATCGGCCTCGCCGCCGCGCTCTGGCCGGAGGCCTGGCTGGGCCTCTTCGGCAGCGACCCGGAGATGCTGGCGACGGGCAGCGCCTATCTCCGCGCCGTCGGCCCGGCCTACGGGTTTTTCGGACTCGGCCTGTCGCTCTATTTCGCCTCGCAAGGCGCCGGGCGATTGTTCTGGCCGCTGATGGCGGGTCTGTTGCGGATGATCGTCGCGGTCGCCGGCGGCTGGCTCGCCTTGCGGCTTAGCGGTGCGCTCGGCGGGGTTTTTGTCGCGCTGAGTGTCGCGCTGGTGCTTTATGGCGCCGCGGTCGCTGCGGCGGTCGGGTCGGGGGCCTGGTTCCGCGGCGCGCCCCGGAGGTGAGCATGCAATATTTCGAGGATCTCGCGACGACGCGGCGGCGCAAGGCAGCGTGTTCGCCGGACTGCCGGCAAGCGGCTGGCACACCGCGGCAACGACGATGCGCCTCCTGGTGCCGAGCGAATTCCATCCGGCGGGCGGCATCGTCGGCTTTGGCGGCAAGTTCGCCTGACAAGCCGGTACGTGCCGGTGACGAGCTGCGGCTCGAGAGCGAAATCCTCGATCTGGGCGAGTCCCGCTCGCGGCCGCGCGCGTCAGGGACTCACCACCGTGCGCGTCACGATGCTCAGGGTTTATCGCGGCTTCGCCGCGTTTCAGGCGCCGTCGCGCCCTTTGCGGTTCGTCGGCGTCCTTTGCGTCGAAATCTCGTTGTATGTCTAATCGAGCCGCGCGGGCAGCCCGCTTTCACTGAGCTCGCGAATGATCTCGTCCTTCAGACTGGCGAGACCCGCCTCGCTCGCCGACTCGGCGCGGGCGACGATCACCGCCTGGGTATTCGAGGCGCGCACCAGCCACCAGCCGTCGGCGGTCTTGACGCGCACGCCGTCGATTTCAACCATTTCGGCGCCGCGCCGGCGCAACCGGTCGGCGACCTCCCCGACGATGGCGAATTTGCGCGTCTCGTCGCACGGGATGCGCAGCTCGGGCGTGTTGAACATCACCGGCAAACGGTCAGCGATCTCGACGAGGCTGAGGTCGCTGCGGCCCAAGATGCCGAGCAGCCGCACCGCGACATAGATCGCGTCGTCGAACCCGTACCAGCGGTCGCCGAAAAAGATGTGGCCGCTCATCTCGCCGGCAAGCGGCGCCTGCAACTCGGCGAGCTTGGCCTTGATCGGCGAATGGCCGGTCGGCAGCATCACCGGCTTGCCGCCGGCACGGACGATCTCGGCGAACAGCACGTCGCTCGCCTTGACGTCGGCGAGGATCGGCGCCCCTGGATGGCGCCGCAGCACATCGCGCGCCAGCACGATCATCAACTGATCGCCCCAAAGTATGCGGCCCTTGGCGTCGATCACCCCGATGCGATCGCCGTCGCCGTCGAACGCGATGCCGAGATCGGCTTTGCGGCGCGCCACCTCGTGCTGCAGCTGCAGCAAGTTCTCCGGCACGGTCGGGTCGGGGTGATGCGCCGGGAAACGCCCGTCGATCGCCGCGTTGATGAGATGATGCGTCCCGGGAAGCCGGCCGGTGAGAGCGCTGACGATCTCGCCGGTCGCGCCATTGCCCGGGTCCCAGACGACGCTGAGCGGCCGCCCTTCGTCGAAATCCTGCGCGAGGCGCGCGAGGTAATCCGCCGCGATCGCCTGCGTCTCCACCCGGCCGCGCGGCCCCGGCGGCGCGCCGAGGGTCAGCGCCAGCCGGCCCAGCGCCTGGATCTGCTCGGCGTAGAACGGCTTGCCGCCGAGCACCATCTTGAAGCCGTTATGGTCGGGCGGGTTGTGCGAACCGGTGACCATCACCCCGCCGTCGACGGCGAGCGTCGCCGCCGCGTAATAGAGCATCGGCGTCGGTCCGCGGCCGATGCGCACGATATCGGCGCCGCCGGCGGCCAGCCCTTCGACCAACGCGCCCTCGAGCTCGGGCGAGGTCAGCCGCCCGTCATAACCGACCGCGACGCGGCTTCCGCCGGTCTCGGCGAGCGTCGCGGCGAAGACGCGGCCGAGCGCCTCGGCGTCGGCGGCGAAGAGCGTGTCGCCGACAATGCCGCGAATATCGTATTCGCGCAGGATCGCCGGGTCGAAACGGTGCGGCATGGCGGGCGGCCGGCCTTGTGTCAGCGATAGTTCTGGAGAATCCGGCGCAGCCCGTCACCGAGCTCGGGATGCTCCAGGCCGAGCGCGACATTGGCTTCGAGATAGCCGAGCTTGTCGCCGCAATCGAAGCGGCGTCCGGCGGCGCGGAAGCCGTGAAAATCCTGCCCCGCGGCGATCAGCGCGGCAAGCCCGTCGGTCAGCTGGATTTCGTTGCCGGCGCCGGGCCCGATCTTTTCGAGATGCGCGAATACCTCGGGCTGGATGATGTAGCGGCCGATGATCGTCAGGTTGGACGGCGCCTCGGCCGGGTTGGGCTTTTCGACCACGCCCTTGGCGCGCACCAGCCTTCCCTTGTCCTCGACGATGTCGAGCACGCCGTAGCGGTTGGTCTGCTCGCGCGGCACCTCGATCACCGAGACGATGTTGCCGCCGGTCTCCGCGTAAGCGTCGACCATCTGCTTGAGGCAGGGCGGATCGCACACCATCAGGTCGTCGACCAAGAGCACCGCGAACGGTTCGTCGCCGATGAGATGCCGCGCGCACCATACCGCATGGCCGAGCCCCAACGGCCGCTGCTGGCGGGTGTAGGCGACCTGCCCCGCGGCCGGGAGCCACGACTGCAGCTCGGCGAGCAGCTGGTCCTTGCCGCGCTCCTTGAGGGTCGCCTCCATCTCGTAGGCGACGTCGAAATGGTCTTCGAGCGCGCTCTTGCCGCGGCCGGTGACAAAATAGAATTCCTCGATCCCGGCGGCCTTCGCTTCTTCGACCGCGTATTGGATCAGCGGCCGGTCGACCACGGTCAGCATCTCTTTCGGCATCGCCTTGGTGGCCGGCAGGATGCGGGTGCCGAGCCCGGCGACGGGAAACACCGCCTTGCGCACGGGTTGGAGCATGGGTGTCCTTGAGGTTGCGAAAAGGTGCCGGGACGATATTAAAGTAATAACGCGAAATCCGGCCGCAAGCTTCCCTTGCGGCGTCGCGATCTTCGGTGAAGAGCGCTACTACCGGGTTAATGCTGCAAGAGAACATCGCGCGCCCGGTTGATTTTCGTCGCGAGATAATCGGTGCCACCGTGATCGGGGTGGAGCTGCATCATCAGCCGGTGATGCGCCGCCCTGATCGCCGCCGCGTCGGCGCCGGGTTCGAGGCCGAGGATTTCGTAAGCCTCCGCGACGCTCATGCCGCCGCTTGACGATGGCGGCGCCTGGCCCTTCCCGCCGGCGAAATCATCACGCCAGCCGGGCTGGAGGCGATCGAGATAGGCCTCGACCAGCCGCGCACTCTCCTCGTCGGCGGCACGGCATTCGCGCAGCAGCGCCATGAGGTCGCCGCGCGTCAGCTCGTCGAGCCGCATCCCGGAAAAGTCCCCGGCCAGTACCGTGCCGCTCATCGCCCCGGTATCGTGGTCGAGGCTCATACGCAGATAGGGCGTCTCCACATCCGAGCTGGTGCCGCCGCTTCCCGCGCCGCGGAACATTCCTCCCAGCATCGGGCGGAACCGCCGCAGATAAGGAAACACCATCGCCAGCGGCAGCCAGATGAACGAGAACCGCTCCGACAGCAGCAGGAACAGGAACAGCACAATTGCCGCGCCGATCGCGGTCCATTTGAGCCCGCGCGCCAGCTTTGCCGGATCGGCGTTGACGAAGAGATAGACGAGCAGCAACAGCCCGACCAGAAGCGCGACGCCACCGAGAAGCGCGAGCATTCCCTACTCCGGGCGGCTGGTGGCGCGCTCGGAGCCACCGCTCCCTAGTCGCCTTGGCCGGACTTGATCCGGCCATCCACGTCTTCGGGCTCCGACATTGGGGACATAAGACGTGGACCCCCGGATCAAGCCCGGGGGAGGCGAAAATTGGATCGAGGCTCCGATGGTTTGCGTCATCATCCCTTCAATTGCGCCGTCAGCAGCCGAACCTCGCCGCCCTTTTTCGCGCCGTAATCGGCGAGCGCGCGATAACCGCCCGCGGCATAGACCGCGACCGCGGCCAATAATTCCTTAAGCCGGCCGGCGCTCGCCGCGTCAAAGCTCAGATAGGCGCCGCGCGACAATTTGGCGATCTGGCGGAACGCGGCGGCGGCGGTCGCATCGCCGCCCTCGTGGAAGATGAAGACCGGCGTGCCGAGCAGCCCCAATTCGCCGGCGAGCTTGCACAGCCGGTCGACCCCCTCTTCCATCGCATCGCCGACAAAGACCAGCGCGTGGACGCGCTCGCGCTTGGTCTCGCCGATCGCGTGTTCGAGCACGCGCTCGATCTGCGTCTCGCCGCCGACACACGACACCGCGCGCATCGCGCGGTGCAGCTCGGCGGCGTTCTTCATCCAGCGGCTCGCCTTGCACTCGGCAAAGCCGCGGTAGAAGACGAG
>DASZLY010000473.1:0-3505 GCA_035552135.1 Allostellaceae bacterium | reverse complement strand
TATCCGCAGCGCATGACCGACCACCGGCTGCTGGTCTACACCGAGGAGCTGCAGCGCCACCCGATCGACCTGGCCGAGTTCCTCAAGGGCGCGGGCGCATGAAAAGCCCCTTGGCGGAACGCGATCGCGACCGGCTGATCGAGGCGATGCTGCCGGATGTGGCGTTCGACGGCTGGTCGCACGCGGCGCTGCGGCTCGCGGCGCGGCAAACGGACATCGCCGAGGAGGAGGCGACGGCGCTGTTTGCGCGCGGCGCGCCCGACCTCGTCGCCGGGTTCAGCCGCTGGGCCGATCGCCGCATGCTCGACTGGTACGACGCCGCGCCCCCCGAGGCGACGCGCACCCCGGCGCGGGTCAAGCGGGCGCTCGAGCTGCGCTTCGAGGTGGTCGCGCCGTGGCGCGAGGCGGTACGCCGCGCGCTCGCGGTGCTGGCGCTGCCGCCGCATGCCGCGCTCGGCCTGCGCCTCGTCTACGACACGGTCGACGGCATCTGGTACGCCGCGGGCGACCGTGCCACCGATTTCAGCTTCTACACCAAGCGCGCGACGCTCGCCGGCGTTTATGGTGCGGCGCTGCTCTACTGGCTGGAGGACCGCTCGGAGGATTTCGCCGAGACCCGCGCCTTTATCGACCGCCGGCTCGCCGACGTGGCGCGGCTCGGCGAGGCGCGCGAGCGGCTGGACGCCGCGCTCGAACGCCTGCCCAACCCGTTCCGGCTGTTCCGCCCGGTGAGATAATCAAGACGCGCCGATCTCCATCGGCCGGTGCCGAAGCCGGGGCGGAGCCTCGGCGCACTTGATCAGTGAAAGAACCCGTGCTTGAGCGGTACCTTGGCGAGGCAGCGGGGGACCGCGGAATCGCGCTCGTGCACCTCGATTTCGTCGATCCGGCCGCTGATTGCCAGATCCTTGGCATTGAGCAGCGCCATGGTCTGCCGCGCGGCGCTGAATTCATCGGTGCTGGCGACCGTCAGGTGCGGGATGTAGGGCATGTCCGGGCTGAGGCAGCAGGCCAGCGGGCCGACATGCAGCCGCTCGTGCAGCCGGATGATCGCCCCGAACCCCTCGTCGGGCACCAGGAAGACGTGGAACATCCCCATTCCGTGCTCCGGCACGATCATCGCCGAGCGCAGGCAGAAGCGGATGCGCGCGGTGGCGGCACAGGTTTCCTGCACCTGCTTGATGACCTCGGGCGCCGATTGCGCGCCGGGAAACACCAGGGTGAAGGCGGGCGCGCCGGCAACATGCGCGCGCATCTGGCGCAGATGGGTCAGCCATTCGAGCTCGGCTTTGCCGAATTCAGGCCGGGCAACCACTTCAAGCGCACTCATCGCTCATATCCGCCGACATTGTCGCCGATAGGTTGAGAGAGGTGCGCGCTCTGCCGCACCCTTCAAGATGACCGGCGCGAACTATCGCCGACAATACGCCGGGAATTTTGCTAAAGGTTTAAGACGCGCCAGCCTTTCGGCGGCCGCTGGACGCGCCGCTAAACGCCGGCAGGCCGCGTCACCTGCAGACTTTGCCGCTCTTCCATGCGCCGCGCCCAGGCCGCCAGGGCCGGCAGCTCGGCAAGCTGGGCGGCGCCCTCGGGGAATTTCTTGAAATAATAGATCTGCGGGATCGCCATCAAATCGGCGAGGGTAATCGTATCGCCGGCAAGAAATTCCTGATCGCCGGCGAGCCGCGCGATCTCACCGAGGCAATGGCGGACCCGAGGCAGCGCCGCGCCGACCGCTTCCTCGTCGGTGGTGCGGCCGATCAACGGCGCGACCATCCGCTGAAAGATCACATTGGCGAGCAGGCAAGGCGTCAGGTAATTGTCGACCACGCCCATGATCTGGTTCATCCGCGCGAAGGGCTGCACCTCGATTGGCTGCAGCGGCGCCGCGGGAAACGCCTCGTCGACATAGCGCATGATCGCCTGCGTCTCGTAGAGCATGAAGCCGTCATGCTCGAAGGCGGGGATCTTGCCGAACGGGTGGCGCGCGAGATGCGCCTCGGAGCGGAACTCGCCGATCCCGACGCTGACAAGCTCGTGCACAACGCCCTTCTCGGCCAGCGCCAGCCGGACGCTCCACACGTAAGGACTCAACGCTGCGCCATAGACGATCGGCCGCGCCATCAGGCATCTCCCTCCGCTCAGAGCGGGGGAGAATTCAGCAGGCTTCCCCCGGGGTCAATGATTTCCCGGCTTAATTCACCACCCGCCACTGGCCGTCGGCCTGCTGGCATGCCGTGCCGAAGACATCGCGGCCACCGGCGGACGTCTTGTATTCGCGGCAGGTCTGGCCGGCCGAGTTGGTGAAAGCGGGCTTGCTGGTATAGGCGACCCCCGCGGTGGCCGGGTTCGCCGGGGCGGCGGCCCGGAGCGGCATCGCGGTCGCGGCGCTCGCGGTTGGCATTTCGGGCGCTGGCGGCATCCCCGGCGCGGCCGGCGCATAGGCCGAAGGGCCCTGCGTTTGCGGGTCGTAATCAGGCGGCGGCGGGTAGTAACCGGGTGCTTGCGGATAATATCCGGAATAGTCCGGCGGCGGCGCGTCGTAGGATGGCGGCGGATAGCCGTAATACGGCCCGGGTCCCCAATAGCCGCAGCACGGTCCCCCGACACCGACCCAGACGCGGGCTTGCGCCGCCGGCGGCGCGCCGGTCAGCGCGATCGCGGCCAGGAGCGCGGCAGAACCAATGAACCAAAGGCGGGCGCGCCAGTCGATCCTTGTCGGGCCGGTCATCGGGGGCTCAATTCCTTCGCGTGAGGGGCGATCGCGATTATACGCGCCCGCCCGGCATTATATCGCCGTGGCGCCAGCGCCGCCAGGCGAACGCCACGGCCCCGTTTCCGAAGGTGCGGCGCGGCGGCGGTTGCCTTCCGCCGGTCGCAGGGGCTAAGACCTTGGATCAACAGAATGGTGATGGCGAGGAGACCTGCCGTGGCGCGCGGAGCCGACCAACACAAGAACCCCCAATCCGACATCCAGATCGCCCAGGCGGCGACGATGCGCCCGATCGGCGAGATCGCGGCGAAGCTCGGCATCCCCGACGAGGCGCTGTCGCCCTATGGCCGCTACAAGGCGAAGGTCGCGCTCGATTACGTCGAGACCTTGAAGAGCAAGCCCAACGGCCGACTGATCCTCGTCACCGCGATCACCCCGACCCCGGCGGGCGAGGGCAAGACGACGACGACGGTGGGATTGGGCGATGCGTTGAACCGCATCGGCAAGAAAGCGATCCTCTGCCTGCGCGAGCCGAGCCTCGGGCCGTGCTTCGGCATGAAGGGCGGCGCCGCCGGTGGCGGTTACGCGCAGGCCGTACCGATGGAGGACATCAACCTGCACTTTACCGGCGATCTGCATGCGATCGGCGCCGCCAACAATTTGCTCGCCGCGATGGTCGACAATCACATCTACTGGGGCGGCGACCCGGCGATCGACCCGCGCCGCGTCACCTGGCGACGCGCGATCGACATGAACGACCGGGCATTGCGCTCGATCGTCAATTCGCTCGGC
>DASZLY010000472.1:0-1572 GCA_035552135.1 Allostellaceae bacterium | reverse complement strand
GCTGCCGACGCCGTTCTCGATGGGGATCGCGCGCAACACGCAGCTGATCCTCGCCGAGGAGACCGGCATCCCGCATGTCGTCGACCCGCTCGGCGGCAGCTATTACGTCGAGAGCCTGACGCATTCGATCGCCACCGCGGCGATGACGCTGATCGACGAGGTCGAGCAGCTCGGCGGCATGACGAAGGCGGTCGAGAGCGGCATGCCGAAGCTGCGCATCGAAGCCGCCGCGGCGCGCCGCCAGGCGGCGATCGACCGCGGCGAGGAGGTCATCGTCGGGGTCAACAAATATCGCGCCGAGGACACCGCCGAGGTGCAGCTGCTCGATGTCGACAATGATGCGGTGCGCAAGTCGCAGATTGCCCGGCTCAGCCGGATCAAGAAAATCCGCGACGCCGGCAAATGCGCGGCAGCATTGGCGGCGCTGACCGGCGCGGCGCAATCGGGCCGGGGCAACCTCCTGGAATTGTCGATCGCCGCGAGCCGGGCGCGGGCCACGGTCGGGGAGATTTCCGATGCGCTCGAAGCGGTCTTCACCCGGCACCATGCCGCGACGCAGTCGGTGAGCGGCGTCTATGGCGGGCAGTACGCCGATGACGAGGCGTTCCACCGCATCCAGCGCGAGATCGAGACGTTTGCGCGCGAGGAAGGCCGGCGGCCGCGCGTGCTGGTCGTCAAGCTCGGCCAGGACGGGCATGACCGCGGCGCCAAGGTGATCGCCACCGCCTTTGCCGATATCGGGTTCGACGTCGATATCGGGCCGCTGTTCCAGACTCCGGAGGAAGCGGCGCGGCAGGCGGTCGAGAACGACGTGCATATCGTCGGCGTGTCGAGCCAGGCGGCGGCGCACAAGACGCTGGTCCCGGCGCTGATCGAGGCGCTGAAGCGCGACGGCGCCGGCGATATCCTCGTCGTGTGCGGCGGCGTCATCCCGCCCGCCGACTACGATTTCCTCAAGAAAGCCGGGGTCGCCGCGATCTACGGGCCGGGAACCAATATCCCGACGGCGGCGGCGGAAATCCTCGCCCTCATCCGCCGGCAGCGCCTCGCCGCGTAACGCCCGCTTACGCTAAGATTACATCAAAAGTACAACTAACGGTAATACTGCGCCTAGCCAGCGGTCTCCTTGCCTTGTATAGTCAAATCAAACAGGGAGGCGAACATGGCTGGGGAGACTACAATGCAAGGCGCGGGGCCGCGCCTTGTCGCAAAAATCGTCGCCAGTTACGTCTCTCACCATAATCTTGCGCCCGAGCAGATTCCGGAGCTGATCGCTTCGGTGTATCGGACGATCGCCGGTCTCGGCCAGGTACCCGAGGCGCAGGCAGCGCCGATCCCGGCAGTGCCGCTGCGCCGCTCGGTGCAGCGCGATGTCGTCGTCTGCCTCGATTGCGGCTGGAAGGGCAAGATGCTGCGGCGTCATCTGACGACGCGGCATGGGCTCACCGGCGAGGAATATCTGAAGCGCTGGGGCCTTCCGGGCGACCATCCGCTGACCGCGCCCAACTATTCGGTGCAGCGCTCGAACCTGGCGAAAGAGCTGGGCCTCGGGCGCGGCGGCCGCGGCGCCGC
>DASZLY010000471.1:0-3196 GCA_035552135.1 Allostellaceae bacterium | reverse complement strand
CAGCGGATAGATCAACAGATCGTGCGCGCCGACGATGAGGCCGATCACGAGCACCGCCATGACGGCACCCACGACCGCATCGCGCGCCACCCGCTCGCGGATGCCATCCGATTGCGCGAGGCGAAACATCAGCAGACCGAGCATGAAACCGGCGAGGCAGCGCAGGATGGGTTCCATCGTGGCGCCGTCATAGGCGTCGAGCGGACCGCTATGGTATGCGCCGTCGCCGCTGGTCAGCGCCGCGGTTCCGGCCGCCGCCGTAAGAGCGGCTAGGCCGAACCCGACGGCGATGCGCGGACGGCTGAACAGAGTGGCCGCGACCAACAGCGGAAAGAGGAGATAGGCGGCCCATTCGGCGCTGAGCGACCACGCGGTGCCGTCGATGCTCGGGCCGATTCCCCAGGCCTGGATCATCAGCAGATTCACGGTCGCATCGAGGACCGGGCGGTCCAGCGGCGGCTTGGGCAGAACATTGGCCAGGGCGGTGGCGTGCGTGGCCGCCAGCCAGCCGGCAAAGCCCGCCAAGACCACGACGCTATAGAGCGGATACACGCGCGCCAGCCGGCGGATGAGAAAGTCGCGCCATCCGGCCAGCGACCAGCCACGCGCGAACACATGGCCGTAGTTGAGCGCCAGCACGAAGCCGCTCAACACGAAGAACAGATCGACCCACAGATAGCCCTTGCCGACGACGACACCGACACCGACGCCGGCGTGCGCGATCAATTCCGGATTGATGTGATAGATCGCGACCATCAGCGCCGCGAGTCCGCGCAGGCCGGTGATGGCGGCAATCTCGTCTCGCGCCCCGGACGCGGGCCGCATCGCGGCCGAACCCGGGCGCGGTGCGGTGCTGCTGATCGTTCGAGGTGTGGTGGCGACGTCAGTCACGTATCGGCGGGCGCTGTATCCAATTGCGAGGATGGCACCTCGATCAAACGCAGATCAGCTCGCGGGAGATGTGAGCGTTTCGTGGCAAGTCGGGCGCGCGGTGCTTTGGTCGGGCACGCGTTGTAACGGCCCGCGATCGCTCGCCCGGCAATCTTCGAGGATCAGCTATCTTCGAGGATACGGGGCGGACCGCCGCCGTCAGGCGTCGGCCCGGCCAAGGGCGAGCGCGCCGGCAGGGCCTCGAAATACATCGAGCAGATCAGGATCATGTTGACCTTTTCGCCGTCCTCGGCGAGAGGCAGGCGGATCACCTCGAACTGCCGCGGCTTGCCGTCGATCACGCGCTCGTTGACCGACCGGCTCGGCTCGCCGGTCCTGACAATGTCGCGATAGGTCTCGATCAGATAGTCGCGATACGCCGGGTTCGGGTACTCGTCCAGCAGGCGGTTGGTCATATCGTCGCCCAGGCGCTGCACGAGCAGCGAGCCGACGAGCCGCCAACGGAAGCGCGGCGTATCGTCGACAACTTCGACAAGCGACACGTTCCCAAGAGCGAACTTGAACTCGACAGGGTCGATGTCCAGGCGCCCGGGATAGCGGCGGCCGCCGCGCCGCGCGCTCCAATAGTCATAGAGGCGGCACAGCTCGGGATGCCGAATCCGCGCGCGAAACGAATCAGCGGAATTGTCGCTCATCGACCGCCGTCTCCATGCCCGCCGGCGCCGCAGCCTGCCAGGGCAATCATTGACAACACATTAACCCGCCGGCACGCCCGATTGTGCATATCGGCGGTTGCAACCGCGGCGGGCTGGTGGGCTGTTGCTAGCTCGTCAAGTTGGCCGGTTTATGTAGCTCGTGAGTTGACCGCTTCGTTCTTGGTTCGGGGGGGCATGCCCCCCGAACCAAACTGGGGCGTGGAAGCGTGTCACGCCGCTTTTCGCTTAAGCTCGATCAGCGCGCCGGTGGCGCCGTAGTCGGCCAGCCGGTTCGGTCCGAGGAAGACGGCCAGCATGCCGTCGGGATACTCGTGGACGCGGACCGAGGCTTTGACGAAGTGCTGTCGCAGCGGGCTCGGCGGGATTTGCAGGCGCAGGGTCCGCCATTTGACGGTGTTGTCATTGCCGACCTGGCGGATCTCCTGAATGCTCAGGATCTCGCGCCAGGCCCCGGCGGTGTCGGCGACGAAGCCCGAGCCGGCCTGCTCAGCGGCCACGGCAAATCGCGCGTTGTGGGCGGGGATGTAGGTCTCGGCAAGCCAGCGGTTGGCAGCGTCGATCCCAGTGATTCCGGCCAGCTTCAACTCCTTGGGCAACCGGTCCTGCAGGGTGCGAAAGGCGCGCTCCGAGCGGCCGCGCGCCTCGGGCGAATAGGCGGCGATGTGCTCGATGCCAAGCTGGGCCAGCGCCCGGCCGACCTGGGTCGGGGTGCGCTTGTCGACCTTGCCGCCGGCCGTGGGCGTGTGGAAATAGTGGCTGCCGCGATCGCTGTAGAGCGCACAGAACAGGCCGTGCCGGGCGATCACCTCGCCGAGCCCGCGCAAGCTCGAGGCCGTGCCTTCCTCGTCGACCAGGAAGGCCGAATAGATGGCGCTGGTGGCATCATCGAGCGTCACCACCAGATCGTAGGGTCGCCCATCCCCCGGCAGCCAGGCATGCCGCGACGCATCCTGGTGCAGCATCATGCCGATCATCGGCCGGCGCGGGCGCTTCTTGCGATGCGCCGAGCGCTTCACCGCCGGCTTGACCAGCCCGGCACGATGCAGGTGAACCTTGGTCACGGTGTAGCCCAGCTTGTAGCAATGCCGCTTCACCAGCTGCTCATGGAAGTGCTTCACCGTGAAGTCCGCGTAGCTGCCCCGGTAGAGCTCCAGCATCCGCGCGATCTCCGCCACCCCGGCCCGCCGCCCGGACGGCTTGCCAAGCCGGCGATCCGCTAAGCCGGCAGGTCCCTCATCGCGCAGCCGATCGCGCCAGCGCCGAAACGACCGCTCGCTGATCCCCAACATCTCCGCCGCTTCCACCTGGCTCAAATCACCCCTCTCGTGCCGATCGAGCAATGCCTCGAAGCGCATCCGCCGAACTCCCTCGTGAACTCGTGCCCGATCCATGCCTGCCCCCTGGTTGGAGCAGTTCTAAAACCGGACACATCACGAGCTACAAACTCCGGACAGATCACGAGCTAGCCACAGTTCTGGAGGGCATCCCTTGCCTGAACCTGACAGCACCGGCATCCTGGCCGCTATGTGGACTTGGCTCGTCCCCGCATTGTCCCTCGCCGTGCTGATCAGCGCGATCGTCTCGGGCGT
>DASZLY010000470.1:0-28884 GCA_035552135.1 Allostellaceae bacterium | reverse complement strand
TGTCCGAGCTCGGCCGCGCCTGCCTGGTGACCTACTATGACGGCCAGGCACCGGCGCTCGACCCGTATTTCGCCAATCTGCCGGAAACCGGCCGCGACAGTTTTCGCCATGACGGCGTGTTGTGGCACGCCGTCTGGTGGCGTTCACCGCTATCGTCGAGTAATGAATAATTAATATTACTTGCCTTCTTTCCCCTCAAAAATCGCAATAAAGATCGTTAAAATGCGCGCGATTGGCGTTGTAGTATTTGAAGAATTCGATCCATTTTTTGTATAGTGCCGGCTGTTGAGTAGTACCAAGGATCGACGAATGACGGCGGTTCTGACGCAGACGGAACAGAAGGGTTTGCCGGACGGACAGGGGTCCGAGTTCGCCCTGGTAGGCGGCGCCGGCTGGACGCGGCCCAGTCACAGCGCCGGCGTTACCGCGCGGCTCGCCAATCTCATTCGCCGCGCCGCGGTGCGGTCGAGCGCCGCCTGCCGCGCCCGCCGCGCCCGGCTCTTCGTCGAACGCTTGCAGCCCACGGCCGACGACCGGATCCTCGATCTCGGCGGCGGCCGCGGCGGCCATATCGCCGAGGTCGTGCCGCATCGCCGCAACGTCACGATCGCCGATCTCGACGCCGACGCACTGCGCGCCGCGGCGCAGACTTACGGCTTCGGAACGCTGCATCTCGACGGCAGCGCGATCTTCCCGGTCGTCGAGGGCGCCTATGATGTGGTGTTCTGCTCGTCGGTGATCGAGCACGTCACCGGCCCCAAGGAGATCGTCTACAACCTCGAGGACGCCGGCGAGTTCGCCGTCTCGGCGAAGGCGTCGCAAGCGAATTTCGCCGCTGAGTTGCGCCGCATCGCCAAGCGCTACTACGTGCAGACGCCCTACAAATACTTCCCGATCGAGCAGCACAGCTTCCTGCCGTTTTTCGTGGTGCTGCTGCCGCGGCGCTGGCAGGTGCGGCTGATGCGCTTCCTTTACGCGCACCGCTGGCTCAAGCCGGTCTACCCCGATTTCCGGCTGCTGACGATCCGCGAGATGCGCGCCCTGTTCCCCGACGCCGAGATCGTGCTCGAACGCTATTGCGGCCTCGTCAAGTCGATCGTCGCGATCAAGGCGTAGCCCACCGCTCCCCGGCGCGGGCCGGGGCCGGCTTATCCACCGGCTCGGAAGCCGAGGAGCGGGTCCCGGCTTTCGCTGCGAAACGGAAAAATGAGCCTATGCCGGGTGCGCCGACGCGACGCGCAGCGGCGCGCCATGCAGCGCGTCGGCGATCGCGCGATAGGCCGGTTTCGCGTGCAGCTCGGTGTCGAACGGCAGCGGACGCGGGCGCTGCCCGTCATCGCGCTTGGCGAGCGGGTCGTCGCCCGAGACGATCCAGCTGCTGCGGTCGCTCAAGCCCCAATTGATCACGGTCGTCACCGCGCGCGAGGCGAGCGCGACATCGAGATAGCGCTTATAGGCCTCGGCGACCGCGGCATCGCGCGTGGCGATGTCGGCCGGGGCGCCCTTGTCGATGCAGTCGAGCTCGGTGAGCATCACCGCGAGCCCACGCGATGCGAGCGCGTCGAGAAACCGGCTGAAGCCGGTCTCGTTGAAATGCGCCATCTGGGCGATCGACAGGTGGCTTTGCAGCCCGACCGCGTCGATCGGCACGCCGCGCTTCCTGAACCCGTCGATCAGGTCGATCAGCACCTGGCGCTTTTCGAGCTGGTCGGGGAGGTCGAACTCGACGCCGAAATCGTTGTAGACGAGCTGCGCGTGGGAATCGCTCGCCCGTGCCGCGCGGAACGCGATGTCGAGATAGTCCGGGCCGATCTTGTCGAGAAAGACCTGCGGCCGCAATTTGTCGGGCCGCCCGCCGCCGACGAGGATCGCCTCGTTCACCACGTCCCATGACCGCATCCGCCCGGCGAAATGCCGGCAGGTCGCGTCGATGTGCTTTTCCATCGCATCGACCGCGGCGGCGCGGCTCGGCAGCGCCGCGTACCAGCCCGGCGCCCGCTCGCCCCAGACCAGCGCATGGCCGCGAAATTTCATGCTATGGCCGCGCGCCCAGCCTTCGTCGATGTCGACCTCGTCGAAGCGGTGTGGGCCGGGGGCCGGCTGCAGATGGTCCCAGTCCATCCGCGCCGAGACCATGACGCCGCATTCGCGCGCGGCGAGCGCCTCGTAATCCGGCTGCGAGTGGAAGTCCCAATAGTCGAGATAGCTGCCGTAGGCGATGCCGCGGGCGGCGGCGATATCGCGCAGCGCTTGCGGCGCCGCAGCCGAGGCCGCCCACGACGGGCGGCACATCGCGGCGGCGGACGCGGCGGCGAGAAACCCGCGGCGCGAGATCATGCTGGCGATACTCATGGGCGGTCGGCTTGCGGTGCGTGAAGGGCGGCGCTCGGCCGCGCGTGACGGCGCGTCGCGGTGACGCGCACCGCCTCGTCGAAGCGCTCGGCCATCAAATCCATGCGCAGCGCGTCGCGCGCCGCGAGTGCGCCTTGCGCCAGCCGCTCCTGCCATTCGCTATCGTCGGCGAAGCGCGCCAGCTCGGCGGCGAACGCGTCGAGGTCGCCGGGCACGATGAGCCCGGTACGCTCGTGCTCGACATATTCGATCTCGGGGCTATGGGTTTCGAGGTCGCGGGTGATGACCGGCCGGCCATGCGCCAGCGAATGGTTGGCGACCAGCCCGATCATCCCGGCGACCACCGAGGCGATGCTGACCTTGAGGCAGCGCGCGACCTGGCCGTTGGGCGGCAGGCCGCCGAGGAAATGGATTTCCGGCAGGTCCGCAGCCAGTTCGCGCAGCGGCGCCTCGCGCGGGCCTGAGCCGATCACCAGCACCTCGACCAGGCGCTCGGAGAGCTTGTCGCGGTTGATGATGCGCACCGCCTCGATGAGCTTGTCGACGCGCTTGATCGGGGTCAGCCGGCCGATAAAGACATAGACTGCCGAATCCGGCCGCAAGCCGAACTCGCGGCGGATGTCCTGCGGGGCGGTATCGCGCTCGGCCTCCCACAGGCCGAGCTGCTCGGTCATGTCGATCGTGTTCTGGACAAAGAAGGTGCGCTCGCGCGGATAGCCGCTGGCGATCAGCTGCTCGGCGCCGTTCTTGGTGTAGGCGATAAAGCCGTCGGCAAGCCGGGTGAAGAGCTTCTTGATGGCGGTGGTGACCGCCAGCAGCTTCCGGTTCGGGGCATCGGTCTCGCGCGCCCCGCGCGGCGGGTGATAGCCGAACCCCCAATGCAGCACGGCGATGCCGCGCAGCTTGCACAGCAGCGCCAGGATCAGGTTCGACACGAACTTGGATTCGGTGGTGATGACGATCGCGGCATAGCCGCCCGTAAGGATTTCCCAGACGACCGGCTGATAGATCAGCGCCAGCGGCCCGATATGGAGTTCGCGGTTCTCGACCCGCCGCTGCGGGAACGCGAACGGGCCTTTCAGCTCCTCGATCCCGACCCACGAGGGCGGCGCGCCGTGGAACACGACGTACTCGTACCCGCCGCGCTCGGCGAGCAACTCGTAGAACCGCACCCGGTAATGCGGCAGGTAACCGTGGTTGAGGATCGCGACCTTGCCACGCGGCATCGGTATCTCCTTTGTCAAGCAGCCTGGGCGGCGGCGCGACGGCGCACGCCTCGCAGGCGCAGCATTTCCCAGCCAAAGCACAGGCCGTTGCCGATCGCGATGCCCCACATCGCGGCCGTATAGCCCTGCCAGAGAATGAGCCCGGCGGTCGCCGCGGCGGCAAGCGCGCCGCACAGCGATTGCGCCGTGGCGAGAAAGCGGAAATCGCGCGCCGCCATCAGCCCGGTGCTGCCGATGTAGCGCAGCACGCTGGCGCCCGAGGCCGCGGCCCACGACCACAGCAGCAGATCGCCGTCCGGGTATTTGTCGGCGAACACGTAATGCGACACCGGCGCCCAGGCGAACCACAGCGCGACGCCGATCGCTAGGCTGGCGAGCGCGGTCGCCGCCAGCGCGCGCGCCAGCACCCGGTCGAACTCGGCAATCCGGCCATTCGCCAGGGCCGCCGACAGATGCGGCAATGCCGACTGGCCCCAGGCGGCGACCAGCACGCTGACCGGCCGGAACAGCAGACCGACCGCATTGATCGCCGCCAGCGAGGCCATCCCGGCAAGGCTCGTCGCGATATAGACGTAGCTGCGGTTCTCGGCGTGGTTGGCGACGACCCCGACCAGCGACCAGGCGACCTCCTTGCCGATGCCGCGATAGGTCGCGAGCCACCCGTCACGAAACAGCCGGCGCTCGGCGCCGTCGCCGCGCAGCCGCACGCAAAGCTGGCTGACGAGGCAGCCGAGCGTCATCGCGAGAAACGCCGTCGCCAAGTCGGCAAAGCGCTGCGGCCACACCACCATCGCCGCAAGGCACACCGTGGTGACCGCGAGATAGGGGCCGTCGACCCATAGCAGCAGCATCATGTCGTGCCGGCTGAAGGCGGTACTGCGGTAATATTCGCGGTACATCCCGGCGGCGATGAAAAGCGGGATCGCGACGGCCGTCAGCGTGTCGCGCACCGCCCATTGGGCATCGGCGATGAGGTTCGCGACACCGGCGAGAACCGCCGTCGCGATCACCGCGACGAGGTTCAGCGTCGCCAGCGCGGCTTCGAGCCGGCGCGCGGCGGCCGGGCTTTCCGCGCCGGGCGGGTAGATGTTGAGCGGTCCCAGCACCAGCGCCGCCTGCATGCTCACCGCGAACAGCGCCGCGGTCATCCACAGCGAGACGATGCCGTAATCCGTCGCCGACAGCGTCCGCAGCAGGCAGAGGTTGAGCGCGAAGCCGAAAATGCTCAGCGCCATCTGGTCGAGCGCCGCTGCGGCATAGCGATAGCGCGCGAACGCGGCGGCAAGCCGGGAGCGCGGCCGACCGAGGGCGCCGAGGTCTGAAGTCATGCGTGGAGTGTGCCCGCGAGCGCTTAACTAAGGGATAAAGCCGGGCAGTTTTCCCGCCGCATCAGCGGCGACGCGGTTACAGCATCCGGTACAAAAAGCCCGGGATGTAGTTGCGCCGCGCGTTGAGCACCGCGCCGAGGAAATGGCCGCCCGCCTGCTCGACCAGCGTCTTCGAATGAGCGATGACCGCCGGCCGCGTGCCCTCGGCGCGGATCACCAGGAAGATGCCGTCCGCCTCCTCGGGCAGCAGCATCGCGTACTCGCCGGTCTCCATCGCCGGGCAGTCGACGATCACCAGCTCGAACTGCTCGCGCAACTGGTCGTAGAGCCCGCTCAGCGTCACCGCATCGGCCGGCGCGTTGCCGCGCGCCCCGACGAGGCAGGCAACCGACAGCGCGGTGCCGGGCACCTGGCGCCGCAGCTCGGCCTCGTCAAAGCCGATCCATATCCCGTCGATCAGCCCGCGCGCGGTGTCGCAGCTGAAAAACCGCGCGGTATCGGGATCGCCGCGCACGCCGTCGATCAGCAGCGTGCGCCGGCGTCCGGTCGTGGCGGCGAGGAGCGCGAATTCGCGGGCGATCGTCGAGGCGCCCTCGCCCGCGGCCGCGGCGACAAAATGCAGCACCGCGCCGCGGTTGCCGTCGAGCAGCGGCCGCACCGCCGAGAGCAGCGGCGTCAGCTCGACCGCGATCGGCCCGGGCGCGCGCGTCGGCACCGGCGGCTCCGCCAGGCGTGCCGGCCGCGCGCCGGGCAACGGACGATCCGCGCCGCCCTGCCGCACCCGCTGCAATGCTTCGTAAACGCCGGCCACCGCGCTCCTTTGCACCAGCCGCCCGAGGATACGCGCAGTATCACGCCGGACCAAAGCGAAGTCGAGGGCGCGGTCCTAGCGGCGCGCCGCCTCGGCAAGACAGCGCGAAATCTCTGCCGCCACCGCGACGGCGCCCTCGTCGAGCATCCCGAGATGCGACCCCGGCACCCGGCGAATCACCAGATCGGGGAGGTACTGCCCCCACACCCGGCGCGGCGCGCGCGGCTCCAGATTGGGGACATATTCCGGTTGCAGAAAGACCACCCTGCCGTCGTAGCGCGCCGGGCGGTAGGCCTCGCCGGCTTCGTAGGTCGCGCGATGCACCCGGCGCGACACCGCGTCCGAGCCCTCTTCGGCGAGCGGCGGCGGCGTCGCCAGCCGCAGGCCCGCGGCGGTCAGATAGAGCAGCAGGCTGCGCAGCCGCCGCGCGGCATCGCCGACCGCCGCGCGCGGCCCGAGCCGGCACAGCGCCGACAACGCGCGGAACGCCTGGCGCACGATGATCTCGACATGGCAGGAGAACGGCCAGGTCTCGCGGTTCGGATAGGTGTCGAGCAGCACCAGCAGCGGCACGTCGTCGCCCGCCGCGGCAAGCCGCCGCGCGGTTTCCAGCGCCACCAGCCCGCCGGCCGAATAGCCGACGAGGAGATAGGGGCCGACGCTGCGCATCCCGCGGATCACGCCGATCGCGTAGTCCGCCATCTCGATCAGGGTCTCGCAGGGGATTTCGCCCTGTTCCATGCCGCGCGGCTTGATCGCGTAGACCGGCGCGGCGGCGCCGATCGCCGCGGCAATCGGCGCGATCTGCAAGATGCTGCCGGCGGCGCCGGGCAGCATGAAGATGGGCGGCGCGTCATCGCCCGGCTTCAGCGTCACGCAGCCGGGAACGGCCGAGCCTTCCAGCCGGGCGATGCCCTTCTGCACCCAGGAGCGCGCGGCGCGCACGCTGCGGAAAAGCTGCGCGGTATCGGCGGGGGCGGCCTGGTCGCTCATTGCTCAGCTCACCGCGAGACGCGGCGCGGCAGGGCGCGCGATGCCGCCGCCGGTCATCGCGCGGCCGGTCATCATGTCGACGGGCACCGCCACCTCGCTGTCGTCATAGGGTTTGGCGCGCTGCAGCGCGAAGGCGAACGGGTCGCCGAAATTGTAGCGGAGAAACGCCCAGTCGAGCCGGCTCGCCCGCCACGGCCGGGCGAGGATCGCGCGCAGCGACAGCCGGAACCGGCGGCATTCAAGCGTCGCCGGCAGCGCGGGGGCGCCGGGCGCGAGCGCCAGCTCGACGAAATTGAGCCCGGCCAGCATCACCAGATAGATCGAGTACCAGAAGCGCGGGTTGCACTCGACGAGAAAGGCGCGGCCGTCGTCGCGCAGCACTGCGTCGCAATTGATGATCCCGCGATAGCGCGTCAGCGCCGCGAGGCTTGCGATATTGGCGAGCAGATCGGCGTCGGCGAAGACGCGGAAGCGCCGCGCGTCGCGCTGATGCGCGACATGCGCGACGACGCGCCCGTCATCGCACAGCGCGGTGATGCTGACCGGCTCGCCGGAGACATGACGCTGCACCAGCACCGGCCGGTAATCGATGGCCCGGTAATCGATCGCGTCGAGACGGTCGAGCTCGGCGGGCTCGCGGATGTGCACGACGCCGATGCCGCCCGAACGGTTGGTCGGCTTCACCGTGACCGGCAGGTCGACCTCGCCGCCGCGCAGCGCCGCGCGCAGCCCGGCCGCATCGTCGAACAGCCAAAAGCGCGGCGCGCGGACGCCGTTGTCGCGGCAGAACCGGGTGAAATTGCCCTTGTCGTTAAGCAGGTCGAAGGTCGCGAGGTCGGGCAGCGGTACGCAGCGTACCGGCAAGCGGTCGCCTAGCAGCGCCAGCAGCCGGGTCGACACGTCGTCGGCGGGGAAGACGATGTCGATCGCGTGGCGCCGCGCCAGCTCGGCGATCTCGGCGAGGAGGAGTTCCGGGTCGCCGGCGGAGTGCGTCTCGTCAAAGCCGCGGCAGACCCGCGAGCGACGCAAGCCGGCGGACGCAGCGTCGCCGAGCACCCGCACCCGCAACCCGGCCGCCGCCGCGGTACGCATCACGTGATAGGGCAGGGTGAACGCGAACGCCACCATCAGCGCGTTCATGACGACGCGGCCCCGCCTATCGCAGAAACATCGCCGGCGCGCCTCATCGCGTCGCCAGCGCGGTGCCCTGGACGACAAAGGGCCGCCGCATGCTGACACCGGCGAAATGCCGCGCCAGCCGCCGCGCCGTGTAGCGTGCGCCGAACACGAAGCGGAACATCGGCCCGAAGCTGTAGGCCGCCGCTGGGCCGACGAGATAGAGACCGGGGATCGAGCTCTCGAAGTCGCGCGACAGCATCGGCAGGCCGTTTTCGCTGGCCATGTCGCGGCGCAAGGCCTCGTCGAGAAACCCGATGGCGCGCACATCGACGCGATAGCCGGTCGCAGCGATGACATGGTCGGCCGCGACGCTGCGCTGCGAGCCGGCGCTGGACAGAAGGTTCAGCTGCACATGGCCGCCGCTGAAATCGATCGACTGCGGCGCGTAGCCGGTGAGGCACGCCACATGCCCGGCGATGCGCTCGCGCATGTACCAGCCGCCGGCGGGACCGAGCCAGCTGCTGACGATGCGCAGCCGCAAATCCGGCGGCAGCGCGTGAAACAGCATCGGCACGCGCGTGTAGAACGTGCTGCGCCAGCCGGGGCCGATGCCGGTCATCGGCGCGCGCAGCCGGTCGATCAGCGAGCGCTGCTCTTCCGGCGGACTGTGGAACGGCAGCTCCTCGCGCCGCGCGATCAACTGCACCTCGGCGCCGGCCTCGTGCAGCAGCGCGGCGATGTCGATCGCCGACGAGCCGCCACCGATCACCGCGACCGCACGGCCCTTGAACCCCGCCATGTCCGCGTGCCGCGAGGCATGCGAGACGAACTCGTCGGGCAGGCCGCGCAGGCTCGGCGGCAGATAGGCGAAATCGCTGACGCCGATGCCGATCACCAGCCGGCCGGCGGCGATCAGCTCGCCGTCGTCGAGCCGCACCGTGAACGCATCGCCCGAGCGCCGCACGTCGACGACCTCGCGCTCCTCCATGTCGGGCACGAAACGCTGCTGGAACGCGCGGCCATAGGCGATGAAATCCTCGCGCGGCACCGGGCAGCCTTCGTCCGCATAGGCAATGCCCTGCTCGGCGCAGAATGTCGCAAGCGTGAACCGGCCGTCGGGGTCGGCGAGGTTGGAGGCAAAGCCCTCGGATTTGAGCAGCATGCCGCGCGGCATCTTCTGCTGCCAATTCGACATCGGCTTGCCGAACAGCCGGAAGCCGATGCCGTGCGCGCGCAGATGCGCCGCGATCGACAGCCCATAGGGGCCGGCGCCAATAATGACAATCTGCTTCGACACGCTCATCGCCCCGCGCCAATTGGGGACCGAAATCACTCGGCCATCGTCACCGGGGCAGAATGCCGCTGACCTGTAAAAGAAGGTCTAACGCCGGCCGCCTCACGCGAAGCTGTCTCCGGCTCGGGAAACTCGCGGATATGCCGTGCGACAAAATCGGCGAGCCGCGCCGACATCGCGGTGATGAGCAGGGTAGGGTTGGCCTGGCCCGAGGTCGGAAACACCGCGCTGCCGGCGACGAAGAGATTGGCGGTGCCGTGAACGCGGCAATCGCCGTCGACGACACCGCGCTTCGCGTCCGCCGCCATGCGGATCGTGCCGATCTGGTGGTAGCCGTCGGTCATCTGGTCCCAGACGCTGGCGGCGCGCTCTTCCTCGGGGCCGTGATATTCGAGGCGGCCCAGCCCGGCCGCGCGCAGATTGCGGTCGATGATCCGGTGCCCTTCGACGACCGAGCGCACGTCCAACTCGCCGTAGCGCAGGTCGATCCTGAGCCGCGGCATGCCGAGCGCGTCGCGCGCCTCGGTCAGGCTGACCGTGCTCTCGGGATTGGGCGCCTGCTCGGCGTGGTAGAAGAAGGCATAGCGACGCGCCTTGTTGCGCACAAAGAAGCCGGGGAGGCGCGGCTCGGCGGCGTAGCGGCGGTAGAGGAAGCTCACCGCCTCGCGCGCGGCTTCAGGCAGGCCGGTGACGATATTGGCGAGATGCTTGCCGACATCGCGCACGCCGTGTTCGAGGTATTTGCGGCGGATCGCCTCCGGTTCGAGCAGCCGGCCGAGCCCCGGCGCGGCGAGGCTCAGATAGGCGAGCGACAGGATCGCGCTCTGATGCGCCGGGTGGCTCAACAGCGGATTGTCGGGCCACGCCGCCATGTTGAGCAGGCCATGGCTTTGCTGCGCCTCGGCGGAGAGGGTGATGCGGCGGCGCGCATAGCGGCCGCTCGCGTCGATAAAGAAATCGAAGGCGTCCTCGGGCATCGCCGGGGTGAACAGCACATCGGCGATGCGGCCCTCGAAATGCCCCATATAGCCGCGGCCGAGCATCCCCGCGGCGCCGCCGAAGAGCCGCGGCTGATCCTGCCGCGCGGTCAGCATCAGCCGCGCGGTTTCGAGCCCGCCGCAGGCCAGCACGATCGCCCGCGCCCGCATCGTCACCCGCCGCCCCGACGGCAGGCAGACCGCGACGCCCTCGGCCCGGCCGGTCACCGGATCGACCTCGATCCCGGTGGCGACCGCGCCGAGGACGATCTTGAGCCCGGGGTCGCGCTCCAGCGCCTCGGCGTGCAGGAGGCGCAGATTGCGCCGCTCGCTCCAGCGTTCGAGCCGGTCGAGCCGGCATTCCGCCATCGCGCCAGTTCCCGGCAGCGGCGCCGAGAAGTGCGGCGCGCCGGCGTTGAGGTAGCGCATCCCGACATCGTACCAGGGGCGCAGCTCGGCGGGGTCGAGCGGCCAGCCGCCGAGCGGCACGTGCGGCCGGTCGGCGAAATCGACCGCGTCGAACGGCACGCAGCGCCCACCCCACAACAGCGAGGTGCCGCCGAGCGCCCGGCGCACCGCGATCTCCATCGGCGCGTGGCGGCGCGGATCGGCAATTTCGGCGTCGGCCTGCGCCTGGAACTCGGGGCTGAACCCGTCATCGCCGCCGGCCAGCATGGTCACGTCGATACCGTGGCGGCGCAATTCGAGCGCCTGCACGATGCCGGCCGGGCCGGCGCCGACGATCAGGACGGGGGAAAAGCTCTCGGAAGGGATTTCTTGACGGATCATCGCGTAATCAGGGGGCCGGATTGACCCTCAGTGTGACGCCGATGGATTACCTAACCCTTGCTCCCGGTCTGCCGCCTTCGTCGCGGCTCGGTTTTGGCTGCGGCGGCGTCATGGGCCGCGCCGGCCGCGCCCGGTCGCTGCGCGCGATCGCCGCCGCGCTCGACGGCGGGATCACCCATTTCGACGTCGCCCGGCTCTACGGCTATGGCGAGGCCGAGGCGCTGGTCGGCGAAGCGCTGAAGGGAAAGCGCGACCGCGTGGTGCTCGTCAGCAAATTCGGCCTCGCGCCGCCCCGTGCCGCCGGCGCGCTGCGCGCGCTGAAGCCGATCGCGCAACAGCTTGCGGCGCGCATCCCCGGCGCGCGCGGGATGATGCGGGCCCTGGTCGGCGGCGCGGTCGAGGCGTCCGACCGCTTTTCGGTCGCCGCGGCGCAAGCTGCGCTCGACCAGAGCCTCGCGGCGCTCCAGACCGACTATCTCGACATCTGGTTTCTGCACGATTGCGCCGCAGACGACCTCACCGGCGAGCTCCGCGGTTTCCTCGACGCGCAGCTCGCCGCCGGGAAAATCCGCGCCTATGGCGCCGCCAGCACGATCGATACCGTCGCACAGCTCCACGCCGCGCACGGCGATACGCTGCTCTACCAGTTTCCCAGCAGCATCACCGACGGCAATGCCGCGCGCCTGCCGGGCGGCGGGCGGCGCTTTATCGCCCACAGCCCGTTCGCGCGCGCCGCCCGCCTCGCCGGGATCGTCCCCGGCAGTGACGTGCATCCGCTGATGCTGAGCCATGCGCTGGCGGCGCCCAATGTCGCGGTGGTGCTGTGCTCGATGCTCGACGAGGCGCATCTCGCGGCCAATCTCGCGGCGCTCGAGACGCCGCGTTTCGCGGAACCCGAGATTGGCCGGTTCGCGGCGCGGCTGGCGGACGCGGGTCCTGCGGCACACGCCTCGGCCGCCTGACCCCACGGCGCAGCCTCGACTTTGCCGGCGCTCTGGAATTTCGTCACCGATTTCGGCGACAGCGCGATCACCGTGCCGCTGGCGCTGCTGGCGCTGGCGTTTCTCGGCGCCGCCGGACAGCGCCGCCTGGCACTCGGCTGGGTGCTGGCGATCGGCGGCTGCGCCGTCGCGATCGGGGTGTTGAAGCTGGTATTTGGCGCCTGCGGCGGGCAGCTCGGCCTCGCCCATATCACGAGCCCGAGCGGCCACACCGCGATGAGCACCGCGGTCTACGGCGCGCTGGCGCTGCTGGTCGGCGCACCGCTTCCGCCAGGACGCCGGCGCGTGCTCTATGCGTCAGCGGCCGCCGCCATTGTCGCGATCGCCGTCTCGCGCGTCGCGCTGCACGACCACACCCGCGCCGAGATCGCGCTCGGTTTTGCCGTCGGTGCCGTTGCGGTCGCGGTGTTCCGCGCCGCGCTCCAGCGCCACCAGGCGCCGGCGCTGCCGCTCAAGTGGCTGCTGCTGTGCGGCGCCGCGCTCGTCGCGCTGCTGCACGGCACGCGCTGGATGGTCGAGCCGGCAGTGCACCGCCTCGCCTGGGATTTCCGCCTGGCCCTGCCGTTCTGCCGCTAGCTACGCGGCGCGCCGCTCGACGGATTTGTTGCCGGCGAGGCCGAGACCCGCCAGCACCTCGCGCACCGGCAGCACCGGCACATTCTCCGCCGCATAGGCGACGATCGACTGGAACTGCGCCGGCGTGCAGCCGAACGGCGACGGCGCGTCGGCGACGTCATGCGTATAGAAGATCAGCCAGCCGCCCTCGGTCTGGGCGTCGTCGATCAGCTGGCACAGCCGGTCGCGGTCGAAATTGGCGTCGTAAATACTGGTGCTGAACAGATCGGTCAGATCGACCGTGCCGCGGTTGAGGCCGCGTCCGGTGCCGCGGCACGACGCGAAACGCGGCCCGAGCTCGCTTTTCGCCGAGAGCGAGACGCCGCCGAACGGATAGGCGAAATTGTCGACCGAAGCGTCGCCCAGAATCTCGGCCAGCGCCACCGCGTTGCGGTCGATCTCGTCGGCGATCTCGATGGTCTGCAGCCGGGCGACATCGCGGTGGTGGAAGGTATGGCAGGCGATCTCGTGACCCTGCGCATGCGCGGCGCGCAGATCGTCGAGCTCGAACATCGGCCCGAGCTTGTTCGCCGTCCCGGCCATTCCCATCGCCGTGTAATAGGTGCCGCGGCGGTCGTATTTCTCGAGGATCGCGCCGCCATTGACCCAGGCCGAGCGCGGAAAATCATCGAAGGTGAACGACACGACGCCGCCCTGCCACTCGATCCTCGCCGGCCTTGTGCCGAGAAAGCCGCCGAACTCGCGCGCCAGCCGCGCGGCCAACGACACACGCCTCAATGCCCGTTTCATCGATCCCCGCGACGCTGACGACCCAGACTGCGTGTTTAGCGCCATTGCGTTGTCGATAAATTAATTGCCGCCCGCAATGCTCGCCGCATGATCGAGACGACGATCGTCATTCCGACCTATCGCCGGCCGGACGGCCTCGCCCGCGCCATCGCCAGCATTGAGGCGCAGCGCGGCGTTGCGGCGGCGTTCGAAATCCTCGTCGTCGACAACGACCCCGACGGCTCGGCCGGGCCGCTCGCGGCCGCACTGGCGGCCGAGAGTGCGGTGCCGATCCGCTATGTCCACGAGCCTCGGCCCGGCATCTCGCATGCCCGCAACGCCGGCGTCGCCAACGCCGCCGGACGCATGCTCGCCTTTCTCGACGACGACGAGGAGGCCGAGCCCGACTGGCTCGCCCATTTTCTCGCGACGCTCGACCGCACCGGCGCCGACGCGGTGGTCGGCCCGGTGCTGCCGCGCTTTCCGGCGGGGAGCGCGATCGACCCCTATCGCCAGCGCGTCTACACCCGCGACGCACTGGTGCCGACCGGCACCAGGCTGCTGCGCTGGAACATCGGCAACAGCCTCTTTGTCAAGGCACGCTGCTTCGTCGATGACGAGCCGTTCCTGCCGCGGCTCGGCAGGAGCGGCGGCGAGGACACCGTGTTCCTGCGCCAGCTCACCCTGCGCGGTTGCGCCATGGTGTGGTGCGGCGAGGCGATCGCCTGGGAGAGCGTGCCGGCCGACCGGCTGGAGCCCGACTACCTACTGCGCCGCGCCTTTCGCGGCGCGCAGACGACGACCTTTGTCTGCACCACGGTCAAGCCGCGCGAATGGGGCCGCGCGCTGCGGCTGATGGTTGGCGGCTGCGTCCAGCTCGCGCTGTACGGGCCCGCGGCGCTGGCGCTCAAGGCGCTCAACCACGAGCGCTGGCTGCCGGTGATGGCGAAAGCCGTCGCCGGGCTCGGCAAGCTCTTGTGGCACCCCAGCCTGCATCTGCGGATGTACCGGTAGGCGGGGCGGGTTAGCCCCGGGCGCGCGATTGGCCCGGGCCGAACACGCGCAAAATCTGGACATCGCCAGCCGTTTCGTCCCGGCCCGTATCGGGGACGACGCGGTAAAGCACGCGGTAGCCGCCGTTACAGGGAAGCTCGCGGATGCCGGGATGCTCGCCGACAGGATGTCGGCAGGGATGCAATCTCAGCCTGCGGATCGCCTGTCGAATGGATTTCACGCGCCGAAGCGCTGACGTACCCGATCCGGGCTGCGTCTGCCAGCGATACAGGGCGGCGAGATCCGCGAGCGCTCGCGGAGAATAGAGTAGTCGGCGCGGCAACAGTTATGCGGTTGAGCGGCCGGGTTTCGGTATCGGCAACTCAGTGGCGGTGCCGAGGCTGTCGATCCAGGCATCGACCTCGGTCTCGTCCACCAGCATCCCGGCATCGATCTCCGCTTCTGCCTCGGCAATCATCTCGGCTTCCAGGAACAGCCGCCGCCGCTTTTCAGCAATGGTTTCAGAGGCGGTCCCGTCGAGGCGGGGCGTGGTATCCATATCGCGCAATATAGGATTAGAACGGGTCGATCGCCAGCACGCTTGTCGCGTTGAGCGTCAAGCATCCGCCTCCTCGCGCAGCCAGTCGCGGAACGCCTTGACCTTGGGGCGCTCCAGCGCGCCCGGGGCGGTCACCAGGTAATAGGCGAAATTGTCGGGCAGCGAGAGCGAGAACAGCCGCACCAGGCGGCCCGCGGCGAGATCGCTCGCGGCAGTCGTGCTGTAGGCCAAGGTCACGCCGTGGCCGGCGAGCGCCGACTCCAGCGCCAGCACGTTATTGTTGAAGCTGAGCCCGTGCGCCGCGATGGAAGCGTCGACCTTGGCCGCCTTGAGCCACATCGACCAGGTCGGCGCCAGCGGGTCGCGGTCGATCTGCTGGTCGTGGATCAGCTGGTGGTGGCGCAGATCGGCGGGGGTTTCGAGCGGCGCGCCGCCGCGCAACAGCGCGGGGCTGCAGGCGGGAAACACCTCGTTGCGCAGCAGCAGTTCGACCCCCAGTCCCGGATAGCGCCCGGTGCCGTAGCGGATCGCGATGTCGAAATCGCCGCGCATCAGATCGACCGTCACATCCGTCGCCGAAATCCGCACGTCGATATCGGGATGGCGCTGCTGAAAGCGGTAGAGGCGCTGCACCAGCCATTTGCCGGCGAAGGAAGGCGAGGCGGTGACGGTCAGCATCCCGGTGTCGTTGTGCGAGTGCAACCGCCGCACCGAGGCCTGGATGCCGGCGAACGCCTCCGAGAGTCCCGGCAACAGCACGCGCGCCGACGCGGTCAGCTCGACCGCGCGGTTGCGGCGGTGGAAGAGGCTGACGCCAAGGTCCTCCTCGAGCGCATGGATCTGATGGCTGACCGCCGCCGGGGTGACGTTGAGCTCGTCGGCCGCCTTGGAAAAGCTCTGCAGCCGCGCCGCCGCCTCAAATGCCCGGAGCGCGCTCAGCGGTGGCAGATGCCCGTTCGATCGCATGAGGTTTTCTAATCCAATGGCTGAGAAACTCTCGTTTGTCGATTGATATGAGCGCGCTCATTTCTACCCGCAAGGAGCCGATCTGCTCCGGGCTGAGAGATTAGGAGCACTAACATGACAGCCATGCATTTTAGCCCGATCGCGACGCTGCGCCAGTGGCGCCGCCGCGTGCACGACCGCCGCGAGCTTGCCGGGCTCAGCGAGATGATGCTGCAGGATATCGGCATCACCCGCGCCGACGCCGACTTCCTCGCCAACAGACCGTTCTGGAAGGAGTAACGACGATGACCAGGCAGCGCACGGCGACCGCCACCGGATTGTGGGGCCGCGCCACGCAGGCACTCGGCAAATTGTGGGCCGGGATGGTATCGTTGCCCGATGACCGGCGGCAGGACGCCACTCGGGCGGCGTGGACCGACTTTTCCCGCTTCCCGCCGTTCTAAGGCAGAGGCCCCACAGCAACCGAGCCCCACACGAACGCAACAAGGAGCTAGCCGATGACCGCCCAAGCCACACTCGACCGCGCACGGCTTCCCCATGTCGAGGGCGAACTCAACTACATGGCGCCGATGACCGCGCGGCCGCGCTACCTCGCCTATGACCCGGACCCGGGCGAAGCGCGCTCGAACATGACCTATGACCCGCACACGATGCACATCTACGACATGCGCCCGATCCAGCACGAGCTGGACCTCGATCGCGAGGGCTTCGGCCTGGTCGAGCAGCGCACCGCGGTCAAGGATTTCTGGGACGACGACGAGGTGCGGCAGGTCTACTACCCGGAGGCCGAGGAATTCCTCAAGGCGCATACCGGGGCGAGCCGCGTCTTCATCTTCGACCATCTGCAGCGCCGCCGCATCGCGGGTTTGCGCGACTACTCGCGCAACGGTCCGCGCCAGCCGGCGTCCCGCGTCCATGTCGACCACACCGCCCGCTCGGGGCCGCAGCGGGTGCGCGACCTCCTGCCCGACGAGGCCGACGAGCTGCTGAAAGGCCGGGTGCAGGTGATCAATCTGTGGCGGCCGATCAAGGGCCCGCTGGAGGACGCGCCGCTGGCGCTGTGCGACGCACGCACCGTCGCCGATGACGATTTGGTTCCCTCCGACCTCGTCTACCAGACCCGCGTCGGCGAGACCTACTCGGTGACCTACAACCCGGCGCATCGCTGGTACTACGCGCCGGAGCTGCGGCGCGACGAGGCGCTGCTGCTGAAGATCATGGATTCGAAGAACGATGGACGGGCGCGGTTCATGCCGCACACCTCGTTCACCGACCCGACGACGCCGGCCGATGCCTTCCCGCGCGAAAGCATCGAGTTGCGCACGCTGGTGTTCCACCCCAATTGACGCTCTCCCCGGGCGTGACCCGGGAACATCCCGCCGCCGCCGGCGCGTAAGCCCGGCGGCGGCGAGCGAAGAAGAAGCTCCCCGCCCCCGGGCGGGGAGCTTTCTCTTTTGCGGATGAGCTAGCTCGCGGAATGAGCAGAATGACTTGGGATTCGTAAAAAGTTGATCGATGATATCCGCAAGCAACTTGTCGTGGGGAATGACGCAAGGATTTCCGGATGTTCTTTTTGACCGGGTGGTTTTTGGTGAATATCGTCGCGCCGCTGGGTCTACCGCTGTTCGGGATCGCCGTCCTCAAGCTGTTGCCGCTGCCGCCGCAACCGGCTTTGAAATTCATGACCGCCGTCAAGGACGGACAACTTTGCTGGGCAGTGATTGCCATGGGCGCCTCGACCATTTACGAGCTTTGGGAGGCACTCGAAGCCCATCGACCGGTGCCGGAGTGGGCCCCTGTTGCTCTCGGAGCGACAATCGTCATGATGCTCCCGGCAATGGTGATGGCGGCCAGTGGTGCGGTTTTCAGTACGCCGTTATTGTCCGCCCCCGCAGCCACCGCGAAAGCGTGGATTGCACATTATAAAGTATTTGTCGGCTCCCTAATTATGACCTTGATCGCGGCTCTTACTTATTCGGAACTGCATTTTTCGCTTCCGGCCCCATAGGCATCGGGGAGTAGCCATGAAAGCTCAAAAACGCGCAAGAACGTCCGCTGCCCAGCCGGAGCAGAAAAACCGCGTTAGCGTGACGTTAGCGAAATCCAGGGTTGTGGCGATATCGGTCATCGTGCAGGCCTTAGCGGCGATGGCATCTCTTACGGCCATTTTTTTCTTAAAAAAATAATCTCGCGAACTGACGGACCCGACGGAGGAACGCATGAAGGCGATGCTGCTGACCGGGCATGGCGGGATCGACAAGCTGGTCTACGGCGACGCGCCGGACCCGGTCGCCGGGCCGGGCGACGTCGTCGTCGACATCCAAGCCGCGAGCATCAATGCCGCCGACTACAAGATGCGGCTGGGCGGCAGCCACTACGCCGCCGGCAACCTCAAATTCCCGCATATCCTTGGGCGCGATTTCTCAGGGATCGTGAGCGCGGTGGGGCCGGGCGCCGACCTCAAAATCGGCGACGAGGTGGTCGGTGTGACGATCCCCGGCACCGAGGGCGCCTATGCCGAGAAGATCGCGATCAAGGCGGCGATCATCGGCCGGAAGCCGCCAACGCTCAGCCATGCCGAGGCGGCGGCGATGGCGCTGACCAGCCTCACCGCGATCTGGGCGCTCGAAGACACCGCCAAGCTCAAAAAGGGCGAGACCGTGCTGATCCAGGGCGGCGCCGGCGGGGTCGCCGGCTTTGCCATCCAGCTCGCCAAGCATATCGGCGCGCAGGTCATCACCACCGCCAGCGCCAGGAACCACGATTACGTCAAAGAGCTCGGCGCCGACCGGGTGATCGATTACCAGAAGGAGGATTTCACCGCGCTCGGCCGGGTCTGCGATGTGGTGTTCGACACCGTCGGCGGCGAGGTGCAGGTGCGTTCCTACGACGTGCTGAAGCCGGGCGGGCGCCTCGTGTGGATTGCCGCCGCGCCGGCCGGGTTCAAGCCCAGCCGTGACGACGTCCAGGTGCTGCGGCCGAAGGTCGACCGCGACCGCGCGCATCTCGACCGCATGGCCGAGCTGCTCGCGGCGGGGGCGGTCTGGCCGCCGGCGATCACCCGCTATAGATTCGCCGACGCAGCCGAGGCGCACCGCGTCAGCGAAAGCCGCCATTTGCAGGGCAAGCTGGTGCTGGAGGTGCGGTAGCCCCAGCTACCGCTTCCCGGCGAAAACCGGGACCCATCTATCCATCGCTCGAGCAGCAGAAAAGTGGGCCCCGGCTTTCGCCGGGGAGCGGTTGAAATTGTTCTGTCGGTTGAGACGGTATTTGAGACACGATGGGGATATCCACCACGGGAGGAAATCATGGCAGGCAACGGGCAGACGATCATCGACCTCGACCGCAAGCGGATGACCGCGATGGCCGAGAAGGACATCAAGACGCTCAACGAGATCATTTCCGACGACCTGATCTACACCCATTCCTCGGCCCGCCTCGACACCAAGCACAGCCTCATCGGCAACATGGAATCGGGCTCGACGGTCTACACCTCGGTGGTGCCGTCGAACGTCAAGGCGCAGGACCTCGGCGACACCGTGGTGCTGACCGGCGAGTGCAAGATCAGCGTCAATTCCGGCGGCAAGGCGAACAGCTTCGGCGTCCGCTTCACCGACGTCTACGCCAACAAGGGCGGCAAATGGCAGATGGTCACCTGGCAGTCGACCCGCACCCCCGACTGAGTCTGGCGAGGCGGCGCGTCGTCGCCGCTAAAATTGCCGCAATCCCGTGGCATGGTGGGATCGTGCGATGGGGTTCGCCGGTATCTTCGTCATGCCGACGCGTGCCTGTTCCGCCTGATAATTTGCTGCAAATATCAGGCAGAACAGGCAATCGCCCGAGGGGAGACGACCCATGCCCGAAACCAATCGACGGGTCCTGCTGAAGCGGCGGCCGGACGGCATGCCGGTGCCGGACGATTTCGCCATCGTGGACGCGCCGCTGCCCGAGCCGGGCGACGGCCAGGTGCTGCTGCGCGGCATCTACCTGTCGCTCGACCCCTATATGCGCGGACGGATCAGCGGCCAGCGCTCCTACGCCAAGCCGACCGGGCTCGGCGACGTCATCGAGGGCCGCGTCGTCGGCCAGGTGATGCGCTCGCGCGATCCCAACTTCCGCGAGGGCGATTGCGTCGCCGGCGGCTATGGCTGGCAGACCCATAGCGCCGTCGACGGCGCCGGCCTCACCAAGCTCGATCCCGAAGCGGCGCCGATCTCGGCCGCGCTCGGCATTCTCGGCATGCCGGGGCTCACCGCCTATGCCGGATTGAAGACGATCGGCCAGCCGAAACCCGGCGAGACCGTGGTGATTTCCGCTGCCTCCGGCGCGGTCGGCGCGGTTGCCGGCCAGCTCGCCAAGCGCGAAGGGTGCCGCATCGTCGGCATCGCCGGCGGCGCCGACAAATGCCGCTACGTCACGCAAGAACTCGGTTTCGCCGCCTGCCTCGACCATCGCGGCGACCTTGGGGCCGCGCTCGACGACGCCTGCCCGAAGGGCATCGACGTCTATTTCGAGAATGTCGGCGGCGCGGTGCAGCGCGCGGTCTATCCGCGGCTCAACGATTTCGGCCGGATGATTATGTGCGGCATGATCGCCGAATATAACGACGTCGAGCCGCGCCCCGGCCCGAGCCTCGTCGCGGCGGTGCGCAAACGGCTCAGGATCCAGGGCTTTATCGTCAGCGACCATGCCGCGCTGCGGCCGGAATATCTGGCGATGGCGGCGCCGCTGGTGCGCTCCGGCGCGCTCAAATACCGCGAGGACATCGTCGAGGGCATCGACAATGCGCCGCAAGCCTTTATCGGGCTGTTGCAGGGCCGCAATTTCGGCAAGCTGATTGTCAAGCTCGGCGACGACCCGAGCGGCCGGGGCTAAATCTCCCGGCCCATCGCGTCGAAGATCACCGAGACGGCGATGATCTTGTCGACCGTCTCGCCGTCGCTCGCCAGCGGCGCCAGGCAATTCTCGACCATGCGGTGCGTCGGGTCGCGGTGCCACATGGTCGGGCCGCGCCGCCAGGTCGGCTGCCGGGTTTCGAGGATGAAGCGGTAGCGGTCGCGCAAATTGACGTTGTGCACCGATTCCGGCTGCGCCTCGTCGAGCCACATCCCGGTCAGCTCGCGCTGCACCGAGCGGGTGATGTCGGTACCGACCAGCCGGTAGCGGAAGCGCAGCGGGTTGCGGAACACATCCATGATCCACAGCCGCGACAGGACCGGCACGATGTCCTCGGGCGCAATGTGCTGGCGTCCCGGCAACCGGCCGGGCGGCGCGATATCGCGCCAATACTCGTAGAACCGGCGCACCAGCGGATGCCACGACGAGCGGTCCTCGGCAACGCGATGCCCGGTCCACATGCCGTAATCCCCGCCGGGCGCGATCCCGGCGGGATCGAGTTCCAGAACTGCAACTTCCGCGCCCATCCCGAAAGCTTACCCGGCAAATGGTTAGCGCAAGGTTGATGGTACCGGCGCGCCCGCTCAACCGGCTCGACAGGCACGCCGCCGTCAGCCGACAATCGCCGCCACACCGGCGGAAAGGCACTCAACCACATGCGACCCCTGAAGCCCTGGCATCACATTCACGCGGAAGGCAGCTCGGCCGGCGAGCGCATCGCCGATCAGGTCGCTTCGTTTATCGGCTCGTGGCGGTTCATCATCATCCAGAGCGTGATCTTTTTCGTCTGGGTGGTGGTCAACACGATCTGGCTGTTCGACCGTTACCAGTGGGACCCCTACCCCTTTATCCTGTTCAACCTGTTCATGTCGGCGGAGGCGGCCTATAGCTCGCCGCTGATCCTGATGAGCCAGAACCGCCAAGCCGAGCGCGACCGCGTGCAGGCGCAGCACGATTACGACACCAACATCGCGGCCAAGGAGGAGATCGAGACGATCCTCCAGGAGCTCGGACGCCTGGAGTTGGAGAAGTTGGACAAGATCCTCGCGCTGCTGCAAAAGCCGGCGTGAGGGAGCGAGGAACCGCCATGGATTTCGACCTGTCGCCCAAGACCGAACGCCTCAAGGCGCAGCTGATCGCCTTCATGGACCGCGAGGTCTACCCGGCCGAGAAGATATTCGAGCGTCAGCTCGCCGAGGCGCCGACGCGCTGGCAGATCCCGCCGGTCATGGAGGAGCTCAAAACGCGGGCGCGGGCCGAGGGGCTGTGGAACCTGTTCCTGCCGGAATCCGAGCTCGGAGCGGGGCTCAACAACCTCGAATATGCGCCGCTTTGCGAGATCATGGGCCGCAGCCCGATCGCGCCCGAAGTGTTCAACTGATCGGCGCCCGATACCGGCAACATGGAAACGCTGGTGCGCTACGCGACGCCGGCGCAGCAAGAGCAATGGCTGAAGCCGCTGCTTGCCGGCGAGATCCGCTCGTCCTTCGCGATGACCGAACCGGCGGTGGCCTCGTCCGACGCGACCAATATCGAGGCGCGCATCGAGCGCGACGGCAACCAGGGCTATGTCGTCAACGCCCGCAAATGGTGGACCAGCGGCGCGATGGACCCGCGCTGCAAGATCTTCATCCTGATGGGCAAGACCGACCCCAACGCGCCGCGTCACGAGCAGCAATCGATGATCCTGGTGCCGCGCGACACGCCCGGCGTCAACGTGGTGCGGCCATTGACCGTGTTCGGCTACGACGACGCGCCGCACGGCCACGCCGAGGTCGAGTTCAAGGATGTGCGCGTGCCGGCCGAGAACATCCTTCTCGGCGAAGGACGCGGCTTCGAGATCGCCCAAGGCCGGCTCGGTCCCGGCCGCATCCACCACTGCATGCGGATGATCGGGCTTGCCGAGCGCTCGCTCGAGGCGATGGTGGCGCGGGTCAAGAGCCGCACCGCCTTCGGCCGGCCGCTCGCCGACCAGGGGGTGATCCGCGAATGGATCGCCGATTCGCGCATGGAGATCGAGCAAACGCGCCTGCTGACCCTCAAGGCCGCGCATATGATGGACACGGTCGGCAACAAGGCGGCACAGGCCGAGATCGCGATGATCAAGGTGGTCGCGCCGAAAATGCTGCTCGCGGTGATCGACCGCGCGATCCAGGCGCATGGCGGCGCCGGCGTCAGCCAGGATTTCGGCCTCGCCTATGCCTGGGCACGCTCGCGGGTGATGCGCATCGTCGACGGCCCGGACGAGGTGCACCGCCGCGCGATCGCCCGGGTCGAGCTGCGCAAATGATCTGGGCCCGATCGGCTCAGCGCGTCCTTCGAGGGCTCGCTTCGCGAGCCGCCTCGGGATGAGGCGATTTTCTTGATGCCGTCGCATGCCCGGATGCCCTCACCAAAATTCCTCATCCTGAGGCGCTTTGCGCAGCAAAGCCTCGAAGGACGCTAGATGGCGGTGCAGCCGAACCCCGCTCTCGAAGCGGCCGAGCTGATCGCCGAGCGGCCGGACGAGCGGCTCGACACCGCCCGGCTCGAACCCTATCTGCGCGCGCATCTGACGGGCGCCGAGGGGGCCCTGACAATCGCCCAGTTCCACGGCGGCAAGGCCAATCTCACCTACCTCTTGCGCTTCGGTGAGGGGGAGGCGGCACGCGAATTCGTGCTGCGGCGACCGCCTTTGGGGCCGATCCCGCCCGGCGCGCATGACATGCGGCGCGAGCATCGCGTGCTGTCGGCGCTCAGCCTGCGCTACCGGCTGGCGCCGCAAAGCCTCCTGCTGTGCGAGGATGAGAGCATCATCGGCGCGGTGTTCATTGTCGAGGAGCGCCGCCGCGGCTTTGTCATCCGCGACGACATTCCGGGCGACTTTGCCGGGCAGCCCGAGCTCAACCGGCGCATTGGCCTGGCGCTGGTCGACGCGCTCGCCGATTTGCATCTTGTCGAGCCGGGCGAGATCGGGCTGGGCGATCTCGGCCGGGTCGAGGGTTATCTCGAGCGCCAGCTTTCCGGCTGGACGCGGCGCTGGGAGGCGTCGCTCGGCGGGGCGGAAGAGGCTGCCTCGCGCGACGGCATGGCGCCGGTGCTCGACTGGCTCGCCCGCACGCTGCCCGGGGAGCGCGCCGGCGCGCTGCTGCACAACGACTACCGGCTCGACAATTGCCTGCTCGACGCCGCCGACCCGGCGCGCATCGTGGCGGTGCTCGACTGGGACATGTGCACGCGCGGCGATCCGCTCGCCGATCTAGGCTATGTGCTGAACTACTGGGTCGAGCCGGGCGACGACCCGGCCTGGCGCGAGATCGCCGCGATGCCGACCTGGCGCGACGGTTTCCCGTCGCGTGCCGAGGCGATCGCGCGGTACGCCGCGCGCACCGGCAGCGATGTCGGCGACATCCTGTGGTACCAGGTGTTCGCGGCGTTCAAGCTCGCCGTCATCATCCAGCAGATCTATATCCGCTATGTCCGCGGCCAGACCCGGGACACGCGCTTCGCGGCCTATTGGCGGCGCGTCGTCGGCCTTGCCGAGAAGGCGCGCACGCTGATTGGATGACCGGACCGCGAGCGTCTCAGCCGAAAAGCAGCCGGGGCGGCGCAGTCCTGCTAGGCCGCCATTGGCGCGGCGATGCAACTGTTGAACGCGCCGAACGCGAGATGGGTCAGCGAGTTCTCCTTGACCCCGACCGGGATGAATGCGGCGCGGTAGAGTTCGCGCCGTCCGTCGGGGCGCGCGACCTCGCCCTCCATGCGCACCGGCTGGCGCTGCAGATGCGCGTCGCCGCAGCCCTGCATGAAGACGTTCGAGAGATGCCGCGGAAGCTGGCGCACCATCGGCACGTGCGGCGTGCCCTTGGGCGGCAGGTCGAGCAGCTTGGCGAAGTCGGAGCCGTAGAGGAGCAGGGACGAATTCTCGACCACCGGATCCACGGCGATCACGAAGCGGTGCGACCAGTCGACCGAATTGATCTCGCCAAGGTCGAGCGCGGCGACGGTGGCGGAACGGCCGAGCTTTTCGATCTTGCGCTCCCAGTAGCGGATCGCCCGTTCGGATTCGCGGCGCTCGCGGCCGGTAAGCTCCTCGGCCCTGGGCTCGCGCTCGTCATCCATCGCTGCGACAGGCGCGTCGGTAATCGACATCTGGTCCCCCAACCTCGTTCGACGAACGGCAAAACCGATAAAAATGGTAAACGCGTATGCTTAACTTTCGGTGAAGATTTCCCGGACGCCCCGGCTGGGGGAAGGCTTGGCGCCCGCGAAATCGTTAAGGCGACATCGTGACTGCTCAACGCGTGCCGAGCGCCGCGAGACGGCGCTGCGCGTCGAGCACATCGACCTGCGCCGCATCGCCCGCGGGCTTCAGCACGAAATCGAATTCCGCGGTGAGCACCGGGCCCTTGATCCCGAGCTTGGCGGCGGTATCGGTCGGCGCTTCGTGGCGGGTGAAATCGCAGATCAGCGAATCCTTGACCGCGAACACCGCGTCGCTTTCGAGATACTCGTCGGTGCGGTCGAAGATATGCGTCGTCACCGCCTCGTAGCCGTCGGCCATCACGACGAAATGGATGTGCGCCGGGCGCCACGGGTGGCGGCCGGTCGCCTTCAGCATCGCGCCGACCGGCCCGTCCGACGGGATCGGGTAGTTGACCGGCCGCACCGTACGGATCAGATAGCGGCCTTCGCTATCGGTGGTGAACTTGCCGCGCATGTGCAGCCCGTCGACGGCCGCATCCTGCGAATCGTAGAGCCCGTTCGATTGCGTCTGCCAGACATCGAGCACCGCGCCGGCGATCGGCTTGCCGTCGAGATCGAGCACCCGGCCGCTGACCAGGGTCGGGATGCCGGCCGTGTCGTGATGCGCGATGTTGCCGCCCGGCGCCATCTCGGGCGAGCCGAGCCGGTGGAACGGGCCGAACACGGTCGATTCGGTGGCGCCCTCCGGTTTGCGGTGGCCGATCAGGTCGACCACCATCGAGACGCCCAGCGTATCCGAGAACAGAATGAATTCCTGGCGCTTGTCGCTGCACATCTTGCCGGCTTCGGTGAGGATCTCGATCGCCTGGAACCACTCGGCCTCGGTGAGCTCGACCTCTTTGACGAATGCGTGGAGATGCTTGATGAGCCCCAGCATGATCCGCTTGAGGCGCGGGTCTTGTGTCGCGGCAAAGCGCGCCAGCACCGTGGCGGTGATGTCGTCCTCGGTGGTGCTGTGCCGCATCGTATCGTGGCCATCCGGCATCGCCGCCTCCTCTTGCTAAAGCCGCCGCAGCTTAGAGTAATTTACCCGCCGGCGGAATCGCTTCCGCTTCGGAGAACATTGTGGGCAAGCGAGGGGATATGGCCGATTTGCGGGTGCGGAGCGAGATCGCCGGCGCGGTGTGGAAGATCGAAGTCGCGGTCGGTGACAAGGTCGGCGAGGAGGACACTCTCATCATCCTCGAATCGATGAAGATGGAAATCCCGCTCGTCGCCCCGCGCGACGGGGTGGTGAAGGAAATCCTCGTCGCCGAGGGCGAGCCGATCGCCGAGGGCGATGTCGCGGTCGTGCTGGGCTGAGGATGTCGGCGGAAATTTTTCTCGAAACGCCATCGGAAGGCGGGCCGCAGGCGCTCTACCGCGAGCGCCGCGCGGCGGGGCTGATCCGTCCCGACCCGGCGCAGGCTCGTGCGGTCGAGCGGCTGCAAGGCCTCTATCGCGAGCTCCTGACGCACCGGCCGGCGGCGCGCGGCTGGTTGGCGCGGCTCGGCCTTGGCGCGGCGGAGCCGGCGCCGAAGGGGCTCTATTTGTGGGGCCCGGTGGGCCGCGGCAAATCGATGCTGATGGATTTGTTCTTCGCCGCCGCGCCGCTGGAGAAAAGGCGCCGGGTGCATTTCCACGCCTTCATGCTCGAAGTGCACGACCGCATGGAGCGCGAGCGCCGTGCCCGTTCGCGCCAGCCGATTCTGCGCGTCGCCGAGGCGATCGCCGCCGAAGCGCATCTCCTGTGCTTCGACGAGTTCCAGGTCAACGACATCGCCGACGCGATGATTCTGGAGCGCCTATTCCGCGCGCTGTTCGACGCCGGCACCGTTATCGTCGCGACCTCGAACCGGCACCCCGAGCGGCTCTACGAGCACGGGCTGCAGCGCGAACGCTTTCTGCCGTTCATCGCGCTGTTGCAGGAACGTCTCGCCACCGTCGAACTCGATAGCGGCCGCGACTACCGGCTGGCGCGCATGGTCGGCAAGCCGGTGTATTTCCAGCCGCTCGGCGAGCGCGCGGACCAGGCGCTCGAAGACGCGTTCGCCGCGCTGACCGAGGGCATGCCGGAGCATAACGAGACGCTGACGGTGATGGCGCGGCCGTTTGCCGTGCCGCGCTGCGCCGGCCACACCGCCTGGTTCAGCTTTGCCGAATTGTGCGCCGAGGCGCATTCCGCGATCGATTACCTGGCCCTCGTCGAGCGCTTCGCGGCAATCGTCATCGAGGGCATTCCGCGCCTGCCGCCGGCCCGGCGCAACGAGGCGCAGCGCTTCCACATCCTCATCGACACGCTCTACGAGGCGCGCACCTTGCTCGTCGCCTCGGCCGAGGTGCCGCCGCAACAGATCTATGTCGAAGGCGACGGCAGCTTCGAGTTCCAGCGCACCGTCTCGCGCCTGATGGAGATGCAGAGCGAAGACTATATCGCCCACGCGGCACCGGAGTCAGAAGCCAAAGCGTGGGATTGGGGGCCGGATGTGGGCCGGGAGATCGTCGAGGAGTAAGGCGGGAATGAGATTCCTCCGCGACCCGATTCGTCGCGCCGCACCGATCCCCGCCCGCCTTGCCGGGCCAGGAAAATCGCGCTAAACCCGGCGCATTCAGACAAGAGGCATAAGATGGCACGCAAGAAGATCGCGCTGATCGGCGCCGGGCAGATCGGCGGCACGCTCGCCCTGCTGGCCGGGATCAAGCAGCTGGGTGACGTCGTCCTGTTCGACATCGTCGACGGCGTGCCGCAAGGGAAGGCGCTCGACATCATCCAGGGTTCGTCGATCGAGGGCTACGACGCCAGCATCACCGGCGCCAACGACTATGCCGCGATCAAGGGCGCCGACGTGGTGATCGTCACCGCCGGCGTGCCGCGCAAGCCCGGCATGAGCCGCGACGATCTGATCGGCATCAACACCAAGGTGGTCGGGCAGGTCGGCGCGGCGATCAAGGAGCATTGCCCCGGCGCCTTTGTCATCACCATCACCAACCCGCTCGACGTCATGGTGTGGGTGATGCGCCAGGCCTGCGGCCTGCCGGCCAATCGCGTCGTCGGCATGGCCGGTGTGCTCGACAGCGCGCGGTTCCGCTATTTCATCGCCGAGGAGTTGGGCGTCTCGGTCGAGGACGTCACCGCCTTCGTGCTCGGCGGGCATGGCGACACGATGGTGCCGTCGATCCGCTATACGACGGTCGCCGGCATCCCGCTGCCGGACATCATCAAGATGGGTTGGACGACCCAGGCCAAAATCGACCAGATCGTTCAGCGCACGCGCGACGGCGGCGCCGAGATCGTCAACTACCTGAAGACCGGCTCGGCCTTCTACGCGCCGGCGAGCGCGGCGATCTCGATGGCCGAGGCCTACCTGCTCGACAAGAAGCGGGTGCTGCCCTGCGCCGCGCTGCTCGACGGCCAATACGGCATCAAGGATCTCTATGTCGGCGTGCCGGTGGTGATCGGCGCCGGCGGCGTCGAGCGGATCGTCGAAATCCAGCTCGACGCGGGCGAGAAGGCGGCGTTCGACAAATCCTGCGCCGGGGTGCGCGAGCTCATCGAAGTGGCGAAGAAGCTGCAGGCCCAGGCTTAGGCCGGGCAATGAATATCCACGAGTACCAGGCGAAGGAGCTGCTGGCGAGATACGGCGTGCCGGTGCAGCCGGGCGGCGTCGCCTATACCGCCGCCGAGGCCGAAGCGGCGGCGCGCCGGCTCGGCGGGCATCTCTGGGCGGTCAAGGCGCAGATCCATGCCGGCGGCCGCGGCAAGGCGGGCGGCGTCAAACTCGTCAAAACACCCGAGGAAGCCGGCGAGGCGGCGGCCGCGATGCTCGGCAAACAACTCGTCACCCACCAGACCGGGCCGCAAGGCCGCGACGTCAAGCGCGTCTATGTCGAGGCGGCGTCCGACATCGCCCGCGAGCTCTACCTCGCGCTGTCGGTCGACCGGTCGAGCGGGCGCACGACGCTGATCGCCTCGGCCGAGGGTGGCGTCGAGATCGAGGAGCTGGCGGCGCAT
>DASZLY010000469.1:0-16094 GCA_035552135.1 Allostellaceae bacterium | reverse complement strand
CGGACGACGGCGACTTGCCGTGGCACGATCCGGTTCTCTCGCTGGACGAGCGGCTGGAGCTTGCCGCCGGGCGCGCACCCGATCGCGTGCTGATGGCGGCGATGGCGCAGCTTGACTGCGGGCAATGCGGCTATCTCTGCGACAGCTACGCGAGCGCGATCGCCAGCGGCGCCGAGCCGTCGCTAAGCCGCTGCATGCCGGGCGGCAAGGCGACCGCGCGCAAGCTGAAGGAGCTGCTCGCCGAGTTCACCGCACCGCCATCGCCCATTATGCCAACGTCGACGGTCGCGATCGCGCCGCCCGCACCGCCGGTGGAGATCACCCCCGGCACGACCGCCGTCGCGCGGCTGCACCAGGCCCTTACCCTGCACAGCGCCGGGGCGGACAAGGATACGCGACACATTGTGCTCTCGGCGGTGGAGGGCGCGCTGGCCTATCAGGCCGGGGACAGCCTCGGCGTCGTCGCGCGCAACAGCCCGGAGCTCGTCACCGCGATCATCGAGCGGCTCGCGGCGACACAAGACACGCCGGTGCAATCGCCGGACGGGATCGAACGCCCGCTGTTCGAGGCGCTGAGCGAATGCTGCGAAATCAGACGGCCCTCCGATGACGCGGTCGAGGTGCTCGCGTCGCGTGCCGTCGATCGCGGGGAGTCGCGGATCCTGCAGGCGATGGCCGAAGGCTATCCCGGGGCGGGGCCCGACAATGCCGACCTGCTCGACCTGCTGGAAAACTTCCCATCGGCGCGGCCGCCGCTCTCTGAGCTGGTCTCGGCGCTCGACCCGCTGGCGCCGCGGCTCTATTCGATCGCCTCGTCACCGAAGACGCAGCCTGGCGACATCCATCTGGCCGTCGCCGTGGTGCGCTACCGGATGCGCGGGCGCGAGCGTTGCGGCGTCGCCTCGACCTTTCTCAGCGACCGCCTGATGCCGGGCGGGACCGTATCGGTCTACGTCAATCCAGCCGAGGGTTTCCGGCTGCCGGCGGCGGACCGGCCGGTGATCATGATCGGCCCGGGCACCGGCGTCGCGCCGTTCCGCGCCTTTCTCGAAGAGCGCCGGGTGACCGGCGCGACCGGGCGCAACTGGCTGTTCTTCGGCAATCCGCGCCGTACCAGCGATTTCCTGTTCGAGGGCGAGCTCAACGCCTATCACCGTGACGGGCTGCTCAGCCGCCTCGACACCGCGTTTTCGCGCGACCAGGAACACAAGATCTACGTGCAGCACCGGATGTTGGAGAACGCCGCCGCCCTGTGGGCCTGGCTCGAAGAGGGCGCGTATCTCTACGTCTGCGGCGACGCGGAGCGCATGGCGCGCGATGTCGACCGCGGCCTCGCCTACATCGTCGCCAAGGAAGGCCGCATGGATGTGGGCGGTGCCAAAGCCTATCTCGTCCGCCTTGCCCGCGACGGTCGTTATCTGCGCGACGTCTATTAAGACTCTGATATCAAGCCTATGGAGAATCTCAATGTTCCTTGAAACCGTCGATCAGTTCGCCAAGACCGCCGTCGCCAAAGCAGCCTTTCTGCGGCGCTCGCCCGGCGGTTTCTTCATCAGCGCGATGCTGGCCGGGGCCTATGTCGGGCTCGGCATCATCCTCATCTTCAGCATCGGCTCGAACCTCGACCCCGGCGTCCGGCCGCTGGCGATGGGCGCATCGTTCGCGGTCGCCTTGACGCTGGTGATCTTCGCCGGTTCGGACCTGTTCACCGGTCATACCATGTTCATGACGATCGGCTGGCTGCAGCGCAAGATCGGCGGCGCCGATCTCGGCGCGAGTTGGGTAATGACCTGGATCGGCAATCTCGCCGGCTGCCTAGTGCTCGGTGCGCTGTTCGTCGCCGGCGGCGGCGGGGTGATCCTGTCGGCGCAGAGCCACCTGATGATCAATGTCGCCGCGGCGAAGATGAATGCGCCGGCGCTCGAATTGTTCGCGCGCGGAATTCTATGCAACTGGCTGGTCTGCCTGGCGATCTGGACGTCGCAGCGGATGACCAACGATACCGCGAAATGCATCGCCATCTTCTGGTGCCTGTATGCTTTTATCGCCAGCGGGTTCGAGCACTCGATCGCCAACATGACGATCTTCGCGATCGCGTTGCTCGCGCCGCACCCCGACACGGTGACAATTGCCGGGATGGGCTGGAATCTTCTGTGGGTGTCGCTCGGCAATATCGTCAGCGGTGCGGGGATCGTCGGTCTCGGCTATTGGGCCGCCTCGCGCGAAGCACCGGCCGCTCCGGCGCAGATCACCCTCGCCGCGGCCGAATAGCGCCGCGATCGCAAGCTAGGCGAGCGGCCTCGCCTTGCCCTTGGCTGGCCCCGTGCTATAAGGCGGGGCCAAGCTGCGGAGGCGCGCTTGCCGATCGTCTTTATCTTGAACGGGCCGAATTTAAACCTGCTCGGCGTGCGCGAGCCCGCGACCTATGGCTATGACACGTTGGCCGATGTCGAGCAGCGCTGCCTGGCGCGCGCCGAGGCGCTCGATCTGCAGATCGATTTCCGCCAGACGAACCATGAAGGCCAGATGGTCGACTGGATACAGGAGGCGCGCGAGTCGGCCGACGGCATCATCCTCAATGCCGGCGCGCTGACGCATACTTCGGTCGCCGTGCATGACGCGCTCAAGGCGGCAGACTTGCCGATCATCGAGGTGCATCTGTCGAACATCTTCCGGCGCGAGAGCTTCCGCCATCTTTCCTATGTCAGCCTCGCCGCGAATGGCGGGATTTTTGGGCTGGGGCCGCAGGGCTACGAACTGGCCCTCGAAGCAATCGCGAGCCTGATCGAGGTCAAGCCGAGCGGGACTCCTCGGTGAGATTCCGCGGCCGCCGTGCGACGCTGGCACCCGATCCCGACCTGATCCGCTCGCTGGCGAAGCTGCTCGACGAGACCAGGCTTACCGAGATCGAGTGTTCGGCGGGAGACCAGCGGATCCGCGTGTCGCGCCAGGTGGTCGCCGCGTCGCCTGTCGCCGCGAACTCGCCATCTTCGGGCGAAAAGACGCTTGCAGCCGCCGCGCCGCCCCCGGGGAGCAACGGTGCCGCCCGCCCCGGCGCGAACGGCCACGATCACCCGGGCGTGCTGAAGGCGCCGCTGGTCGGCATCGCCTATCTCGCCGCCGAGCCGGGGCAGGCGCCTTACGTCAAGGTTGGCGACACGATCGCCGAAGGGCAGACGCTGATGATCATCGAGGCGATGAAGGTGATGAACCAGATTCGCGCGCCGCGTGCCGGCAAGCTGTCGCAGGTTTTCGTTGGCGACGCCGAGCCGGTCGAGTACGGCACCGCGCTGATGCTGATCGAATAACGCGCTCCCCTCGTTTATCCTGATCGCATGTTCGAAAAGGTGCTCATCGCCAATCGCGGCGAGATCGCGCTGCGCATCCATCGCGCCTGCCGTGACATGGGCATCAAGACGGTCGCGGCGCATTCGACCGCCGACGCCAACGCGATGAACGTCCGGCTCGCCGACGAAAGCGTCTGCATCGGCCCGCCGCCAGCGCGGGCGAGCTATCTCAACATCCCGTCGATCCTCTCGGCGGCGACGATCACCGGGGCCGACGCGATCCATCCCGGCATCGGCTTCCTGTCGGAAAACGCCGATTTCGCCGACATGGTGGTGGAGCACGGTTTTACCTTTATCGGACCGACGCCCGAGCACATCAGGATGATGGGCGACAAGGTGCGCGCCAAGGCGGCGGCGCGCGAGCTTGGCATTCCGACGGTTCCCGGCTCGCCGAACGCACTCGCCGATGCCGGCACGGCGATCGAATCCGCGCGCGGCATCGGCTATCCGGTGCTGCTCAAGGCGGCGGCCGGCGGCGGCGGCCGCGGCATGAAGCTCGCGCATAACGAAGCCGATCTGCGCATGCTGCTGCCATTGGCGCAGGCCGAGGCGCAGGCGGCGTTCGGCGATTCCTCAGTCTATATGGAGCGCTTTCTCGACCGGCCGCGCCATATCGAGGTGCAGCTCTTGGGCGACGGACAGGGCACGGTCGTGCATCTCGGCGAGCGCGACTGCTCGCTGCAGCGCCATCACCAGAAGATTCTCGAGGAAACGCCGTCGCCCGGTCTCGACCCCGCGGCGCGCGAGCGCGTCGCGCAGATCGCGGTCAGGGCGATGGAACGGCTCGGCTATCAGAGCGCCGGGACGATCGAGTTCCTCTATCAGGGCGGCGAATTCTTCTTCATCGAGATGAACACGCGACTCCAGGTCGAGCACACGATCAGCGAGGCGATCAGTGGCATCGACCTCGTGCGCGAACAGTTGCGCATCGCCGCCGGCGAGCCGCTCGGCTACCGCCAGAGCGACATCCAGCTGCGCGGCCATGCCATAGAATGCCGCATCAACGCCGAGAACCCGGACGATTTCCGCCCCTCGCCCGGCCGCGTCAGCGAGTATCACGCGCCGGGCGGGCCGGGCATCCGCGTCGATAGCGGGCTCTATCAGGGCTACGAGGTGCCGCCGTTCTACGACAGCCTTGTCGCCAAGCTCATCGCCAGCGGCGGCGACCGCGATGAATGCCTGATGCGGTTGCGGCGGGCGATGGAGGAATACGTCATCGGCGGCATCGAGACGACGATCCCCTTGCACCAGCGCCTCCTCGACAATGCCGATTTCCGCGGCGGCGATTACGACATCGGCTGGCTCGAGCGGTTCCTTGGGCGCAACGACGGCTAGAGCGAAGCGATGCGGGTTCCGCTCACCCCGGAAATTCTCCTCAAGGCCTATCAGGCCGGCATCTTCCCGATGGCCGAGTCGGCGGACGATCCGGAGCTGTTCTGGGTCGATCCCGAGCACCGCGGCATCCTGCCGCTCGACGCGCTGCACGTACCGCGCCGGCTGCGCCGCGTGGTGCGCCAGGGGCTCTTCGAGGTGCGCGTCGACAGCGATTTCGCCGCGACCCTCGCCGGCTGCGCCGAGGCGAGCGAAAAGCGCCCGAACACCTGGATCAACGCCGAGATCGTGCGGGTCTACAGCGCGCTCCACGCGCATGGCTTCGCGCACAGCGTCGAATGCTGGCAGGCGGGTGCGCTGGTGGGCGGGCTCTACGGCGTATCGATCGGCGGCGCGTTCTTTGGCGAGAGCATGTTCAGCCGCCAGGCCGACGCCAGCAAGGTGGCGCTGGTGCACCTCGTCGCGCTGCTGCGCTCGGCCGGTTATCGCCTACTCGACCTGCAATTTGTCACGCCACATCTCGCACGCTTTGGTGCGGTCGAGGTGCCGCGCGCACAGTATCGCCGCCTGCTCGCCGGGGCGCTGCGCTATCGCTGCGTCTTTCCGCGCGATTTGCCCGGCGCAGGTGACGGAGATGGCGGCGCGGGCGCCGGCGGCGCGGCGGCCGCGGGCGGCGCCGCATTGGCTGCTTTGCAGGCGAGCAGCGTCACGTCGTAGACCGGGTGCTCGAGCCCCGACAGGGCCGGGCTCGACGAAAACATCCAGCCGCTGAAAAGGCGCTTTTTCTCCTCGCCGGGCGGGGTCTCGTAAATCTGGATGAACGCGGCGTTTTCCGGCGCGCTCTCGGGCGTACTCTGCTCGCAGTCGCGCACCACGATCGACAGCGTGCCGAATTGCACCGACGCGCCGACCGGCGTTTCGATCCGCGACGTCCGCGCGGAAATCTTGTCGAGCCCCTGCAGCACCGCAATCGGCTCGGGAATCATCGCGGCCGAGGCGGTCGCCGTCGCTGCCATCCCGGCCGCCGCCGCGAGAAGCAGGCGCATTCAGGCGCGGGCCGTCATTTCTTGCATGGCCGTCATTCCTGTAGGGCCATCATTTCTTGTAGGGGTTGACCAGGCCGGCGACGATCCCGGCCAGCACCTCGCGCAACTGCGCCTCGTCGCAGCCCATCAGCACACCGTCCTCGAGCGCGTCCTGCGCCAGCTCGCGCAGCTCCGCCAGATTCTCGTTGAGCACCTTGATCTTCTCGATGCACGACACCTTCTCGCCTTCCGGCGTCAGCCAGACCGGGAATTCCTCGGTCGCCGTCTTGGCCATGACGCGGCTAAGGCTTTGCCGGTGCGGGTGCGGGTGCGGGCGCCGGCGCCTCGGCCGCCGGGGCGTTGCCGGCCGGCGCGCCCGAGCCGGCCGCATCGCCGCCCTCGCCCGGCTTCTTGCCGCCGGCCGGCGGCGAAAACATCATCTGCCCGATCAGATGCTCGAGGCTGACCGAGGATTGGGTGAACTTGATCTGTCCGCCCGGCGGGATATCCTTGTCCGAGCCGCCCGGCACCAGCGACATGTATTTGTCGCCGAGGAGGCTCGAGGACACGACCTCTGCCACCGAGTCGTCGGGCAGCGTGACCGAGGGCTCGACGCTCATCCGCACCGTCGCAAGAAAGGTCTTCGGGTCGAGGCTGGTCTGCAGCACCGAACCGACCTTGATGCCGCTGATGCGCACGTCGCTGCCATCGCGAATCCCGTCGATATGCTCGAAATTCGCTGAGAGCTCGTAACCCTTCATAGACCGCATCTGACTGGTGCTGTAGGCGAAGAACAAAAATAGCGCGGCCACCAGCAGCACGACCGCGCCCATCACGGTCTCGATGACATTGCCTTTCATGTCTGGCTCCGCGCGTTTCCGGCCGTCCCGACGGCGCTACTCGGGCGACCACGGCTCGTAGTCGCCGGTGGCGCGGGCACGATGCCCGCCCAACAGCACCGAGCCGCGCGGGTGGTAGGCCCGCGGCGTCCCGGTCAGATTGGGTTCGTGGTCCTTTTCCCAATCATAGCGGCGATGCTCGCCGGGTACCTCGTCGACCGTATGATGCAGCCAGGCATGCCATTCCGACGGCACTTTCGACCCCTCCGGCTCGCCCTTGTAGATGACCCAGCGCCGCTCGCGGCTGAACCGGCCGCCGCCCCGCCCCGAGGGATGGTTATGTTTGAGGCGGTAATAGCTGTTGCCGTAGCGGTCGGAGCCGATCAGCTCGCCGCGCAGCCAGGTCAAGAGTCGCGTCCCCAGCGTCGTCATCGTTCCGTTCCGTCAGAGCGCGCGGACTATCGCACCGCCGCGCGGTACGGGTAAAGAGCCACCGCGGCACCCCGCGCTATCGCAGGAGTTGAGCGGCCGGAACGCGAGTCGCATCCCCTGTCAACCCCTCTTCTATATATAGTGGCCAACAGAATTTTCGACATACATGTTGATCGCCCCCGGACCGAGGCACATAATCGAGTGGTTGATTTGCACAGGGGCACCCGATCTAGCGGCAAGCTGATCGGAAAATCCCCAGAGAACCGGGGGAAGTTATGCATATCGCGCGGCGCTTTACCACTGCAGGCCGAGACCCATACGAAAGCATCGCCTTCCGTACTGCGACGAGCGAGATTCGCAACCCCGACGGATCGGTTGTCTTCGCGGCCGAAGGCGTCGAGGTCCCGGCGGAATGGAGCCAGGTGGCGTGCGACATCCTCGCGCAGAAATACCTGCGCAAGGCGGGCGTGCCGTCGATCCTCGCCCCGGTCGACGAAGAGGGCGTGCCGTCCTGGCTGTGGCGCCGCACAGCCGATGACGACAAGCTCGCGCTGGTGCCGAAGGACGAGCGCTCGGGCGGCGAAACCAGCGCCAAGCAGTGCTTCGACCGGCTCGCCGGCACCTGGACCTATTGGGGCTGGAAGGGCGGCTATTTCGACGCCGAGGAGGATGCCCGCGCCTATTTCGACGAGTTGCGCTACATGCTGGCGGCGCAGATGGGCGCACCCAACTCGCCGCAGTGGTTCAATACCGGGCTGTACTGGGCCTATGGCATCGACGGGCCGGCGCAGGGGCATTTCTATGCCGACTACAAGACCGGCAAGATCAAGGCGTCGGAAAGCGCCTACGAGCACCCGCAGCCGCATGCCTGCTTCATCCAGTCAGTCGCCGACGATCTCGTCAACGAGGGCGGGATCATGGATTTGTGGGTGCGCGAGGCGCGCCTCTTCAAATACGGCTCGGGCACCGGCTCCAATTTCTCGCGGCTGCGCGGCGACGGCGAGCGGCTGTCGGGTGGCGGCCGCTCGTCGGGGCTGATGAGCTTCCTCAAGATCGGCGACCGCGCGGCCGGCGCGATCAAGTCGGGCGGCACGACGCGCCGCGCCGCGAAAATGGTGATCGTCGACACCGATCACCCGGACATCGAGGATTTCATCGACTGGAAGGTGATCGAGGAGCAGAAGGTCGCCGCGCTCGTTGCCGGCTCCAGGCTCTGCGCCAAACACCTCAACCTGATCATGGCGGCGTGCCGCGCGAGCGATGTCGCCGACCCATTCGACCCCGCGAAGAACCCGGCGCTGAAGCGCGAAATCCGCGCGGCGCGGGCGGTGATGATTCCGGAGAGTATCATCCAGCGCGCGATCCACTTTGCACGGCAGGGCTACGAGACGATCGATTTCCGGACCTATGACACCGACTGGGATTCGGAAGCCTATCTGACCGTCGCCGGGCAGAATTCCAACAACACGGTCCGCATCACCAACGAGTTTCTCGACGCGGTCGCCAAGGGCGCCGACTGGAACCTCATCCGCCGCACCGACGGCAAGCTCGCCAAAACGGTACCCGCCGCCGCGCTGTGGGACCGCATCGCCTATGCCGCCTGGGCCTCGGCCGATCCCGGCGTGCAGTTCGACACGACGATCAACGACTGGCACACCTGCCCCGAGAGCGGCCGCATCAATGCGTCGAATCCGTGCTCGGAGTACATGTTCCTCGACGACACGGCGTGCAACCTCGCCTCGCTCAACCTGATGACCTATCGCGGCGAAGAGGGATTCAGCGTCGGCGATTTCCGCCATGCGACGCGGCTGTGGACGATCGTCCTTGAGATCAGCGTGATGATGGCGCAGTTCCCATCGCGCGAGATCGCCCGGCTCAGCTATGCCTATCGCACACTGGGGCTCGGCTACGCCAATCTCGGCGGTCTGTTGATGTCGATGGGCATTCCCTATGACAGCGCCGAGGGCCGGGCAATCGCCGCCGCGATCACCGCGCTGCTCACCGGCACCTGCTACGCGACCTCGGCCGAAATGGCCGCTGAGCTCGGCGCGTTCCCGCATTACGCCAAGAACCGCGACCAGATGCTGCGCGTCATCCGCAACCATCGGCGCGCCGCGCATGGCGATGGCGGCGGTTACGAGGCGCTGGCGGTGCCGCCGGTGCCGCTCGATGCGGCGAACTGCTCCGACAAGCCGCTGGTCGAGGCGGCGGCCGCGGCATGGGACGCGGCGCTGGCGCTCGGCGAGAAGCATGGCTTCCGCAACGCGCAGACCACGGTCATCGCGCCGACCGGCACGATCGGCCTGGTGATGGATTGCGACACGACCGGCATCGAGCCCGATTTCGCGCTCGTCAAGTTCAAGAAGCTCGCCGGCGGCGGCTATTTCAAGATTATCAACCGCATGGTGCCCGGCGCCCTGCGCACCCTCGGCTATGACGAGCACGCGATCGAGCATATCGAGCGCTACGCGCTGGGGCACGGCACGCTCAAGGGCGGGCCGGCGATCAACCATGAGACGCTCGCCGCCAAGGGGTTCGACGCAAACTCGCTCAACGCGATCGAGGGAGCGCTGGCTTCCGCATTCGATATCAAGTTCGCATTCAACAAATGGACGCTCGGCGAAGCGTTCTGCATCGATACGCTGGGCATCGCCGCCGAAATGCTCAACGACCCGAGCTTTGACCTGCTGGTGGCGCTGGGCTTCACGCGTAGCGATATCGATAGCGCGAACACGTATTGTTGCGGTGCAATGACTTTGGAGGGTGCTCCTCACCTGAAGCCTGACCATCTCGCCGTCTTTGACTGCGCCAATCCCTGCGGCCGGCTCGGCAAACGCTGCCTGTCGGTCGATAGCCATATCCGCATGATGGCCGCGGCACAGCCCTTCATCACCGGCGCGATCTCGAAGACGATCAACATGCCGAACGCCGCGACGGTCGAGGAATGCAAGGACGCATACATGCTGTCCTGGCGGCTCGGCCTCAAGGCGACCGCGCTTTACCGCGACGGCTCCAAGCTGTCACAGCCGCTGGCCTCGAGCCTCTTCGGCGAAGACGACGAGGCCGAGGACAGGGCCGCCGAGCTACTCGCCCAATCGCCTGCCGAGCGTGTGCCGGTCGTCGCCGAGCGCATTGTCGAACGGATCATCGAGCGCGTCGTGGCGCGCGCCGAGCGCCGCCGGTTGTCGAACCGCCGCAAGGGCTATACGCAGAAGGCGGTAGTCGGGGGCCACAAGGTCTATCTGCGCACCGGCGAATACGAGGATGGCAAACTCGCCGAGGTGTTCATCGACATGCACAAGGAAGGCTCGGCCTTCCGCTCGCTGATGAACAATTTCGCGATCGCCATCTCGCTCGGGCTGCAATACGGCGTGCCGCTCGAGGAGTTCGTGGAGGCCTTCACCTTCACCCGGTTCGAGCCGGCGGGGATGGTCGAAGGCAACGACGCGATCAAGATGGCGACCTCGATCCTCGACTACATTTTCCGTGAACTCGCAGTATCCTATCTCGGGCGCAACGACCTTGCGCATGTCGAGCCCGCCGACCTGATGCCCGACACGATCGGCAAGGGCATCGTCGCCGAGTCGAATCTGCGCGAGATCGACGATGAAGAGAGCGCGTCGGTCGGCGCCGAAATGGCGGCGATCGTCGAGAAGGTCGCATCGCGCGGCTATGTCCGCAACAAGCTGACCGTGCTGCACGGCGGCAAGCGCAACGGCGTGGCGACCGCGCGGGCAGATGCGCCGGCAAGCGAAATGCCGCTTTTTGCGACCGGCTCGCTCGCGGTCGCGGCTGACACCCTCGAAACGGTCGAATTCGCTGCCCTTACCGCCGATCCGCGGATGGAACAAATCCGCGAGGCGCGCATGAAAGGCTATGAGGGCGATAGCTGTGGCGAATGCGGCAACTTTACCCTGGTACGCAACGGCACCTGCCTCAAATGCAACACTTGCGGCTCGACCAGCGGCTGCAGCTAAGTTTCCCGCCCTTGCGGCGACCTCTTCATAGCGATATTGATATCCCTATCGCTATGGAGAGGTGCTGCCATGACCACGCAGCAGCTTTTACTGCATCTACCCGATGAGCTGGTACGCCGGCTGAAGCGCTCGGTGCCCGCGCGCCAGCGCAGCAAATTCATCCAGGACCTGCTGGAGCAGGCGCTGCCGCCGGACGGCGTCGGCGAGGCTGACCCGCTTTATCTCGCGGCGGTCGCGGTGGAGAACGACACGGTGCTCGCCGCCGAACTGGGCGGTTGGGACAGTGCGCTGGCCGATGGCGGCGCGGCGCCGTCCGGCGACGGGACGCGCGAATAATGGCCGCCTCCGCGCCGAACGGCGAGGCGGTGCGCCGCGGCGATATCTGGTGGGTCGATTTCGAGGCGGTCGAGAGCGGCGAGATGCGGCCGATGCGCCCGGCGGTCGTGGTCACCGCGGATGCGCTCAACCGCGCGCGGCGCACCGTCGTCGTGGTGCCGCTGGCAGCGGGCGCTCGGGCACGCCCGCCAATTGTCGTGGCCACCCCTTCGGCCGGCGAGGGCCGGGTCGCGGTATGCGACCAGGCGCGCGCGGTCGACAAAAGCCGCCTCACCCGCACTGCCGGCCAGCTTTCCGCGCCTGACCTCAAAGCCGTCGAGGACGGGCTGCGGCGCATCCTCGAATTGTGAGGTTCCGAAGGACGGACTAGCCGTTATCGGGCGATGGTTCTAGGCTACCGGCCAATCGTCATCCGGTCGGGAGCAGGGCCATGCAATGGGGTTTCGGGGCGCCGGTCAGCGGCCCGCTTTCGGGCGCGCGCGATCTGGCACGCATCGCCCAGGAGGGCGAGGCACTCGGCTTTGATTACTGCACGCTCTCCGACCATGTCGTCATTCCGCGCGAGCTCGAGGCGAAATACCCCTATTCCGACACCGGCGAATTTCCCGGGCGCGCCGGCGGCGACCGCCACGAGCAGCTGACCGCGGTGACCTTTGTCGCCGCCAAAACCAGCAAGCTGCGGCTGGTGACTTCGGTCATGGTCGTGCCGCACCGCCCGGCGGTGCTGACCGCGAAAATCCTCGCGACGATCGACGTGCTGTCGGAGGGCCGGCTGACGCTCGGCGTCGGCGCCGGCTGGTGCCGCGAGGAGTTCGAGGCGATCGGCACCGACCCATTCGCCGAACGCGGCGCCGTCACCGACGAATACCTGCTCGCATGCCGCGAGCTGTGGACCAACGAAAACCCGACGTTCAGCGGCAAATACGTCAATTTCTCGAATATCTTCTTTCAGCCGCGCCCGGTGCAGAAGCGCGTGCCGATCTGGGTCGGCGGCGAGAGCGGCCCGGCGCTGCGCCGTACCGCGAAACTCGGCGACGGTTGGTACCCGATCGGCACCAACCCGCAATTCCGGCTCGACACGCTGGAGCGGTTCAAGGGCGGTATCGACCGGCTGCACCGCCATTGCCGCGAACAGGGCCGCGACCCGAAGGAGATCGCCGTTGCCTACCGCGTTTCGCAGCGTGGCCCGGGCGTGCCCGAGAAGGCCGATAATGGCGACCGCCGCCTATTCTCCGGCTCGAACGACGCCATCATCGGTGATCTGCGCGCGTTCAAGGATATCGGCATCGTCGCGGTCGATTTCAGCTTCGACGGCGCCAATGCCGGCGAGGTCATCGCCAATATGAAGCGCTTGCGCGAGGACGTGCTGGCGAAGGTTTAAGGAGCAAGCCCGTGCTGAAAATCGGATACAAGGCGTCGGCCGAGCAATTCGGGCCGCGCGAATTGCTGGACTTCTCGGTGCTCGCCGAGGAAGTCGGGTTCGACTCGGTCTTTGTCAGCGACCATTTCCAGCCGTGGAAGCATACCGATGGGCACGCACCCAATTCGCTTGCCTGGCTCGGCGCCCTCGGCGCCAGCACCAAGCGCGTCGTCATCGGCACCAGCGTCGCGACGCCGACCTTCCGCTACCACCCGTCGATCGTCGCGCAGGCGTTCGGCACGATGGGGTCGATGTTCCCTGGCCGCGTCGTGCTCGGGCTCGGTACCGGCGAGTCGCTCAATGAAGTGCCCTCGGCGGGCATCACCTGGCCGGGCGCGAAGGAACGGCGCGACCGGCTGCGCGAGGCGATCCGTCTTATCAACACGCTGTGGACGCAGGACCGGGTGACGTTCGAGGGCCAGTTCTATCGCACCCAAGACGCGACGATCTACGACAAGCCCAAGAACAAGGTGCCGATCTGGGTCGCCGCGTCGGGCCCGCTCGCGGCGGCGATGGCGGGGCAGATCGCCGAGGGCTTCATCTGCACCAGCGGCAAGGCCCCTGCCCTCTATACCGAGCTGACTGGCAAGGTTGCCGAGGGCCTCACCCGCGCCGGGCGGGAGAATGCCAGCCTCGAAAAGATGATCGAGGTCAAAGTCTCGTTCGACACCGACGCGCAGCACGCCAAGGAGCTGACCCGCCACTGGGCGGCGCTGGCGCTGTCGCCGGAAGAGAAGATGGGTGTCGAAGACCCGATGGAGATGGAGCGCCGCGCCGACGCGCTGCCGCTCGACCGCGCCGCAAGCCGCTGGATCGTCTCCAGCGACCCCGACGAGCAGGTCGAGCGCATCCGCCCCTATGTCGAGCTCGGCTTCACCCATCTCGTGTTTCATGCTCCCGGCCCCGACCAGGCGCGCTTCCTCAAACTCTACGCCGAGCAGGTCGTGCCGCGGCTGCACAAGGCGTTCGGGTAGTGCGGTTGCCGTAATGTCCAACCGGCTGGAGGTGATCAGTCTGCCGGGCGTGCCGATGGTGCAGCCCGGCGATAATCTCGGCACGCTGGCGATCTCGGCGCTGGTCGATGCCGATATCGCGCCCGCGCCCGGCGATGTGCTGGTCGTCGCGCAAAAGATCGTCTCGAAGGCGGAGAACCGCTTTGTCGACGTGGCGACGGTGCATCCCTCGCCCGAGGCGCACAAGCTGGCCGCCGAGACCGGCAAGAGCGCGCGCTTCTGCCAGGTCGTGCTGTCCGAGTCGAAGCGGATCGTGCGGCATCGCGAAAATCTCATCATCGCCGAGCATCGGCTCGGCTGGGTGATGGCGAATGCCGGGATCGACCATTCGAACGTCGCTCCCGGCGATCATCACGAACGCGTGCTGCTGCTGCCGGTCGATCCCGATGCCTCCGCGCGAGCGCTGCGCGAGCAACTCGTTGCCGCCTACGGTGTGCCGGTCGGGGTCATCGTCAGCGACAGTTTCGGGCGGCCGTTTCGCCGCGGCACGGTCGGGATCGCGCTCGGCGCCGCTGGGCTGCCGTCGATCATCGACTGGCGCGGCCATCCCGATCTCTTCGGCCGCGCGCTGGAAGTGACCGAGACCGGCTTTGCCGACGAGGTCGCGGCGGCCGCCTCGCTGGTCATGGGCCAGGCCGACGAGGCGATGCCGATGGTGCTGGTGCGCGGCCTGCACTGGACCGCGCCCGAAGCCGATGGCTTGGCGCTGGTCCGCCCGCCGGAGCATGATCTGTTCCGATGAGTGCGCCTCATGGCAGGTGACGGCCCGGTTCTCGCGCTGTCGGGCGGTGTCGGCGGCGCCAAGCTGGCGCTCGGGCTGTATCGCATCCTGCCACCCGATACGCTGACGATCGTCGCCAATACCGGCGACGATTTCGAGCATCTCGGCCTCGCGGTCTCGCCCGATCTCGACTCGCTGCTCTATACGCTGTCGGGGGCCGCAAACCCCGAGCTCGGCTGGGGCCGCCGCGACGAGACTTGGAGCTTTATGACGGCGCTCGAACAGCTCGGGGGCGAGACCTGGTTCCGGCTCGGCGACGGCGACCTCGCGACCCATGTCGAGCGCACCCGCCGGCTCGCCGCCGGCGAGAGCCTCTCGGCGATCATGGAGGATTTCCGCCGCCGGCTCGGCATTGCCGCGCGCCTCCTGCCGATGAGCGACGACCGGGTGCGCACCCGGCTCGATACCGATCGCGGCTGGCTCGATTTTCAGGATTATTTTGTGCGGCTGCGCTGCGAGCCGATGGTGCGGCGCATCGATTTTGCCGGCGCCGCGACCGCGAAGGCCAACGCCGACATTCTCGATTTGCTCGCCGATCCCGGTCTGCGCGCGGTCGTCGTTTGTCCCTCGAACCCGTTCATCAGCATCGATCCCGTCCTTGCCGTTCCCGGCATCCGCGAGGCGCTGCGCGCGTGCCCGGCGCCGGTCGTCGCGGTGTCGCCGATCATCGGCGGCAAGGCGGTCAAAGGCCCGACCGCCAAGATGATGGAAGAGCTGGGCTTGCCGGTCGATGCGGCGGCGGTGGCGCGGCATTACCGCGACTTTCTCACCGCCTATGTCGCCGATGAAACCGATCGCGATGCGGTCGCCGAGCTGGAGCTACCGGTCGTGCTGGCGCCGACCTTGATGGTGACGCTCGAAGACCGCGAGGCGCTGGCGCGCACCGTGCTCGACGCGGCGGACCGGCTGCGGCGATGAGTGATCCCGGCGACGTCTGGGCCGTCATCCCGGTCAAGGAGACGCCCGGCGCCAAGCAGCGCCTGGCGCCGGCTCTCCCGGCGGCGCTGCGGCAGAAACTGGCATTGGCGATGATCGAGGATGTGCTAGAGGCGGTCGCCGGCGTTCGCAGCCTTGGCGGTATCATCCTCGTCACCGTCGACCCAGAGGCCGAAAAGCTGGCCCGCCGCTACGGCGCCGCGACGCTCGCCGACGGCGCGCATGACGGCCACACCGGCGCGGTCAATGCCGGCGCGCGGCATCTCGTCGCGCAGGGCCACGCCACGCTCCTCACCCTGCCCGGCGACGTGCCGCTGGTGACCTCGGCTGAGATCGAGACGCTGATCGCGGCCCATGGCGCGGCGCCGGCCTTCACGATCGCCCCGGCGCATGACGAACTCGGCTCCAACGCCATTCTGATGTCGCCGCCGCAGGCCGTGCCGCTCCGCTTTGGCGACGACAGCTACTACCCGCATCTCGCCGCGGCGCGGGCGCAGGACATCGCGCCATGCATCGTGTGCCTGCCGGGGATTGCCTTCGATATCGACAATCCGCGTGACCTCCATCATTTTGCAGCGCTCGGGTCGCGCACCCGCGCGGGATTGCTGCTTGCCGAACACGCGAGCGAGATGAGGGGCGAGTGACGGATTTTTTTG
>DASZLY010000468.1:0-2997 GCA_035552135.1 Allostellaceae bacterium | reverse complement strand
CGGCGACCAGAAGGAGCTGGTCAACGAGGCGATGACCGCCGCATTCAACGGCGCCGAGCTGACCCGCCGGCTCTTGGCCTTTGCGCGTCGCCAGCCGCTGCGCCCCGAGCGCGTCGATGCCAACAAGCTGATCGCCGAAATCACCAAGCTCTTGCGCCGCACGCTCGGCGAACGGGTCGAGCTCACCCTGCATCTCGACGAGGCGATCCCGCCGGTGCGCGCCGATTCCTCGCAGCTCGAGACCGCGATCGCCAACCTCGCCAACAATGCGCGCGACGCGATGCCGAAGGGCGGCCGGCTGTCCATCACCACCGGCGTGCGCCATCTCGACGAGGATTATGCCGCCGATCATGTCGAGGTGACGCCCGGCGGCTATGTGCTGATCGAGGTCAGCGACACCGGCTCCGGCATGCCGCCCGACGTGATGGCGCGCGTCTTCGAGCCGTTCTTCACCACCAAGGAGCCGGGCAAGGGCACCGGGCTCGGCCTCAGCATGGTGTTCGGGTTCTTGAAGCAGTCGGGCGGCCACATCAACGTCTATAGCGAGCCGGGGCGCGGCACGACGTTCCGCCTCTATCTGCCTCCCGACGAGGTGACGGCCGACGCCGCCGGCACCGCGCCGGCCGATACGGCGCTGCTCAACGGCGCCGGCGAGCGCATCCTGGTGGTCGAGGACAATGCCCGGCTGCGCGCCGTGCTGCTGCGCCAACTCGGCGAGCTCGGCTACCGCGTCGCCGAGGCGCAGAACGCCGCCGAGGCGCTGTCGCTGCTCGATGCGGGGCGCGAGGTCGATCTGCTGCTCACCGACGTCATCATGCCGGGCAAGATGGATGGCTGCCAGCTGGCGCGCGAGTTCGTGACCCGCCGGCCGGGCGGCAAGGTGCTCTTGACATCGGGGTTTCCGGGCACCCGCCTCGCCGATCTCGACGAGATCGGCGTCAACCTCCGGCTGCTCGACAAGCCCTATCGCCGGCAGGACCTGGCGCGCACCTTGCGCGAAGTCCTGGCCGAGCCGGCACCCGCGACGGTCTGACCTGGTCCGGCCCGCTCGGATCCGCCCGGCCTTGTCGTGGCGGCCCGGCGAAGGCTTGGGCCACTCTTCCGCCGCTCGAAAGCTGAACGGTGGGTCCCGGCTTGCACCGGGACGACACCTTAAGCGCGCCGCGGATCGCTATGATTGAGGCGACGGCGGTGTGGCGTCGCGCATACTCCGGCGCTCGGTCATGAACTGGTCGAACTCGGCCTTGTCCTTGGCGTGACGCAGCCGTTCGAGAAATTCCAGGAACTCGCGCTGCTCGTCTTCGAGCCGGCGCAGCGTCTCGGTGCGGTATTCGTCGAACGCGCGGTTGCCGCTCGGACCCTGATAGCCGGGGCCCTGATGGCCGGCGCCCTGATGGCCGGCGCCCTGATAGGCCGGACCCTGATAGCCGGGGCCCTGCGGGCCGCGCGCCTGCCAGGCGCCGCGGAACCGCTCAGCCGCGGCCTGCATGCGCTCCATCCCCTGCTGCATGCGGTCGAAGCCGCGCTGCATCCGGTTCATCTTGCGCTGCCAGCGATCCCCCCAGGGCGCGCCGCTATCGTGGTGCCAGCATCCCATTCGCCCGCTCCCGTAAAGAAAGCCCAGAACGACAAGTCCCAAGGGCCAGAAGAACACGAAACTGAGGACGGTGACGGCGATCCAGCCGCCGCGGCCAAGATCGTCGATGCGATCAACGAGGTTCATCGCCGCACCTATGTAAATGTTACTAACATTCACTTATGCCGCCGCATGCGCGGAGTCAAGCGGGTCGCGCGGTCATTTTTGCGTAGCATCGCCGATCAGCCCGAGGCCGCGCAGATAGACCAGCACGCCGGCTTCGAGCAGGTCTTCGGCGCTCATCGGCAACGCCCGGCGGCCGGCATCGCCGCGCGCGAAGAGCGAGGCGACGCCGTGCGACAACGCCCAGACATGGAGGCTCATCATCAGCGCCGGTGGGCGCTTGTCGGCCGGCGCATGCGCGGCGAGCGCCTCGGAGGCGCGGCGCAGCACCGCGAAGGCGCGCTCCGACGCCTGGCGCAGCCCGGCGTCGCCGTCGAGCGGCACCCCGGCCTCGAACATCGCCGAGTAATAGGCCGGCTCGTTGCGTGCGAAGCTCAAATAGGCGCGGCCGATATTCTCGAAGGCGCGAAACGGCTCGGGCTTGCCGCCGTCCCAGGCGCGCTCGAGATGCGCCTCGAACGACTCGAAGCCGCGCCGCGCGACATCGGAGAGCAGCGCGTCGCGGTCGCGGAAATGCCGGTAGGGCGCCGCCGAGCTGACCCCGGCCCAGCGCGCCGCATCGGCAAAGGTGAACCCGGCCGGGCCTTTCTGCGCGATCAGATTGAGCGCCGCGTCGATCAATGCCTCGCGCAGGTTGCCGTGATGGTAGCCGCGCTGTGCGCCTGGGTCTCGCCGGGTCCACGCCATGTGAGGGAATCTTACATCGCCCAGCCGCAATCGCCGAGCGCAAAGCCGCGCGGATCGTTTACTATCGCTGCGGCCGCCCGCGCGCACGAGGCGCGCCGAACCGGAGGATCGCATGGCGGAGCTGGAGAAGTTTCTCGACGAGGCGAAAGCGCTGCTGCCGGCGGCGGTTGCGTTGCGCCGGCGCATCCATGCCCAGCCGGAGCTCGGCCTCAATCTGCCGCTCACGACGCAGGCGGTGCTCGACGGGCTGCAGGGGCTCGACGTCGACATCGCGCGCAGCAAGTCGACCTCCGGCCTTGTCGTGTCGCTGACCGGGACCAAATCCGGCTCGCAGAGCGGCCGCACCATCCTGTTGCGCGGCGACATGGACGCGCTGCCGATGCCGGAAGAGACCGGGCTCGACTTCGCCAGCCAGGTGCCTGGCCGGATGCACGCCTGCGGGCACGATTCGCACACGGCGATGCTGGTGCAGGCGGTGCACCTCTTGCACCGCCGCCGCGACGAGCTGCCCGGCACGGTCAAGTTCATGTTCCAGCCCGGCGAGGAAGGCC
>DASZLY010000467.1:0-1567 GCA_035552135.1 Allostellaceae bacterium | reverse complement strand
CTGAAGGTGAACGAGGAATCGTCGGTCTCCGGGGCGTTGGCGACAAGCCAGTAGCGCCAGTAATCCGACGGGTATTCGGCAAGCGCCTGGTCGAGGAAAATGCCGCGCCGCTGGCTGGTCGAGAACTTGCCGCCGTAGAAGGTCAGCCAGGAAAAGCCCTTGATGTAGTCGGTGAGCTTCCAGTTCTCGCCCGAGCCGAGGATCGTCGCCGGAAAGCTGACCGTGTGGAACGGCACGTTGTCCTTGGCCATGAACTCGACATAGCGCACGTCGGCGGCGTCGAACCACCAGCGTTTCCAGTCGCGGGTTTCGCCCGCGGGCGCGGCGTCGGCCCATTCCTTGGTGGCGCCGATATATTCGATCGGCGCGTCGAACCAGACGTAGAACACCTTGCCGTCAAAGCCCGGCCGGTCGACCGGCACGCCCCATTTGAGGTCGCGGGTGATGCCACGATCCTGCAGCCCCTCCTTGAGCCAGGCCTTGGCGATCGAGCTGACGAGCAGCGGCCAGTCCTGGCGCGAGTCGATCCATTCCTCGACCCGGCCGGCGAGCTTGGTGAGCTTGAGGAAGAGGTGCCTGGTCTCGCGCACCTCGAGATTGCGGCTGCCCGAAATCGCCGACCGCGCGTCGATGAGATCGGTCGGTTCGAGCAGCCGGGTACAGTTCTCGCACTGGTCGCCGCGCGCGTTCTCGTAGCCGCAATGCGGGCAGGTGCCGGTGATGTAGCGGTCCGGCAGGAAACGGCCGTCGTCGACCGAATAGACCTGCGCGATCGAGCGCTCTTCGATGAATCCGGCATCGTCGAGGCGATGGTAGAAATGGTTGGTCAGCTCGTGATTCTGCGGCGACGAGCTGCGCCCGAAATAGTCGAAGCTGAGCGCGAAATCGCGATAGATGCGCGCCTGGATTTCGTGCTGCTGCAGGCAATATTCCGCGACCGGCAGACCGGCTTCGTGCGCGGCGATCTCGGCCGGCGTGCCGTGCTCGTCGGTGGCGCAGATGAACAGCACCTCGTTGCCGGTGGCGCGCATGAACCGCGCGTACACGTCGGCGCTCAGCATCGAGCCGATCAGATTGCCGAGATGCTTGATGCCGTTGATGTACGGCAGCGCCGAGGTGATGAGGACTTTAGCCATGCTCAGATGTACTTCGGAGATTCCAGCGAGGTCCGCTTTATCTTAATTCGCGCGCCCAGGCAGTCGTTTGATGCAAATGGGGTCAATACCCGGGTTAGTACAGTTCCAGCGGGAATCAAACCCCCAGTTAAGTTGAATTTGGTGCGCTGGAAGAAATGGCAGCGCCAACATGGCGACGACGAATGCCGCAGCAGCGATGATGGCGAACACATCGCCCCGTTGCAGCTGCCGCTTCACGGAAGCGGCAGGCTGGGCGCGAGGCAGCCGCCGAGCCGCGCCGGCTCGATGCGGCGGCAGCGGCCGGTCGCGTCGTCGGTGACGATGAACGCGCCGCACAAGGTCGCCTCACCCTCGGCCGGTTGCGGCTTCTGCCCGGGCATGCGGGTGACGAAGCGGCGGACCGAGGCGTCCTTCTGCATGCCGATCACCGA
>DASZLY010000466.1:0-16087 GCA_035552135.1 Allostellaceae bacterium | reverse complement strand
TGCGACTGCATCGCCAGGTCGAGATCGGCGTCGAGGTCGAGCCGGTCGCCCTCGACGATGCGATAGGCCAGCCGCTCCTCGAGCTGCTCCGGCCGGCCCTTTTTCTCGGCCTTCTCGACCGAGCGGTCCTCGAAGAGGGCGATGAACGCCTGCAGGGGGTCGTAACCTTCCCGCCGGCGATCGAAGATCAGATCCTCGGCGGTCTGCCACTCGGCCTCGGCGATGCGGTGCTGCGGCAGGATGCGCGAGAAATGCACGATCGCGCCGGTCATCCCGCGCTTCAAGGCATGGTCGAGGAATACCGAGTTCAGCACCTGCCGGGCCGGCGGGTTGAGCCCGAACGAGATGTTCGACAGGCCGAGGATGATCTGGCACTCGGGCAGCTCCTTGGCGATGCGCTCGATCGCGTCGAGCGTGTTGAGCCCAAGCTTGCGGTCGTCCGCGTTGCCGGTGCAGATCGTGAAGGTCAGCGGGTCGAACAGCAGGTCGCTCGGCGGCAGCCCGTGCTTGACGCAGGCGAACTCGTAGAGCCGCTTGGCGACTGCGATCTTCTCGTCGACCTCCTTGGCCATGCCGCGCTCGTCGATGGTCAGCGCGATCACCGCCGCGCCGAACCGGCGGGCCAGCCTGAGCCGCTTGTCGGCCGCCTCCTCGCCGTCCTCGAAATTGATCGAGTTGATGATCGGCTTGCCGCCATAAAGCTGCAGCGCCGCGTCGAGCACCGGGTATTCGGTCGAGTCGATCACCAGCGGCGCATTCACCGCGCCGCGCATGCGGGTGACCATCTCGGTCATGTCGGCGACCTCGTTGCGGCCGACAAAGGCGGTGCATAGATCGAGCGTGTGCGAGCCTTCCTTGACCTGGTCGCGGCCCATCTCGACGCAGCCGTCCCAGTCGAGCTGCTCTTGCAGGCGGCGGAAGGCGCGCGAGCCGTTGGCGTTGCAGCGCTCGCCGATCGACAGATAGGCGTTCTCCTGGCGCAGCCCGACCTGGCCGTAGAGCGAGGCGACCGACGGCAGCCACACTGAGCTGCGCCGCTTCGGCACCGGCCGCTTTCGGCCATTTGGTTCCTTGGCGCGGCCGATGCGCTGCAGCATCGCGTCGAGCGCGGCGATGTGCCGGGGTTCGGTGCCGCAGCAGCCGCCGATGATGTTGGCGCCGTCTTCGAGCACGAAGCGCTCGAGCCATTGGCTCAGCTCTTCCGGGCCCAGCGGGTATTGCGTGCGGCCGCTGACCAGCTCGGGCAGCCCGGCATTGGGCTGCACCGAGATGAGCCGCGGCCAGTTGTCGCCGAGCCATTTGACATGCTCAGCCATCTCGCGCGGGCCGGTCGCGCAGTTGAGCCCGAGAGAGTCGACGCCGAGCGCGTCGATGATCGTCGCCGCCGCCGCGATGTCGGCGCCGACCAGCAGCGTGCCGGTGGTCTCGACCGTCACCTGCACCAAGATCGGAATGTCGAGCCCGGCCGCTTCGCGCGCCCGCTTGGCGCCGTTGACCGCGGCCTTGATCTGCAGCGGGTCCTGGCAGGTCTCGATGAGGATCGCGTCGACCCCGCCGGCGATGAGCCCGTCGCATTGCCGGGTCAGCGCATCTTCCAGCGGCTGGTAGGCGACATGGCCGAGGCTCGGCAGCCGCGTGCCCGGGCCCAGCGAGCCGAGGACGAAGCGGGTGCGCCCATCATGCGCGAACTCGGCGATCGTCTCGCGCGCCAGTTCGGCCGAGAGCTTGTTGAGCGCGAACGCCTTCTCGGCGATGCCGAACTCGTTGAGGGTGATCGGCGAGCCGCCAAAGCTGTTGGTCTGGATCGCGTCCGCCCCGGCCGCGAGATATCCGCGATGAATCTCGCGCACCAGATCGGGCCGGCTCTCGCTCAGGATCTCGGTGCAGTTCTCGTGATTGTGGAAGTCGCGCGCGATGTCGAGATTGCGCGACTGGGTCTCGGTGCCCATCGCGCCATCGCACAACAGCACCCGGTCGGCGAGGTAATCAAGAAGATGGGTCATCGCAACTTGCCTTACGCAGCCACCGGCTTCGGCGCGCGCACGCCGAGAAGGTGGCAGATCGCGACGATCAGGTCGGCGCGGTTGAGCGTGTAGAAATGGAACTCGTTGACGCCGTTGGCCTGGAGGCGGCGGCATTGCTCGGCGGCGAGCGAGGTCGCGACCAGCCGGCGCGTGTCGGGGTCGTCGTCGAGTCCGTCGAAATGCGCCGCCATCCAGGGCGGAATAGAGGCGCCGCAGGTTCCAGACATGCGCTTAAGCTGCGCGAAATTGGTTACCGGGAGGATACCGGGCACGATCGGCACGGTGATCCCCGCCGCTGCGGCGCGGTCGCGGAAATTGAGGAATACGTCGACATCGAAAAAGAACTGGGTGATCGCCCGATTGGCGCCGGCGTCGAGCTTGGCCTTCAGATTGTCGAGATCGTGGTTGTCGCTCTGCGCCTCGGGATGCGTCTCGGGATAGGCGGCGACGCTGATCTCGAAATCGGCGACGCGCTTCAGTCCGGCGACGAGGTCGGCGGCGAACGCATAGCCGCCGGGATGCGGCGCGTAGCGTTCTCCGCCGGGCATGCCGCCGCCAAGCGGATTGTTGGGCGGGTCGCCGCGCAACGCGACGATATGGCGGATGCCGGCATCCCAATACGCGGCGGCGACGACATCGATTTCCTCGCGCGTCGCCGCGACACAGGTGAGGTGCGCGGCGGGTTCGAGCGAGGTCTCCTGGCGGATGCGGCGCACCGTCGCGTGGGTGCGCTCGCGGGTCGAGCCGCCGGCGCCGTAGGTCACCGAGACAAAGCGCGGGGCCAAGGGCTCGATGCGCTTCACCACCTCCCACAGCCGCTCTTCCATCTCGGGGCTCTTCGGCGGGAAGAACTCGAACGAGATGCGTGGCGGCGCGGCATCGAAATCGTGCGCCGGGTCGGCGGCAAGCAGGCCGCGCGGCCGGTCCGTGCCGCGCCTGTCGGTCGTTCGCCTATCGGTCGTCAGCCTGTCGGTCATGGTTGCAGCACCTGTTCGGGTGATGTTGTATCGGAGCGGGTTTCGCCGCGGATCGCGGGCGGCCGCCGCGCCGCCCAGATCGCGACGGTCAGCGGGTCGCCTTTGAGATGGTGCGCCGGCGCGGGGTCGAGCCCGGCATCGCTGCACCATTCGGCGACTTCGCCATCGGTGAAGCCGAGCCGGTGATGCGCGTGCTCGTCGCGCAGGAACTCGAGCACATGCGGGGTGAAATCGACGACGAGCAGCAAGCCGCCCGGGCGCAGCACCCGCGCCGCTTCGGCGATCGCCGCGGCCGGCCGGTCGGCGTAATGCAGCACCTGGTGGATCACCACCGCGTCGAACGACGCGTCGGGCAGCGGCAGCTGGTACATATCGCCCAGCCGCACCATGCCGTTCGACGTGCCGGCGCGTTCGAGATTGACCCGCGCCACCGCCAGCATCTCGCGCGACTGGTCGATGCCGAGCGCCTGGCCGACGCCCGGCGCCAGCACCTCGATCATCCGCCCGGTGCCGGTGCCGATGTCGAGCAGATCGCGCGGCGCCTGCGCGGCGACGAGTTCGGCCAGCGCCGCCTCGACCTCGCGTTCGTCGATATAGAGCGAGCGGATGCGGTCCCAATGCGGCGCATTCTCGCTAAAATAAGCGGCGGCGCGCTCGGCGCGCTGTCGCTTGATCGCGACGAGCCGCTGCAGGTCGAGCGCGACCGGCGGCTCGTGCGCGCTGCACGCGGCGACGAGCTGGCCGGCGAGCGCGCTCGCCGCGCCGCCGGCGGCGACGCGATAGAATACCCAACTGCCTTCGCGGAACCGGTCGAGCAGCCCCGCCTCGCACATCAGCTTCAAATGACGCGAGACGCGCGGCTGGCTCTGGCCGAGGATTTGCGCGAGCTCGCTGACCGTCAGCTCGCCGCGCGCGCAGAGCACGAGAAGCCGCAGCCGCGTCGGCTCGGCGACGGCGCGCAGCGCCGCCAGCAGATCGCGGAGCGAGGCATGGCTTTCCACGGCGTCAGGCATCGTTCAAACATATAAAGATATCTTTATATCGTCAAGACCAGCTTTGCATTGCGCCCGCCGCCAGCCTAAAAAAGGCGCCGCACCCAACCTCCGGTGAGGCTCATCGGGCGGCCCACGCGAAGGATTGTCTTGCAAGCCGTGCCCGCGTCGGGAATAAGCGGGTGATGGTTAATGGTTTCTACGCATAATAGCTGTATGCCCGGAACGGATCGCTTGCCGCGCACGTACGTTCTTCGTCATTATCCCCACGTGTTTCGTCATTATCCTCACGCGCCGTCAGCCAAGAAAAGCGAGGCCCTTTGATGCATCGCCGTCATTCCGCGAACCTTTTGCCGGGCGTGATTTTCGCGTCGGCGCTCGGCGTTCTCGCGCTTTGCGGCGCACATCCGGCGGCCGCGCAGCAGCTCGCGCCGGCGCCCATTGCCGCCCCCCCGCCCGACGACACCAGCGACCCCTACGAGGCAACCAACCGGGCGATCTTCGGCTTTAACCAGAGCGTCGACCGGGCGGTGCTGGTGCCGGTGGCCAACGCCTATCGCGCGGTCCTTCCCAGCACGATCCGCGACATCATCCACGATTTCCTGCAGAACCTGAATTCGCCGATCATCTTCGCCAATGACGTGCTGCAAGGGCAGCCCGGGCTGGCGGGCGAGACCGTCGGCCGGGCGCTGCTCAACACGACGATCGGCTTTGGCGGCATGATCGATGTCGCGAGCAAGTTCGGCGTGCCCTTCCATACCAACGATCTCGGCATCACGCTGGCGACCTGGGGGGTGAATTCGGGTCCCTATCTGATGCTGCCGGTCCTTGGGCCCTCGAACCCGCGCGACCTGTTCGGCGACGTCGCCGACAGCTTTGGCGACCCTGGCAACATCGTCGCCAGCGATCACAACAAGCTCTGGGCGAGCTTTGCCCGCGGTATCGTGTCGGGCATCGACGAGCGCTCGCGCAATATCGAGAGCCTGGCCGAGATCGAGCGCACCTCGCTCGACTACTACGCGACGATCCGCTCGCTGGCGCGCCAGCGCCGCGCGGCGCAGATCCGCCACCAAAGGGAAGACGTGCCGAACGCGGCGCCGCTGCAGGGGGCGAGCGCGCTGCCGCCGCCGCCGGTGCCGCAATCGATCGCCGCGCTGCCCGCCGCCGCCACCCCGGCGATGACCTATCAGATGATCGCGCCGGCGCCGGCCGCCCGGTCGCTCGCGGACCTGCAAAAATCGTCGATGGGCTCATCGACCGCTTCCGGACGTTAGCCTCGCGATGACTCGACGCTGGTTCGCGCTTTTCGCGCTGCTTCTGACTGCCGGAACGCTGGCCGCGCCGACCCGTGCGGTCGCGCAGGCCGATCCGGTCGGCTTCATCAACGGCCTTGGCGTGCAGGCGATCCAGGTGCTGGGACCGAGCGTGCCTCCGGCAGCGCGCGTGCAGCGCTTCCGCCAGCTCTTCGCGACGGATTTCGACCTGCCCGGCATCGCCCGCTTCGTGCTCGGACGCTACTGGCGCGTCGCCACGCCCCAACAGCAGGAGCAGTTCCAGGGCCTGCTGCGCGAGTACCTGGCGCAGGCCTATGCCGGTCGGCTCGCGGAATATGCCGGCGAGAAGTTCCACGCGATCAACGCGCAGCAGCAAGGCGACCAGACGGTCGTCTACAGCGAGATCATCCGCAACGACGGCGGCAAGATCCACGTCGAATGGCACCTGGTGAACAGCGGCGGGTGGAAGATCACCGACGCCTATGTCGCCGGCGTCAGCATGGCGGTGACCGAGCGCGACGAGTTCGCCGCGGTCATCCAGCAGGGCGGCGGCCAAGTCTCGTATTTGATCGACCGGATGCGGCAAAAGGTGGGCGGCTAAAGCGCGCCGCGATTTTGCCGGCCATCCCCGGGCCGGCGACAAGTGACATTCACCCAAGCAGCGATCTGCTCGGCTTGAACCGGACGCGGCGGCCGGCGGCGATGCGCAGCGGCTCGCCGGTGCGCGGATTGCGCCCGGCGCGCGCCGGCGTGTCAACGACGGAGAACGCGCCGAACCCCTTGAGCTCAACAGTGTCGCCGTGCCGCAGAGCCTCGGCGATCGTGTCGAACAGCGCATCGATCGCGCCCGGCCAGCCGCCCTTCTGCGCCGCGCCCTCCATCGCGAACATCGCCTTTTGCGCCAGCTCCTTGCGGTTCATCGCCAGGGCCCCGGCCCTCAACTCCGCGTCAGCGGCTTGTACTTGATCCGGTGCGGCTGCTCGGCCGCGGAGCCGAGCCGGCGTTTGCGGTCGGCTTCGTAATCGGCGTAATTGCCCTCGAACCACACGGTCTGGCTATCGCCCTCGAAGGCGAGGATGTGAGTCGCGACGCGGTCGAGAAACCAGCGGTCATGGGTGATGATGACCGCGCAGCCGGGATAGTCGAGCAGCCCCTCTTCGAGCGCGCGCAGCGTGTCGACGTCGAGGTCGTTGGTCGGCTCGTCGAGCAGCAGGAGGTTGGCGCCCTCCTTGAGCATCTTCGCGAGGTGTATGCGGTTGCGCTCGCCACCCGAGAGTTGCCCGACCTTTTTCTGCTGGTCGGAGCCGCGGAAGTTGAACAGCGAACAATAGGCGCGGCTGGCCATCCTGCGGCGCCCGAGATCGATCTCCTCGGCCCCGCCCGACACTTCCTGCCACACCGTATTGCCGGCCTTGAGGTCGTCGCGCGACTGGTCGACATAGCCCAGCCGCACCGTCTCGCCGACGCGGAAGCTGCCGGCATCGGCCGCCTCGGCGCCGGTGATCATGCGGAAGAGCGTCGTCTTGCCCGCGCCGTTCGGCCCGATCACCCCGACAATCCCGCCCGGCGGCAGGCGGAAATCGAGCGACTCGATCAGCAGGCGGTCGCCGAACCCCTTCGACACGCCGTGCGCCTCGACCACCATGTCGCCGAGCCGCGGCCCGGGCGGCAGCACGATCTGCGCGTTGTCGGGCGCCTTCTCGCGCGACTGCGCTACCAGCGCCTCATAGGCCTGGAGCCGCGCCTTGCTCTTCGCCTGGCGGGCACGCGGACTCTGCCGCACCCATTCGAGTTCGCGTTCGAGCGTGCGCTGGCGCGCTTCCTCCTGGCGGCCTTCCTGCGCCAGCCGTGCCTGCTTCTGTTCGAGCCAGCCGGAGTAGTTGCCCTCGTAGGGGATGCCGTGGCCGCGGTCGAGCTCGAGGATCCAGCCGGCGACCTCGTCGAGGAAATAGCGGTCATGCGTCACCGTGACGACGGTGCCGGCGTAGTCTTTGAGGAAGCGCTGCAGCCAGGCGACCGATTCGGCGTCGAGATGGTTGGTCGGCTCGTCGAGCAGCAGCAGATCCGGCTTTTGCAGCAGCAGCCGGCATAGCGCGACGCGGCGCCGCTCGCCGCCCGAAAGGTTGGTCACCGGCGTATCGCTGAGCGGGCAGCGCAGCGCGTCCATCGCGATCTCGATCGTGCGGTCGAGCTCCCAGGCGTCGAGCTGGTCGATGCGCTCCTGCAGCTCGCCCTGCTCGGTGATGAGGTCGTTCATCTCGTCGTCGCTAAGCTCTTCGGCAAAGCGCGCGCTCACCGCCTCGAAGCGCTCGACGAGCGCCTTGGTCTCGGCCAGCCCCTCGCTGACATTGCCGAACACATCCTTCGCCGGGTCGAGCGCCGGCTCCTGCGGCAGATAGCCGATGCTCGCCCCCTCGGCCGCCCAGGCCTCGCCGCCGAACTCCTTGTCCTGTCCCGCCATGATGCGCAGCAGCGTCGACTTCCCCGCGCCGTTGAGGCCCAAGACGCCGATCTTCGCGCCCGGCAGGAACGACAGCCAGATGTCGCGCAGCACCTCGCGCCCGCCGGGATACGCTTTCCCCAGGCCCTTCATCACATAGACGTACTGGTACGCTGGCATTGGCATAAACCTTGTCGAGAGCGGATGAAGCCGGAGGTAGGAGCGGCGTCGCAGGCCGTCAAGCGCTAGCTTTTGTTGCGATGCAGCATAGGCCCTTGACGCGAAGTAAGTAAGCGCTTACTTAGCTGCCGGTCATGGCGCTCAACCGACTCGATAGCGACGACCGCCGTAAGGCGATCGTCGATGCCGCAGTGCCGCTTTTCGCGCACAACGGTTTTGCCGGCACGACGACGCGCGAGCTTGCCGCCGCGGCCGGTGTGTCGGAGGCGCTGCTGTTCCGGCACTTTCCGTCAAAGCAGTCGCTCTATCGCGAGATCCTGCGGCTCGGCTGCGAGGGCGACCCGGCGCTCGAAAAACTGGCCACGTTGCCCGCCTCGACCGAGACCGCAATCGGCATTGTGCGCTTCATGGTGCGCCGTTTCGTGCTCGGCTGCGCGGTCGAGCGGCATGAGTTCGACCTGCGGATGCGGCTGATGCTGCACAGCGTCCTGGAAGACGGCGACTATGCGCGCGAGCTGTTCGCGGCGATCGCGCCGCGCGTCGTGCCGCTGTTCACCGCCTCGCTGGCTTCCGCCGAGGCAGCCGGCGATCTGGCGTCGCGCATGGCGGGCGGCGCCAACAGCTTCTGGTTCGCGCACCATGTCGCGGCGATGATGGCCATCGCATTTTTGCCGCAAGAAGGCTTCATCCCTTATGAGGGCGACATCGATCGGCTGGTCGAGGACGCCGGGGATTTCATCCTGCGCGGGATCGGCATGACCGAGACGGCGATCGCCGCCTCGCGCGCCGCGCCCCCGCTGCAAACCGCCGCAGATTGAGGCGAGTGTCGATCATGGATGGGGAAATCACCACACCGGTCGCTCGGCCGGAGCTCGCGCCGCCCGAAACCACGCCGCACCAGCGTGGGCTGCATGGGCGCGCGCCGCATATCGCGCCGAGCCGCGCCAAGCGCGCGCGCTGGTTCGTCATCGTCGCGGTGCTGGTGGCGCTGGTGCTCGGCGGGCTCTACGGCTTCAACGCCTATCGCAACAAGATGATCGCCAATTTCTTCGCCAACAACAAACCGCCGCCGACGGCGGTGAGCGCGGTCGTCGCGGCGAGCCAGGTCGTGCCGCATTTCGCCAGCGGCATCGGCTCGCTTGCCGCGGTGCACCAGGTGACGATCACGCCCGAGGTGGGCGGCCGGATCACCGAGATCGATTTCAAGTCGGGCGCCAAGGTCAAGGCCGGCGACAAGATCATTCAGATCAACGACGCGCCGGATCGGGGCGATCTCGCCAATTTCGAGGCACAGGCGCGCCTCGCGGGCGTGACGCTGACCCGCGCGCAGACGTTGGCGGCGCACCAATACGGCCCGCAGACCGATGTCGACAGTGCCAAGAGCCAGCTCGACCAGGCCAATGCGCAAATCCAGAAAACCCAGGCGATCATCGCGCAGAAGGAGATCAAGGCGCCGTTCTCCGGCCGGCTCGGCGTGCGCCAGATCGACCTCGGCCAGTACCTTAATCCCGGCGCGGCGATCGTCTCCCTGACCGATCTGTCGGCGCTCTACGTCAATTTCACGCTGCCTTCGCAAATGGTGTCGCAGATCGCGGTCGGCCAGAAGGTCGACGTCACCGCCGACGCGTTCCCCGGCCGCAAGTTCACCGCGACGATCACCACGATCGAGCCGCAAATCTCGGCCAGCACCCGCACGATCAACATCCAGGCGACGATGCCCAACCCGGACGAGGCGTTGCTGCCGGGGATGTTCGTCAACGCCGCGGTCGTGCTGCCCGACGAGAAGCCCGAGGTGGTGCTGCCCGAGACCGCGGTGGACTACACGCTCTACGGCGACAGCGTCTACCTGATCCGCCAGGACGGCACCGACGCCAACGGCAAGCCGGTGCTGAAGGCGCACCGTACCGCGGTCAAGACCGGGCTGCGCTGGGACGACAAGGTCGCGGTGCTCGACGGCCTCAAAGCCGGCGACGAGGTCGTCGCCGCGGGACAGATCAAGGTGCAGGACGGCGCTGCGGTCAGCGTCACCGGAAACCCGCCGCCGCGACCGCCGGCGAAGCTGACGCCGCAGTGATTTGAACCCCTCTCCCGCGAGCGGTAGAGGGAGGGACCCATCGCGCAGCGATGGGAGGGTGAGGGTACCGTGAGATTCACCGACCTCTTCATTCGCCGCCCGGTACTGTCACTGGTGGTCAGCCTGTTGATCCTGCTGATCGGCGCGCGGGCGATGTACGGGCTGCAGATCCGCCAGTATCCCAAGCTGTCGAACACCACGATCACGGTGACGACGACCTATCCCGGCGCCTCGCCCGACCTCATCGAAGGGTTCATCACCACGCCGATCGAGCAGGCCGTCGCCACCGCCGAGGGCATCGACTATTTGACCTCGTCCTCGGTGCTCAGCACCAGCACCGTCACCGCCTACATCAAGCTCGATTACGATCCGAGCAAGGCGCTTACCGACGTCATCGCCAAGGTGCAGCAGGTCAAGTATCTGATGCCGACCGCGGCGCAGGACCCGATCGTCATCAAGGCCACCGGCCAAACGACGGCGGTGATGTATATCGGCTTCGCCAGCCCGACGCTGCAGCCCTCGGGGATCACCGACTATCTGACCCGCGTCGTGCAGCCGCTGATGGCGACCGTCGACGGCGTCGCCTCGGCCGACATTCTCGGCGGCCAGACCTTCGCGATGCGGCTGTGGCTCGATCCCGCCCGCATGGCCTCGCGCGGCATCACCGCCAGCGACGTCTCGGCGGCGATCCTGGCCAACAACTACCAGTCGGCGCCGGGCCAGGCTAAAGGCTACTTCACCGTCACCAACATCGACGCGCGCACCGGTCTTACCGATGTCGACCAGTTCAAGCGCATGGTCGTCAAGTCGCAGGGCGGTGCGGTGGTGCGCATGGAGGACATCGCCAATGTCGAGCTGGCGGCGCAGAGCTGGAGCTCGAGCGTTGCGATGAACGGCCAGCACGCGGTGTTTATCGGCATCCAGGCGACCCCCGACGGCAACCCGCTGACGCTGGTGCAGGGGGTACGCAAGCTGTTCCCCGACATCGAGCGGACCCTGCCGCCTTCGGTCAAGATGCAGGTCGCCTACGATTCGACCAAGTTCATCCAGGCCTCGATCGACGAGGTGAAGATGAGCCTCGGCCAGGCGGTGGCGATTGTCGTCGTGGTGATCTTCCTGTTCCTCGGGAATGTCCGCTCGGTGGTGATCCCGATCGTCACGATCCCGCTGTCGCTGATCGGCGCCGGGATGATCATGTCGGCGCTCGGGTTCAGCCTCAACCTGTTGACCCTGCTGGCTATGGTGCTGGCGATCGGCCTTGTCGTCGACGACGCGATCGTCGTTGTCGAGAATGTTTACCGCCATATCGAGGAGGGCCGGTCGCCGCCCCAGGCGGCGCTGATCGGCGCGCGCGAGATCGCCGGCCCGGTGATCACGATGACCCTGACGCTCGCCGCGGTCTATGCGCCGATCGGGCTCCTCGGCGGCGTCACCGGCACGCTGTTCCGCGAATTCGCCTTCACTCTGGCCGGGGCGGTGATCATCTCCGGAATCATCGCGATAACGCTGTCGCCGATGATGTGCTCGCTGCTGCTGAAGCAGGGCGCCGCCGAGAAGGGGTTCGCGCGCCTGCTCGACCGCGGCTTCAACGCGCTCGCCGACGGCTATGGCCGCCGCCTCGAGCGCACGCTCGACTACCGCCCGGTGACCGCGCTCTTTGCGATCGCGGTCTTTGTCGCGCTCGGCTTCCTGTATGTGAACACCAAGAAGGAGCTGGCGCCGGAAGAGGACCAGGGCGTGCTGTTCGCGCTCACCAAGGCGCCGCAATATTCCAACCTCGACTATCAGGACGCCTACGGCGCCGAGCTCGACAAGGCGCTCACCGCCTTTCCCGAGGCCGATCTGCGCTTTGTGCTCAACGGCCGGCTCGGGCCCAACCAGGGCATCGCCGGGATGATCCTCAAGCCGTGGAGCGAGCGCACCCGCACGGCGCAGCAGATCAAGCCGCTGCTCCAGGCGAAGCTGAGCCAGGTCGAGGGGATGAGTGCCTTCGCCTTCTCGCTGCCGCCGCTGCCGGCCTCGATCGGCGGCCTGCCGGTGCAGATGGTAATCGATTCGACCGGCGATTTCGTGACGATCTACAACGCGATGAACAAGATCAAGAACGCCGCCCGTAAGAGCGGGCTGTTCATCGTCGTCGACAGCGATCTCGACTTCAACCAGCCGACGATCCGGGTCGATGTCGATCGCTCCAAGGCCAACGAACTCGGCGTCACGATGCAATCGATCGGCGACACGCTGGCACTGCTGGTCGGCGAGAATTACGTCAACCGCTTCAACCTCGAGGGCCGGTCGTACGAGGTGATCCCGCAGGTGCCGCGCGCCGACCGGCTCAACCAGGACACGCTCACCCGCTATTATGTGAAGTCGGCGGCGGGCGACCCGGTGCCGCTGTCGAACCTCGTCAAGGTCTCGACGACGACCGCGCCCAATTCGCTCACGCGCTACAACCAGCTCAACTCGGCGACCTTCCAGGCGGTGCCGATGCCGGGCGTGACGATGGGCCAGGCGGTCGATTTTCTCGAGCAGCAGGCGAAGAGCCTGCCGCAAGGCTTTGGCCACGACTTCCTGTCGGACGCGCGGCAATACGTGCAGGAGGGCAACGCGCTCGTCGTCACCTTCGTCTTCGCGCTGATCATCATCTTCCTGGTGCTGGCGGCGCAGTTCGAGAGCCTGCGCGACCCGTTCGTGATCCTCGTCAGCGTGCCGCTGTCGATGTGCGGGGCGATGATCCCCTTATTCATCGGCGCCGCCACGATGAACATCTACAGCCAGGTCGGTCTCGTGACCCTGGTCGGCCTCATCAGCAAGCACGGCATCCTGATGGTCGAGTTCGCCAACCAGCTTCAGCTCAACGAGGGCCTCGACCGGCGGCGCGCGATCGAGCGCGCCGCGCGCGTCCGGCTGCGGCCGATCCTGATGACGACGGCGGCGATGGTGGTCGGCCTCTTCCCACTCGTCACCGCGGCCGGCGCCGGCGCGGCGAGCCGCTTCTCGATCGGCATCGTCGTCGTTTGCGGCATGTCGATCGGCACGCTGTTCACGCTCTTCGTGCTGCCGGCGGTCTATACCGTGCTGGCCAAGGATCACGTCGCCGCGGCGCATTCGGTGCGCGCGCGGGAGCTGGCGCAGATCACGTAACGCCCCGTCGTTTCGGGAGGCGGTGCGGCTCGGTCATGTCCGCCATCGGCGGAACGCGGTGCGTTTTTCTGCGGTGCCGGTCTACACTCCGTCTGCCACAGCCGACGAGGGAATTGCCATGGCCTATGCGATCACGCCGCTGACCTCGCATACCGGGGCCGAAATCACCGGGCTCGACCTGTCGAAGCCGCTCGACGCTGAAACGAGGACCGCGCTCAACCGCGCCTGGGCGCAGCATCACGTGCTGGTGGCGCGCGACCAGAAATACGAGCCGGCGGACTTCAAGCACGCGGTGCAGGTGTTCGGCGAGCTGCAGCCGCACGACAAAAAGGACCATCACATCCCCGGCCACCCGGAGATGTACTACGTCACCAACACGGAGTTCCTCGGCACGCGGCGGATGATCCCGGGCGAGACCTTCCACACCGACCATTCGAACCACCCGGCGCCGCCCAAGGCGACGATCCTCTACCCGGTCGAGCTGCCGTCGAGCGGCGGCGATACGCAATACGCCAACATGCACCTCGCCTATGACGAGCTGCCCGAGGCGATGAAGCGGAAGATCGACGGGCTGAAGGCGGTGCATGTCTATCTGAGCAAATACAGCCCGCGTCCCTTGAAACCGCTGAACGAGGAGAGCCTCAAGGCGCTGCCGCCGCCGGGCATCCACCCGCTGGTGCGCGTCCACCCCGATAACGGCCGCAAGGGGCTGTTCCTCAACCCCGTGCGGATCGAGTCGATTGTCGGCATGCCGGACGACGAGGCGCTCGACCTCGTCACCGAGCTGATGACGCACGCGACGCAGAAGAAATACGAATACCGCCACCAGTGGCGCTACGGCGACATGGTGATCTGGGACAATCGCAGCGTGCTGCACAAGGCGAACCCGGATTACGACATGAACCAGCGCCGCTACCTGTGGCGGCTGATGCTCAAGGGCGAGGCGCCGATCCCGGTGGCGCAGGCGGCATAGCCAAAGGCAAGAGCCGGGGCCACGCGCCCCGGCTTTCGCATCCCGCCGGCAAGAACGAATCGGAATTTACAAATCCGATTCGTTGCCCGGTCCTTCAGTGCGACATCAGCACCGGCACCGTCATGTGCCGCAGGAGGTCGCGGCTGACGCCGCCGATCAGCGCCTCGCGCAGTTGCGAGTGGTGATAGGCGCCGGCGACGATCATGTCGGCGCCGAGGTCGGCAGCGCGCGACAGCAGCAGGTCGGAGATCGTCATGTCGCCGCGCAGCGTTTCTTCCGCGGACGCCGCGACGCCGTGATGCTCGAGATGCCCGATCACCTGGCGCAGCGCGGCATGGGCCTGCGGAAACTCGCCCTCTTTGGCCAGCACCGTCATCACCGTGGCGGCCTTGGCGCCTTCCATGAGCGGCAGCGCGTCGTTGAGCGCCCGGGTCGCCTCGCGCGTGCCGTCCCAGGCGATCAGCACCTTGTCGCCGACCGAGGCGAACTCGCCGGCATAGGGCACGATCAGCAATGGCCGGCCGCAGCTGGTCGCGACCTCGTCGGGCCGGAAGCCGCTGCCGTTCGCGTCGCGCGCATACTGGCCGAGGACGACGAGGTCGACCGACTTGGCGAGCGCCACCACCTCGGCGGTGTCGGGCCCGTCGACGAGGCGCCAATCGCCGCGGATGCTCTGCATCCGCAGCGTCTCGCGAAAGCGCTCTTCCGCCTGCTCGGCGCGTGCCGGCGCATCGCCGCCATCGTCGAGCACATAGGCGGCGATGAGGAACGCGGCGTGCTGCTGCGCCAGACGGGCCGCCAGCTTGAGCCGGCCCTGCGCGGCCTCGGTGGAATCGAGGCAGACGAGGATGTCGCTGAGAGACATGGCGTTCTCCTTCCAGGATTGCCCCTGATCTCTCAACGCCTGGACGCGGCCTGCGTTCCGGTGTCGCGCCCGGAACGAAAGCCGGCAGTTGGCGTTTAGACGGCCCCGTACTTCTTGAACCAGGCGAGCGTCATCCCCCAGGCTTCCTTGGCCGCATCGGCATTGTAGCTCGGCCGGTAATCCGCCATGAAGCCGTGCTGCGCGTCGGGATAGACCTTGGTCTCGCAGGTCTTGTTGGCCGCCTTGCAAGCGTCGGCACGCTTCTGGATGTTTTCCGGCGGAATGCTCTTATCCTGCCCGGCGTAGAATGCGAGTACCGGGCAATGCACGTCGCCGGCGATGTCTTCCGGGTTTTGCGGCGTCAGGTCGCCAATCTTGCGCGGCGAGCCGTAGAACGCGACGGCCGCCTTCAGCGCCGGCTGGTGCGCCGCATACATCCAGGTCGCGAACCCGCCCCAGCAGAAGCCAGTCACCGCCAGCCGCTTGGTGTCGGCCTTGCCGGTCGACTTGGCATAGACGACGGTGGCGTCGAGATCGCTCATCACCTCGTCGGTCGGCACCTTGACGACGATTTCCGCGATCAGTTTGGGGATCTCGGTATAGGTCGACGGGTCGCCCTGGCGCGCATAAAGCGACGGCGCGATCGCGTAGTAGCCGGCCTTGGCGAAGCGCCGGCACATGTCCTTGACCCATTCATGGACGCCGAACACCTCCTGGATCACCAGCACGGTCGGGAACGGCCCGCCGGAAGCCGGCATCGCGCGATAAGCCGCCATCTCGCCATCGGCCGTCGGCACCTTGACCTCGCCCGCCTCGAGCCCGGTGGTGTCGGTCTTGATCGCGTCGGCCGAGGCCGGCCCCGCCGCCAGCGCAAAACCGCTTACCAGCGATGTCGCGACAAAACCGCGGCGCGTGAAGACGGTGCGCGGCACCATCGTCAATAATTCGGGTGCGTGCGTGTCCATGTCTGCCTCCCCGGGATTTGTGGAGGCGACGATAGGCGATCCGGGCGCTTCGACGGAAGCCCCGCTCACTCGGAGTTGATTGTCGCGAGAGGAGTTTAGGCGCGCTTTTCGGCGGCGCCCTCGACGCGACGCTTCAGCCGGCGGATTTCCGGCGACAGCTTGCGGTCGGGCGTCGTCTTGAG
>DASZLY010000465.1:0-14471 GCA_035552135.1 Allostellaceae bacterium | reverse complement strand
GCAGTCGAATTTCCAGCCGTGATAGACGCAGCGTATGTCGCCGCCCTCGATCCAGCCGAGATGCATCATCGCGCCGCGATGCGGGCAGCGATAATCGATCACCTGCGCCTCGCCGTTTTCGCCGCGGTAGAGGCAGAAATCCTCGCTCATCACGCGGATCGGCTTGGCTTCGCCGGCGGCGAGGTCTTGCGTGCGGTGGACCGGCATCCAGAACCGGCGCATGAACTTGCCGCCGGGCGTGCCGGGGCCGGTGCGGTGAAGCTCGGCTGCCTGCCAGTCGTTGCGGCTCAGATCGGCCGCGATCGGCGTGACGTCGTTCATTTGCTTCCTCCCCGATGTGTCACGCGGCGGGCATCGCCGCGCCAGCCTGGATCGACATGTTTGCGTCCTTCGAGACGCCGGCTCCGCCTGCTTCGCAGGAGCGGCCCGCACCGCCGCGTCTCGAAGGACGCAATACGACTTTGCAGTCCGCCGCGAAGCGCCTTTGATTTACCACGGACCACGGAGGTTACGGAGATGAAGAGTCGCTGACCCCTCCGTGTCCTCCATGGTGCCATTTATCGGACCTGCACCAAGCCCTCCACTTGATCTGAGAATTGGATACCGCCGTTGCCACCTTCGAGGCTCGCTTCACTCGTACCTCAGGATGAAAGGCCAGGGAATGCCATCAAGCATCCGCGGGACCGCGCGTGGCGTCCCGTTCGCCCGAACATGAACAAGGGGTTTAGCTAGGCCGAAGCGGCTCGCCTGCACGCGGCCGCGACGGGGTCGGCTGGTGCAGCCGCGCGACCGAGCCGACCGCTCCCCCTGCTGTGTCTGCTAGCCGTCGGCATGGGACATTTGGGGCCGCCGGGCATGGCAAAATTTCGGTGGTCAGCGTCGCGGCCGCCGGCACGTCCGCGGCGAGATTGCCCGCCAATCCCAGCGCCAGCGCGGCCAAAATCGCACAAAACACCCAGGCTCCGATGATGTCGCGGCGGGTGAGCGAAGAATTAGACGGCTCATAGTCCATGATTCGCCTCCGCCATCAGGACGAGCCGTCGCAACAAGGCCGCGGCGCCGCTGAAGCGCCGCACGCCGGATGGAGGCGGCGGTATTGAGGAAGCAGCCTTACCAACGCGGATCGAGCCCGTCGTCGGTTCGCAGCTCGTGATACATGCGCACCGCGAGCAGCGTGGTCGCGACATGGATCGGCCAATATCCCACGGAAGGATGAGAGGAGTGCGTCATGCCGTCCTGTCCTCGACCCCGTCGACGTCCTCGGATCGGGGCGTATATGGCAAGCGCAACGCCCTATGCGCATTCCGCGGAAATGAAATCGATTTTAGGCGTGCCGAACGATCGAGCAGTGGTGGAACGCCTACGGAAACCGTTGCTCACCGGCGGGAATGTCGGACGTTGCCGGCGCGGCGAGATCGACGACCCGCGTCATCTCGGGTAACCGGTCGATCACCCGCTCAGCCGCAAGAAAGGTCAGGTCCACCACCGCGAGGCCGATCGCGAATACGACCAGGACCATATTCAGATCCCCGGCGATGCAGTCGATCCGATGCAGCCAGGCGGACATCTTGGATCGCGATGGTTTCCTCGTCATGCGCCGGCCCCGTCGTCGCCCGGCGGTCGCCCAATGCAGCCGCTGTGACCGGATGATGTCCGATTACCGATGATGTCTGCTTCGCCTCGCGGTGAAATCGATTTTAATCTCGACTTCGGCCTCCGTGGGCTGGTGCGATGCCCCACGGCATCCGGCAGCGCGCGGCGGAAATCCTCGCCTTATCCGCGGGGATGAGGCGAGGGTTTCGGTCATTCAGGGGTCAATTCGCCGAAGCTGCCTGCCACGGCACGCTGCATTGCGTCACGTAAGGGTAATAGCCGGCGGGATTCGCGCAGTACCAGTATTGCGAGGTATAGGATGTGGCTGAGGTATCGTCGTCGGTGTATAGACCATCGTCCGACCAGAGGTATGGATCGTAGCCCCATAAGCCGCGATCGCCTCCGTAGCGTCCATCATGCCCGCCTGCGTGCCACCCGCTGGATCGCATGCCTATGGCCGCGCCCTGGAAACCGCGAAGGCCGCCGTCGTGAAAGTCGCCGACCGCCGCACGAAATCCACCGCCATGAAAACCGCCCATAGCGGCCGCATGAAAACCGGCGTGAAATCCGCCGCCCCCTCCGCCGTGGAATCCGCCTCCGCCGCCGCGGGCATATGCGAGGTTCGGCAGGGTGGTCGCCGCGATGCAAATTACGGCAGCGATCAGAAAACCTCTGGCGCTTCTCGCTTCACGGGTCGCCGTCGGCTGTGCTGCGGCGACGCCAAGCGTCCCGGTCAGGGGTCTGTTCATGTGACTTGCTCCTTATGTCGGCCGTCAGGAGGACGGCGCATGAGGTGCAATCTCGTGCCGGAACGTGGTCCGGCATTCGCCGGCGGGTGAAATCGCCTTTAATCAGCGCACCGATTCATATTGTCCATTGCCGGCGACCGTCCCGAACGGCGCCTAATTGCCGCCCGGCCCCAGTGCCCCCGACAAAGGTCAGCGCGTAATTCATCGCCCCGACACGCCGCCGAGCGTGGGCGACGGTCAGGTTGTTCGCCGTGTCGTTGAAAACGAGCGTCGCGTCCGCGCCGGTGACCCGGCGGCCAGGGTATCGACTGTGTTGGCGCCGGGCAGCGACACCGAGCCTACCGCGTTGATCAGCAGCGAGCCGGGATCGATGATCCCGCCCGTTTGCGCGATTGTTCCGGCGGAGTTCAGCGCGATAATGCCGCCGGCCGCGATGTTGCCGGCCAGCCTCAGATTGGAGCCTGCGCCGGTCGTTGTTTGGATCGCGGACGTCTCGTCAGGGTAGGACGGGGGCGGCCGGGACGGCCGCGGTCCCTCGGCGGACGTCACGCCACCACTCCCGCGGCGCGGAGGGCGGCGATCTCGGAGTCGGCGTAGCCGTATTGGCGGAGCACCTCGTCGCTGTGCTGCCCGGGGGTGCGCGGCGCGGCGCGCGGCGGGACCTTGTCCTGGCCGGCGAGGAAGAACGGGCTGTCGATCGTCCACAAATCGGGATCGTCAACATAAGGCTTGAGGAAACCGGCGGCGAGCGCCTGCTCGTCATGGCGGATGTCGTCGACCCGGCCGACGACGCCGAAGATCAGGCCGGCATCGTCGAGGGTGTGGCGCCAATGCGCGAGGTCGTGCGCGGCGAACAGCCGGTCGAAGATCGCCACCAACTCGCGTGCGTGAGTATTCCGTGAGGCGTCGGTCGTGAAGCGCGGGTCGTCGAGTTCGCCCCCATGGTCGAAGCAGGTCTTGAACTTGTCCCAGCGCCACTCGTCAGCGGCGATGGACAAGAGGAGCCAGCGTCCGTCCTTGCACTGATAGTGCACGCGCAGCGCCGACAGCGCCTCCTCGCGCGCTGGCTGCGGGCGCACCTCGTCGCCGCACAGCGCCGCCTGCACCGAGCAGGCATTGGCCCAGAGGCCGTTCGCCAGCAGCGACGACCCGACATAATTGCCCTTGCCGGTCTTCTCGCGCTGATAGAGCGCGGTGACGATCGCGCCATAGGTGCCCATCGCCGAGGGGTGGTCGCCCATGCCGGGCAGCGAGCGCGCCGGGGTCGTCTCCTCACCGGCGCGCACCAGATCCATCAGCCCGGTGCGCGCCCACCATGCGGTCGCGTCGAAGCCGGGCTTGTTGGCCTCGGGGCCGGTCTCGCCATAGCCGGTAAACGAGGCGTAGATCAGCCGCTCGTTGAGGTGCCGCAAATCCTCGTAGCGGATGCCGAGCCGGCCGCGCGCCGGCGGCGGGTAGTTGGTGATGAAGACGTCGGCGGTCCTGACCAGGCGGTGCAGCACCTCGCGGCCCGGCTCGGTGCGCAAATCGAGCGCCAGGCTCTTCTTGTTGCGTGCGTCAAAGAAGAAGCCGGGGTTGAGCGGCGGGCGGCCCGGGTTCGGCGTGCCGCGCCGGCGATACGGGTCGCCCATGCCGGGCGGCTCGATCTTGATGACCTCAGCGCCGAAATCGCTCATCACCGTCGCTGCCGCCGGCCCGGCGATAAAGCTCGCGCAGTCGATGACCTTGAGTCCGTCGAAGATGCGTTCGCTCATCCGCGCTTCCTCCCCTTGCGCCATTTCAACACATCCCACGCGCGTTGGGCGAGCCGCGGAATGAAAAACTCGGCAGCGCCATAATTCCGACCCGTGCGTTGACTATGGGGGTAAGTCCGAACCGAAAGCGCAGTGGAGCAAGCAATGAAGCTCAATCCCTATCTGACGTTCAGCGGCCGTTGCGAAGAGGCGTTCAAGTTCTACGAGAAGGCCCTAGGCGGCAAAATCGACGCGATGATGACCGCGGTCGGGACTCCGATGGAGAAGCAAATGTCGCCGGAATGGCGCGACAAGATCATGCACGCGCGGATGACGGTCGGTGACGCGGTGCTCATGGGCTCCGATGCGCCGCCCGACCGCGCGGAGCCGATGAAGGGGTTTGCCATCACGCTCAACTTCGAGGATCCGCCGGCGGCCGAGCGCGCCTTCCGCGCCCTTGCGGACAAGGCCTCGATCACCATGCCGATCCAGGAGACCTTTTGGGCGCAGCGGTTCGGCATGCTGACCGACCAATTCGGCACTCCCTGGATGATCAATTGTGAGAAGCGCTGATCGCAGTTTACCCCGGCTGACGGGTTGCGGGCGTGCCCCGCAACCCGGTCCGGCCGTCAAACATCCATGCGGTACGTATCGCCATCCTTGACGATGCGGCCGGCGGTGGCGCCGGCGAAATGCGTGCCGATCACCAGCACCGGGCGGCTCGCAAGGTCGGCGAGCATGCGCTCGCGGGTGCGCTGGCCCATTTCGGGGTCGCTGTCGGCGGTCGAGCACCATTCGGGATGCGCGATCTGGCAGGGGTGGTGCATGAAGTCGCCGGTGATCAGCGCCTCCTCGCCCTGCGATCTGATGCGCACGCTGACATGGCCCGGCGTGTGGCCGACCGTCGGAATGAGGCTGATCTCGTTGGTGATGCGGTGGTCGGTCTCGACCAGATCGACGAGGCCCGCATCGTGCACTGGCTTCACCGAGTCGGCGAACACAGCCGCCATGTCGGGCCGTTCATGCGCCGCGCGCCAGTGCGCGAACTCGACCCGGCCCATCAGATAGCGCGCCTTCGGAAAGGTCGGGACCCAGGTTTTGGCGCCATTGGGGCCGTCGACCAGCATCGTGTTCCAGCCGACATGGTCGACATGGAGATGCGTGCACAGCACCGTGTCGATGCTGTCGCGGGGAAAGCCGGCCGCTTCCAGATCGGCGAGAAAGGGCAGGTCGAGGTTGTTCCAGGCCGGGATGCGGCGGCCCTCTTTGTCGTTGCCGAGGCAGGTGTCGACGACGATCCGCTGACCGTCTTTGCCGCCGCCCGGCGCTTCGATCACCAGCGCATGGATGCTCATCTTGAGCCGGCCGCGCTCGTCGGCGAAATGCGGCTGCAGCCATTTGATCGGCAGGATTTCCTCATAGGTCGCCTGCGGCAGGATGAACCGGCTGCCGCCGGTCACCTCCATCTCGACGATCTTGGTGATCGTCACGTCGCCCACTTGCCACTGCATCGCCACGCGTCTCCTGCCGTCCGGCGCTAGCTTAGCCATGCCGCGTCGCCGGGCGCCATACCGCTGCGGATACGCACTTTCACTCAACTGAACTATTGATTATAATGGGCACGGTTTAATATGAGGTGGCGATGGGCGACGCGGAACAAGACGGCGGAACCCTCGACCTGGTGTTCGGCGCCCTCGCCGACCCGGTGCGGCGCGCGATACTCAACCGGTTGGATGGCGAAGACCTGCTCGTCACCGAGCTGGCCGGGCCGTTCGCCATCTCGCTGCAGGCGGTGTCGCGCCACATCCAGGTGCTGGTGCGCGCCGGCCTGGTGACGCAGGAGCGCAGCGGCCGGATCAGCCGCTGCCGGCTCGACGCCGGGCCGATCCTCACAGCCTCGCTGTGGCTCAACCGCTACAGCCGCTATTGGCAATCGCAGTTCGATACGCTGGCGATGTGGCTCGACGCCATGTCGCCGCCCTTGCGCAAGGAGAGCCCCCATGTCCTACCGCGAGACGACCGCCCGGCTGGCCGGGTACCGCAGCGAGATCGCCGCGCTGCGCGCCAGGATGCGGCAGGTGCAGGAAAGCGTCGAGCCCGAGGAGGTGGCTGACTACACGTTCGCCGGCCCCGATGGGCCGGTGCGCCTGTCGCAGCTGTTCGGCGACAAGGACACGCTCTTCGTCATCCACAACATGGGCAAGACCTGCCCCAACTGCACGATGTGGGCAGACGGGTTCAACGGCGTGCTGGCGCATCTGGAAAACCGCGCCGCCTTTGTCGTGACCTCGCCCGACGATCCGGCGACGCAGGCGGCGTTCGCTGCCTCGCGCGGCTGGCGGTTTCGCATGGTGTCGCATCGCGGCAGCGATTTCGCCGCCGATATGGGCTACCGCGGCGCCGAGGGATGGCTCCCCGGCGTTTCGGTGTTCAAGAAGGACGGCAACCGCATCCTGCGCGTCTCCGACCAGCGGCTGCACCCGGGCGACGATTTGTGCGCGGTCTGGCACTTCTTCGACATGATCCCCGAGGGGGCGGCCGGCTGGCGCGCGAAGTTCAGCTACGCGTAGCGCAAACTGGATCACAGAAGTGGAGAGAACGATGAGAGATGACCTTGGAGCTCCCAAGATAGTCGACCGGAGCACTTTCCAGGCCGAGCTCGACGCCTTGCGGGTTCACGAGAAGGCCCACACACGAGCAGGAGATGCCCTTGCCGCCGCCCGCCGGCGGCTTCCGATGGTCGAGATGGATAGCGCCACGCCGCTCATCGGCGACCACGGCACGGTGACGCTGTTGGATGCGTTCGAGGGACGCCGGATGCTCGTCGCCTACTACTTCATGTGGCATGCCGGCCACCCGGCGGCGGAGCAGTGCGAGGGGTGCACCCTCTACACATCACAGGTCCGCGAGCTGTCGTTTCTTCATTCCCGCGACGTCACCTACGCCACATTCTGCCAAGGCCCGTACGAGGAGAGCGCCCGGTACCGCGCGTTCATGGGCTGGGAGATGCCCTGGTATTCGGCTCCCCGGGACTCGCTCGAGACGCTCCTGGTCGGACGCCGGGTGGGCATGATGCACATCGTCTGCTACCTGCGGCAGGGCTCCAAGGTCTTTGAGACCTACTGGACGACACGGCGCGGCGTCGAGATGATCGGCAACAGCTACCCGCTGCTCGACCTGACGGTCTATGGGCGGCAGGAGCGGTGGGAGGACTCGCCGCCCGGCTGGCCGCAGCGGCCGGAAGGCCAGCACAATTACCGGATCGACGGGCGCCCCATTGTCCAGTGGCCCCGCCTGAAGGCCGGGTATTCGGATGATCTGGGCACCGGCAAGAGGTGACAGCGGCAGCGGGGAGAGGGAGCGCGTTTTTATCCCTCGCCCCGCTTGCGGGAAGAGGGATGGGGTGAGGGGCAGCGGAGCCCGCTTGAGTAGCTGCCCGACTTCGACCGCTGCCGAAGCGATTGGCGGCCGGCGGGCCGGCGGGGGTGGTAGACTTCGCCCATGATTAGTGGAGCGATGATCGCCGAGATTGCCGCCCTCGCGGGCGATCCGGCACGCGCGAATATCCTCACCGCGCTGCTCGATGGCAGGGCGATGACCGCGACCGAATTGGCCTATGCCGCGCGCGTCACGCCGCAGACGACGAGCGCGCATCTCGCCAAGCTGACCGAGGCCGGGCTCATTACCGCGACGCCCTCGGGCCGGCACCGTTATTTCCGCCTCGCCTCGCCCAAGGTCGCGCAGATGCTCGAAAGCATCGTCGCGGTCGCCGGCGACAACCGGCCGCGCTTCCGGCCGCTGTCGCGTCAGGCCGCCGCGCTGCGCGCGGCACGCGTGTGCTATGACCACCTCGCCGGGCAGCTCGGGGTGCGCATCGCCGATGCGATGGTGGCGCGCGGTTATCTGGTGCTCGAAGACGATGGGGGACGGATCACGGAGACCGGCATGCGCTATCTCTGGGACATGGGCATCGACACCCGCATCGCCGGCAAAAGGCGGCGGCATCTGTGCCGCGCCTGTCTCGACTGGACCGAGCGGCGGCCGCATATTGGCGGTGCCATCGGCGCGGCGTTGGCCGAGCGCTGGCTCGCGCTCGGCTGGATCACCCGCGCCAAGGACAGCCGCGCGGTTGCGCTGACGCCGGATGGCGAACGCGGCTTCCAGGACAGCCTCGGCGTCAGCTTCGCCGATGACGAGAAGGCGGTCGCGTAAGCCGCCGCTCCTTTCACTGCCCCCCTTGGTGGGGAGAGTGAGCAGCCACGCGCCTAGGAAGCCGTTCCGGCGGCGGTGAGCGCCGGGCCGTCGTCGCCGTTGGCGGGCGCCGCCTCGGCGTCCTGATGGCGCGGCAGGTAGATCGTCACCGTTGTGCCGTGCCCCGGCGCGCTGTCGATCTTGCAGACGCCACCCGACCGGGCGGCGAAGGCGTTGACCAGCGACAGGCCGAGTCCGGTGCCCTTGCCGGGCTCCTTGGTCGTGAAGAACGGGTCGAGCGCCTTGGCGCGCACCTCTTCCGGCATGCCTTGCCCGGTATCGCGCACCGCGATCGTGATGTATTCGCCGGGCGCGACCTCGACGCCGACCGCCGCGGCGTCGTCGAGCACGATGTTGTGCGTCTCGACCGTCAGCCTGCCGCCATCCGGCATCGCATCGCGGGCGTTGAAGGCGAGGTTGAGGAGCGCGGTCGCGAGTTGGTCGGCGTCGACGCTCGCGACCCACAGCCCGTCGCTGAGGCGGAATTCGGCGGCAATGCGGTCGCCCGATTTCCACGGCAATTCGAGCGCGTTGACGATGATCTCGTTGATCTCGGCGGGGACCGGCCGGGCCGGCTCGCGGCGCGCCAGCCCCAAGACGCGCTTGCTCAGCGCGGCGGCCCGGGCGCAGGCGCCGAGGGCCCCGGCGGCGATCTTTTTCCGCCGCTCGTCATGCGGGTCGAGCCTGTCTTCGAGCCGCTCGATATTGCCCGTGGCGATCATCAGCAGATTGTTGAAATCGTGGGCGATGCCGGCAGTGAGCATGCCCACCGCCTCGAGCCGCTGGGCGCGGTGCAGCTCGAGCTCGAGCGCCGCGCGGCGCGCGGCGTCATCGCTCGCCTGCGCGCGGGCGATCCGCTCGCGCCGCGTGCGGTAGAGCGCGAGCAACGTCAGCCCGACCAGCGCACACTCGCCGGGCACGCCCAGCAGCAGATAGCCCCGGACCGCGCGCTCCCAATTGGCGAAGATCGACGCCTTGGAGCGCTCGATCGTCACGTAGATCGGGTAGGCGCCGACCCGGCTGATCGCGACGACCCGGCCGCCGTCGAACGGCGTGCCCTCGGCATCGACGCCGGCGCGCGTCTCGCCGGCGATCGCTCGCGCCAGCAGCGGGTCGGGCTCAGCCGGCGCGGCCGCACCGGACGGTTGCGGGAACTGCGCCAGCACGGTCCCGTCGTCGCGGATCACGCTGGCGGTGTAATGCTCCGCGCCGGCGAGCAGTGCATTGTAGAATGAGCCGAAATAGGCACCCGACACGGCAACTACGACGACGCCGTTGAAATGCCCGTCCGCATCGTTGCGGCGCAGGCTTACGGTGAAATAGGGCTTGTAGTCGCCGGTATCGAGGCTGCGCGCGCGCAGCATCCAAACATAGGACTGGATGTCGGCTTTGTAGAAGGCGGCGAAGTCTTCGCGGGTCGAATGGTCGAGCGCGCGGTTGACCGGGTAGACCCGCGCGCTCACCAGCTCGTGTCCTCGCGCGTCGATCACCCAGGCCGCGGCGACCTCTGGTAGTTTCTCGATCTGGCTCGCGATCTGCTCGTGCAGCGGCTTTTCGGCAGCGCCGATCTGCGCGTCGTTCATCGCCCCGAGCAGGTCGTTGATCCGCGCCGCGACGAGGAGATGCGTGTCGAGCACCTTGGTGGTGTTCTCGGTGGCGACGGCGACCGCCTGCGAGGCTGAGGCCGTGGCATTGGCGTAACTGTTGAGATAGGAAAGATACGCCGCGACCGGAGCGAGGCTCAGCGGAACGAGGATCGTCGCCACCAGTAAGAGGCGCAGCAGGCCTTCGGCGTCGGGGATGCCCAGCCAGCGCGTCGCCGGCGCGGCCGCCTGCGGCGGATCGCCTGATGCGGTGCGGGGCGTCGCCTGAGGAGCTGGCCGGGAGGGCGAGGACAAGACGGGTGTTTTTCGGAGGCCGGAGGTTGTCGATACTGCGCATGCCGCTCGGCCGGCGTAGTTTACGACCGGACGACGTCGGTAACTGTAAGATGCGTTGCCATGCAAAATCATCAAGGGTGTGGGGTGACCTTCGCTGGGCCGAACGATGCGATGCCGCATAAGGCGTGGCCGCCGCGGTGGATGGCGCTCGTGCTCGCCGCGGCGGGACTGGCGGGGTGCACCGCGGCCTCGCCCGCCCCGGCCTACTACAACCCCTATCCGGTGCCGAAGGAGCATCCCAAACGCGTGCATCGCCCCGCGCCGACGCCGGCGAGCGCGCCTTCGGGCAGGGCGCCAGAGGGTAGTACGACGGGGGGCGGCGTCGCGCCGGAAAGCCAGCTCCCCGCGGCGGCACAATCGCCGGTCGACACGCCGCCGGCAGGCGGCCCGCCGCACGCCGCGACCGAGTACATCGAGCCGCCCGCGCGCTAGCCGGCCGCCACGGATGCGGTGACCGGGCGGCGCGGCTGCGCTAGCATCCGGCCGGCATCACCGCAAGGAGCGCCGCCATGAAAGCCGCCGTCCTGCACGCGCCGAACCAGCCGATGACGATCGAGGACGTGACGCTCGAAAAGCCGAAGGCGCGCGAGGTGCTGCTGCGCACCGCCTTTGCCGGGCTGTGCCATAGCGATCTGCATTTCATCGAGGGACTCTATCCGCACCCGACGCCCTGCGTGCTCGGCCACGAATCGGCGGCGATCGTCGAGGCGGTCGGCGAGGGCGTCAGCTATGTCCAGCCGGGCGATCACGTCATCACTTGCCTGTCGGTGTTCTGCGGCACCTGCGCGCAATGCATCACCGGCCACCCCAATCTGTGCGAGGACACCAGCATCAAGATGCTGCCCGGGGTCGCCCAGCGCATGTGCTGGAAGGGCGGCGAGCACATGAACCAGTTCCTCAACCTCTCGTCCTTTGGCGAGCAGATGCTGGTGCACGAGAACTCGATGGTGAAGATCGACCCGGAAGTTCCGCTCGACGTCGCCGCCTTGGTCGGCTGCGGGGTGATGACCGGGGTCGGCGCGGTGTTCAACGCCGCCAAGGTCGAGCCGGGCTCGACGGTCGCGGTGATCGGCTGCGGCGGGGTCGGGCTATCGGCGATCAATGGCGCGGCGCTCTCCGGCGCCGAGCGCATCATCGCGATCGATACCCAGCCGTCAAAGCTTGAATTGGCGAAGGAAATGGGCGCGACCGACACGCTCAACGCCAGCAATGTCGATCCGGTGAAGGCGATCCGCGACATGACCGGCGGCGGCGTCCACTACTCGTTCGAGGCGCTCGGCGCCAAGGCGACGGCCGAGCAGGCGTTCGGGATGCTGCGCGCCGGCGGCACCGCGACGATCATCGGCATGGTGCCATTTGGCGTGAAGATCGAGTTGCACGGCTACGATTTCCTGCGCGACCGCAAGATCCAGGGCACCTCGATGGGCGGCAACCGGTTCCGGGTCGACATGCCGCGCCTGTTGTCGCTGTGGAAGCAGGGTCGGCTCAAGCTCGACCATCTGATCTCCGGCCGAATCAAGCTCGGCGAGATCAATGACGGCTTCACCCGGCTGAAATCGGGCGCGCCAGTGCGTCAGGTGATCGATTTCGCCGCGACGTAAAGCACGTTTTGCCGCGTCAGGCAGCGCCCGATCAACAGCGCCGCCGCCGCTTGCAGCACGATGGCGCAGAGCATCGGCCCGGCGGTCCGCAGGATGTCCGCGCCGATGCCGAAACCGATCGGCGCGATAAAGACGACGATCGCCGGGCTCAGCAGCAGCGCCAGCCCGAGCGCGGCACAGCGGGCATAGCTCAGGCAGCGGCGCATGGCGGGTCCTCGGCGATCGCGTGGTTGACGAGGCAGGGCAGGCGGCCGCGCAGCACCGCCCAGCGGCGGCAGAACCTCGGGTGTTGCGCACGGAAGCGCGCCTCGTATTCGCCGGTGCGATCGGCGGTGAATTTCTCCGCCTGCGGCATTTCGCGCGCCCGCGCCGCCGACAGATCGACTCCGAGCCGCGCGGCGATGCGCCCGATCGCCGCGTCGACGTCCTCGACCAGCTCCTCATACGTCAGCGCCAGCGGGGTCACCTTGTTGTCCTGCAGCCAGCGGGCAATGCCGTGTTCCTGCTGCAGGATATGGCAGGCCCAGTACATGATCCGATTGTCGTCGTAGGGGACCGGCGGCCGCACGAGGCTTTCGGGCGCTGCGCCGATCGCGTGGAACATCTGGCTTTCCACCGCGACGTGGAGCGAGATCGCCTGCGCGACGAAATTCTCCCGGCGCAGCGTGACGATGTGCTGCTCACCCGGCGGCATCACGTCGAGCAGCGGCGCTTCGCGCTCGAACTCGGCGAGGTCGAAATAGCTGATCTTGAAGCCGAAAATGCCGGTGTTCGTGCAGTTCTTGGCAGCGATGAGGTCGAACACCTCGTAGATGTCGCGGCCGGGATTGTATTTCAGCGTGGTGGCGAAGGCATCGGCATTGAAGTGCTCGGTCGGGCAGCTCAGCACGTCGAGCCGCGCCATGCGGCGGCACAGCCAAGTGCTGCCGCTGCGCGGGGTGATGAGGATGCAGTAGCTCTGCTTGACCGGCAGCGCCGGCCGCCGATAGGGCTCGGCGGGGTGCTTGCCGTGAAAGGACGCGAATTGCGCGCGCAGCTTACCGTCAAATGACATCGAAACACCGGCCGGGGGGAAATGACCTCCCGCCAGCATCGGCGATGGCGCTTAACAGGCCGTAAAAACCGCGGCAGCCTTCCGCGACGGCGCGGGGCGCGCCACTGCCCGCGAGGCTCCTACTGGTTGCCGGCGGGCGCGGTGGCCGGGATGGTGACGTCCGACTGCGGCGGCGACATCGGCCGCTGATACTGGCCGTTAATCACCGCGGTGCTCCACGGATAGCTCTTCGGATAGATCGCGCGGTCCGGACAATTCCAGTGATTGCCGGCCCAATAGCACTCCGCCTGCGCGGTGCCCGTCAACCCAGCGAGCGCCAGGGCCGAGAACGCGGTCGCGGCCAGAACCTTCTTCATGTGAAACCTCCGATCGATCTCTGCCGGGTCAACGCGCGGGCCGGAAAATCGACCGGCGCGGATTCGCGTTGCCGTTGGCTGGTTATTGCGGACGCGGCTCGTCGAAGCGATGCGCGCCGGGTCCGGTCGGCGTCACCGTCGGCACGGCGACGATCGTCGTCGGCGGCCCGGCCGCTTCGGAATAATGACTGGTGACGACATTGCCGTCGCCGCAGGCCCAGTCAACGCCGGTCCACTGACAGACTTTCTCGGCGTGTGCCGCTGCGGCGAGCGACACGATCGCGCCGGCGGCGACTGCGCCGGCCAGGATTTTGTACATCGCTAAAACCTCCGATGGGCATCTGCCGGGTTTAACGCGGCAGCCCGCCCATTCGATCCCGCGGAGGTTATGCGGGCTGCGTGAGGCGGGCGCGGCGGCAGGCCGTCGCCGGCCTATTCGTCGCCGCAGCCGTTCTTCGCCTGGCCCATGAAGCAGCCGCCGCCGCCCGGTTGCGGCCCGTTCGGGTGCGGCAGACCGCGCGGCCGGTAGCCGTAGGTCGCCTGATTGTTGAATTGTGAACCCGGCGCGTAGCCGTAATAGGCCGGGGCGCGGGCGCAGGCCCAGCCATAACCGTTCCACCGGCACTGCGCGTGCGCCGCGCCGACGGCCGCCAATCCGGCGAGCGCCGCGGCGGCGGCGCCAATACCGACCGCGATTTTGCGCATCTCGACCATTCCGTTGGGTTTACCCCGTCAACGGAGGCGCTCCCGGTCCGATCCACCTGGGCCGATCCGCGCACGAAAACGCCGCCGGCACCTGCGGCACCGGCGGCGTTTCGTGTCACGACGGACTTTAGTAGGCGCGCGGGCCCGGATAGGTCGAGTCGGGATGGCCGGTGCCGCTATCCGCGACCTTGGCGCCGGTCGTCGGCGTAAAGGCGCAGGCGGCGAGCATCAGGGCGGTGATCAGCCCAAGGGCGATCTTCATCATGTGATGGTTCCATATGATATTGTGCTAGAGCAATAAGTATGGGGCGCTGACCTTAATGCCCGCCATAGGCGAGTTCGCCGGGCTGCCCTGCATTTTTTGCTGCACTGCATCATTTGAAGAAGATGCGGTGCAGCAGCCGTCCGGGAATCAGCGCGAACCGGCCAAGAACGCGGCGACCGTGGTCACCGATATCAGCGCCAGATAGGCCGCCCCCGCGGCGCGAT
>DASZLY010000464.1:0-2162 GCA_035552135.1 Allostellaceae bacterium | reverse complement strand
TTGGGGTTGGTGGCGCTGAGCCCCTGCTCGAGGTCGTAGACATGACCGAGCAGATGCCCTTTGGCGTTCTGCGAGCGGGCGCTGCCGAAATAGCTGCCGACGCCCCAATAGGCGGTGGCGCTGTCGGCGACCGGCCCGCCGACCGGCATGCCGCGCAGCCGCACAAAGCCGCGGCCATGCACCAGCTCGCGGCGCAGCCCGTCGAGCACCGGCCCCAAGGCCGGCAGCGGGAAATCGGCGCGCCCGATCTGCGCCAGTTCGAGGCCGCGCGCCTTGACCGAGGCGGTCGCGGCGGCGATCTCGGCGAGTTCGGCCGCGGAGAGGACATAGCTCCACTCGGCCTCGCGGCGCGCCATGTCGGGGCCGTACCACACCGCGGGGCCGGTGACCGGCACGATGGGCGGCGGGTTCGATGCGGCGGGCGAAGCGGGCTCGGCGGCGGGGAATGGGGCAGACATCGTGTCGCCTCCAGTCGTGGGACTGCGCCAGCATAGCCAATTCGCCGGAGCCGGGATACGAGCGCTCGCCTGCCCCGGCGCCGGCGCTGGGAACCAGCGGCGCCAATTCACGTTTTTGCCACATGCTCACGCCGCAGTTGCATTACGGACCGACCGCCAAAGCGTTTCACTGGGCGATCGTCGCCTTGCTGGTCGTGCAGGCGCCGCTCGGCTGGCTGATGCGCGGGCTGCGCCGCGGCATGCCGCCCGACGCGGCGCTGACCGTCCATGTGTCCCTCGGCCTGACGATCCTCCTGCTGATCGTGCTGCGCTTCCTGTGGCGGCTGAGCCACCCGGTTGCGCCCGAAAGCTACCTGCCGGCGTGGCAGCGCCTGAGCTCGGAATGGGTGCACTGGCTGCTCTACCTCGCGGTGCTGCTGACGGCGCTGACCGGCTGGCTGCTCGATTCCGCGCGCGGCGTCGGCCCGGTGCTGTTCGGCCTCTCGCCGATGCCCCGCCTGGTCGGCGAAGGCTCGGCGTTCGGGCAGGCGGTCGGGCGCTGGCACGCGACGCTGGTCTGGGTGCTGGTGGCACTGGTCGCGGTGCATGTCGCCGCCGCCTTTATTCATCTGCTCGTCTACCGCGACAGGGTGATGCAACGGATGCTGCCCGGCGAGCGGTCGCCGGCGCCGCCACCGGTCCACAACTGAGCCGCTGCCATATCGCGTTCCGCCCCTTTTGCGTCTGCTTGGGGAACCCTTATTCGCGCAGACGTTAGCCCATGAGGCGCGCTCGCGGAGCGCGAGCCCGAGAAACGGAGCGAAAAATGGGTCTCATCATCCTGATCGTGCTGCTGGTCCTCCTGTTCGGCGGCGGTGGCTGGGGTTATTCGCGCTATGGCTATGGCGGCGGGTTCGGCATTGGCGGGCTGCTGCTGCTGATCCTCATCCTGTTCCTGGTCTTCGGCTACGGGAACATCTAGCGCGGCGGCCTATCGGCCGCCTTCCTCGCACCCTACTTCCTGAGCGGCGGCCGCGGGCTCGCCGGCGGGCGCCGGCTCGTCGTCGAGCGCCGCCAGGTCTTCCAGGAGCCGCGCCCGGCGCTCGGCCTTGGGGATCGTCGCGGCAAGCAGGTCGAGCTTGGCGATCAGCCGCTCGCGCGGGTCTTCACGCGAGCCGTCGGGCGGCGGCGCGGCGGCGAGAAGCCGCGGAAAACCGTCGAGCATATGCGCCAGGCGCGCCGCCTCCTCGGGGGTGACGCGCCCGTCGTTGAGCGCCGCGGCGATCGCCGCGGCGGCGCCGGCGAGATCGGCCGCGCCGGCAAGCGCCGGCAGATCGAGCGCCACCGGCAGCCCGTGCCGCGCGCCGAGCACGCGGCCGAGACAAAAGCGCACCGCCACCGGATCGCCGGCCAGCGCCAGCCCGATCGCCTGTTCGGCAAGCGCCTCGGCATGCGCCTCGAACAACGCCGCCGCGGCGCGCGTGCCCGAACGGAACCGCCCCGAGCCTTTCGGCCGCCCCTTGGGGTTGCCGGACTGGCCGCGCTTGAACGAGGTCGCGTTGGCGTGCCGTCCCGCCGGCGCGACGGTGCCTCTTATCCCTGTTACGTGTTGCTGATTATCAGGCATTAACAGGCAACCTCCGCCGCTGCTGCAACCCGCGCGCCCCACCCGGCCGCGCCATCGTTGCGGAGATTACAATACGATTATGGCGATTTTAGCGACGA
>DASZLY010000463.1:0-14748 GCA_035552135.1 Allostellaceae bacterium | reverse complement strand
GCGACGTTCGATGCCTATAACTGGTAGCCGGTAAACAAAGAACATCAACATGCACGATCTGCGCGCCATTCGTGACAACCCCGAGGTGTTTGACGCCGGCCTCGAGAAGCGCGGCCTGACGCCGCGCTCGCAAGAGGTGCTGGCGCTCGACCGCGCATGGCGCACCGCCGAGACGCGGCTGCAGGAGATTCAGGCGGCTGCGAACCGGCTGGCGCGCGAGATCGGCATGGCGAAAAAAACCGGCGGCGACGCGTCCGACCTGTTGCGGCAGAGCGGCGAGAACAAGGCGGCCGAGGCGAATTTCGCCCGCGAAGCGGTGGAGACTCGCAAGCAGATCGACGAGTTGCTCGCTGCGCTGCCCAATCTGCCGGCCGACGATGTGCCCGTCGGCCCGGACGAGACCGCCAATGTGCTGCAGCGCACCGTCGGCGCGCCGCCGCGGTTCGATTTTCCGGCGCTGGCGCACGAGGCGCTCGGGGAAAAGCTCGGGATGATGGATTTTGCCCGCGCCGCGCGGCTGTCGGGCGCGCGCTTCGTGGTGCTGAAAAGCGGGCTGGCGCGGCTCGAACGCGCGCTCGCGCAGTTCATGCTCGACATCCATACGCAGGAATTCGGCTACACCGAGGTCGCGCCGCCCTTCCTGGTGCGCGAGGAAACCGCCTACGGCACCGGCAATCTGCCGAAGGCGGCCGAGGACATGTTCCAGACCACCAACGGCCTATGGCTGATCCCGACGGCCGAGATGCCGCTCACCAATCTCGTCGCCGGCGAGATCCTCGACGAAAAAGATCTGCCGCTGCGCTTCACGGCGTGGACGCCGTGCTTTCGCTCCGAGGCCGGCGCCGCCGGGCGCGACACGCGCGGGATGATCCGCGTCCATCAGTTCAACAAGGTCGAGCTGGTGTCGATCGCCGCGCCGGAGAAATCGGCGGAAGAGCACGACCGCATGACCGCCTGCGCCGAGGAGGTGCTGAAGCGGCTCGGCCTCGCCTACCGGGTGATGTTGCTCTCGTCGGGCGATATGGGGTTCGCGGCGCAGAAGACCTATGACATCGAAGTCTGGCTCCCCGGGCAGAACGCCTATCGCGAAATTTCCAGCTGCTCGAATTGCGGCGCGTTCCAGGCGCGGCGGATGAACGCGCGCTACCGCCCGGCGGGCGAGAAGGGGACGCGGCCAGTGCACACGCTCAACGGCTCGGCGCTGGCGGCCGGCCGGACGATGATCGCGGTCCTCGAAAACTACCAGCAACACGACGGCACGGTGGCGATCCCGCCGGCGTTACAGCCTTATATGGGCGGATTGCAGGCGATCGAGCCGAATGGCTGAACCGAACCCCAGGCTGGCGCGCATTCTCGTCTCCAATGATGACGGGATCGACGCGCCCGGGCTGAAGCTCCTCGAACGGATCGCGGGCGAGCTGTCGCCCGAAGTCTGGGTCGTCGCGCCCGAGATGGAGCAGAGCGGCGCCGGGCACTCATTGACGACGCGGCGGCCGATCCGGCTGATCGAGGCCGGGGCGCGGCGCTATGCCGTTGACGGCACGCCGACCGACTGCGTGCTCTTGGGGCTGAAGCGGCTGTTGCGCGGCCGGCTGCCGAGCCTGGTGCTGAGCGGGATCAATGGCGGCGGCAATATCGCCGAGGACATCACCTATTCCGGCACTTGCGCGGCGGCGATGGAGGCGACCCTAGTCGGCGTCCCGGCGATTGCGCTGTCGCAGCAATATCGCGACCGCAACGCGGTCCCCTGGGGCGTCGCCGAGAGTTTCGCGGCAGAGGCGGTGCGCCGCATCGTCGCGGCGACCGCGAGCTGGCCCAAGGACACATTCTTCAACGTCAATTTCCCGGCGGCCTCGCCGGGGCAAGTGCGCGGCTTTGCGATCACCCATCAGGGCAAGCGCGTGCTCGGCGACAATCTGACCGAAGGCATCGACCCGCGCGGCCGGCATTACTACTGGATCGGCCCGTCGCAGATGCGCGGCGGCGCCGACCCCGGCACTGACCTCGCCGCACTCGCCGAGCATCGCGTGTCGATCACCCCGGTGCATCTCAACCTCACCAACGTGCCCGTCGCCGAGGCACTACGGCCGCTGTTCGCGTGATGGCGGCGGAAAGCGCCGAGAACACCCGAAAGCTGCGGCTCCTGCTGGAGCTGCGCCGCGCCGGCATCAATGACGCCACGGTGCTTGGCGCGATCGAGAAGACGCCGCGCGAGCTCTTCGTCCCCGATGCGTTTCAGGACCACGCCTACGAGAATGTCGCGCTGCCGATCGGCAACGCGCAGACGATCAGCCAGCCTTATGTCGTCGCGCTGATGACCGAGCGGCTGGCCCTGACCGGGCGCGAGAAGGTGCTCGAGATCGGCACCGGCTCGGGCTACCAGGCGGCGATCCTGGCGCGGCTGGCGCGCCGCGTGTTCACCGTCGAGCGCCATCGCGAGCTGGTGCGCGAGGCCGAGCGGCGCTTCGCGGCGCTGCGTCTCGGCAACGTCGTCACCCGCTTTGGCGACGGCGCCAAAGGCTGGCCGCAACAGGCGCCGTTCGACCGCATCATCGTCACCGCCGCGGCGCGCGAGGTGCCGCAGGAGCTGCTCGGCCAGCTTGCGCCGGGCGGGATCATGGTGCTGCCCGTCGGGGCGGAATTCCACGATCAGCGCCTCGTCCGCGTGACCCGCCGCGAATCGGGTGACGACGTCGAAGAACTCGCCTGGGTGCGCTTTGTGCCGCTGGTCGCGGGATTGCCGCGCCCCGGCCACGAAATCGGCCGGTCAGAGGATGATTTGGTGCACGACGAATCCGCGCTACAGTAATGCCGTGGGCTTTGCGCGTCGGGGGGCGCGCAAGGGGGGAAAATGCAGATCGTAAAAATCCGCCGGCGCGGGGCCGCTCGCGTCGGGGTCGTGGCTATGCTGGCGGGGCTGGCGGGGGGCTGCGCCGAGCAGTCGATCCCGGCGCCGGTGTTCCAGAAGGGCAGCATCGAGCCGATCGTCGCGCCGATGCCGGCGCCGCCGCCGGCGCTGCAGGTCATCGTCAAGCGCGGCCAGACGCTCGCCGGCTACGCCTACAGCTATCACGTGCCAAAATCGGCACTGATCGCCGCCAACGGGCTGCGCCCGCCCTACGAGCTGCGCACGGGGATGCGCCTTGCGATCCCCAACATGAACGCGCCAATGCGCCAGGCGCCGCCACCCCATGTGGCGATGGCAACGCCGCTACCGCCGCCGCGTGCAGTGCAGCCGATGCCGCAAGCGCCGTCGGCGCAGCACCCGATAGCCTCGGGCGCGTTGCCGCCGCAGACGATCTTCCCGGCGCAGCAGTCGGCGACACCACCGGCGCCGCAACAGCAAGCCGCAATGCAACCCGCCGCTCCGGCGCCAATGATGCCGCCGTCTTCCGCGGCGAAGATGATGCCGGAGATCATCCCGCTCGACGGCCCCCCGCCGGCCAGGGAGAAGGCGGCCGCCGCCGCGCCGGCGACGCTGACCCCCCCACGGCAAGAGTCCGCGCAGGCCAACGCCGGGCAGAGCGCTCCATCGGTGATGCCGCCGCGCAATCCGGCTGCCGCGTTGCCGCTACCCGGCGAGCAGCCCGCACCGCCAGTCGCCGCGGCGCCACCGCCGCAGTCAACTCTCACTGGCGCTGGCGGCCGCTTTCCGTGGCCGGTGCGCGGCCGCGTCCTCGCCAGCTACGGCAGCATGCCGGGCGGCGGGCATAATGACGGCATCAACATCGCCGCGCCGCGCGGCACGCCGGTGCACGCGATCGACGGCGGCACGGTCGCCTATGCCGGCAACGAGGTGAAGGGCTACGGCAATATCGTGTTGATCAAGCACCCGGACGGCTGGATTTCAGCCTACGCCCATCTCGACGACATCACCGTCAAGCCGGGCGACACGATCGCCGCCGGCCAGGTGATCGCCAAGGTCGGCGAAAGCGGCGGCGTCACCGAGCCGCAACTGCACTTCGAGCTGCGCCGTGGCAAGAAGCCGGTCGACCCGAAGGAATTCCTCGCCCCGGCACCGAGCGCCGCGGGCGCGGGAAACGGCCGGGCGGGGTAACCCTCGCCCTCCCACGCCTGCGTCGTGGGTCCCTCTCCCGCAAGCGGGCGAGGGGTTTCGCGATCGCCCTATCCCCTCTCCCGCTCGCGGGAGAGGGTGGCTCCGGGCGCAGACCGGAGACGGGTGAGGGTCAACCCAGCTTCTTCCCCAGCCGGCCGGCCAGATCCTGGATGAATTGCCAGGCGACACGGCCCGAGCGGGCGCCACGGGTGATCGACCATTCGTTGGCCTGCGCCTTCAATTCATCCTCGGCGATGGCGAGCCGGTAATGCGCGACATAGCCGCGGATGATAGCGAAATAGGTGTCCTGGTCGACATTGTGGAAGCCGAGCCACAGGCCGAAGCGATCGGACAGCGAGACGCTTTCCTCGACCGCCTCCGACGGGTTGATCGCGGTCGAGCGCTCGTTCTCGATCATGTCGCGCGACATCAGATGGCGCCGGTTCGAGGTCGCGTAGAGCACGACATTGGCGGGGCGGCCCTCGATTCCGCCTTCGAGCACCGCCTTTAGCGATTTGTAGCTGGTGTCCTGCTTCTCGAACGATAGGTCGTCGCAAAACAGCAAGCAGCGGCGCTTGCTGCCGCGCACCAGCGACAGCAAGCGCGGCAGGCTGGGTATGTCCTCGCGGTGAATCTCGATGAGCGCCAGCGCGTGCGGCTTGTGCCGGTTGATCGCCGCGTGCGCCGCCTTGACGAGCGCGCTCTTGCCGGTGCCGCGCGCGCCCCACAACAGCACGTTGTTGGCCGGCAAGCCTTGGGCAAACCGCTCGGTGTTCTCGACCAATATGTCGCGCACCCGGTCGATGCCCCGCAAGAGGCCGATCTCGACGCGATTGACCTCGCGGACGGGCTCGAGCCAATCGCCCTCGGCGTGCCAGATGAACGCGTCGGCGGCGGCGAGGTCGTTTTTCGGCGCGGCCGGCGGCGCCAGCCGTTCGAGCGCGTCGGCGACGCGGGTGAGAAGCGGGACGAGGTCGGTATCGGGCATGTCGTATTCTTGCAAGCTAGGGGGGCGCGGACGTTAGATCAGATTTGGCGAACGCGGAATGCGGTTCGATGACCTCGCCTTGCCCTTTTACCGGGCATCGCGTACCAATTCGCCTCCGCTTCGCCGCCGCTACCGAGGTCGAAACCGATGCTGATTTCCACCGCCTATGCCCAGGGGCTGGGCGGGCTGCTCGACCAGAGCGCCTTGATCCAGTTTCTGCCGCTGGTGCTGATCTTTGTCGTCTTCTACTTCCTGCTGATCCGCCCCCAGCAGCAAAAGCAGAAGACCCACCGCTCGATGCTCGACCAGCTGCGCCGCGGCGACCGGGTGGTGACCGGCGGCGGCATCATCGGCACGGTCAACCGGGTGACGACCCCCGAGGAGGTCGAGGTCGACATCGCCCAGGGCGTGCGGGTGCGCGTGCTGCGCAGCACGATCACCTCGGTGCTGGCGAAGACCGATCCGGCGGCGACGCGCGAGGCGGCGAACGACCGCCCCTCCGGCGGCCGCCGCCGCGCCGCCAAGGAACCGGCGAAGGCACCCGAGCCCGAGGTCAAGGAAGACGAGAAGGCTTGAGGCCCCAGGACGCGCGATGCTCTATTTCGCCAACTGGAAAATCCTGCTGATCTGCGTGGCGTGCGCGCTCGGCGTGCTGTTCAGCCTGCCGAACCTGTTCACCCCGGGGCAGCTTTCCTGGCTGCCGCAATCGATCCCGCACAAGCAGGTCAGTCTCGGCCTCGACCTGCGCGGCGGCTCGTATCTGCTGCTCGAGGTCGATGTCGCCGCGGCGCAGACCGAGCAGCTCAACTCGACAATCGACAATGTGCGCAACGCGCTGCGCAACGAGAAGATCGACTACACCGGGCTCAATGTCGAAAACGGCGCAATCGTCTTCACCATCAAGGACCCCGGCCGGATCGACGATGCGCGCACCGCGCTGTCAAAGATCGACCAGGCGCTGACCGTCGACATCGCCCCCGATGGCACGGGCAAGATGCAGTTCAGCACGGTCGCCACCGAGCAGCGCCGGCAGCAGGCGGTCGACCAGTCGATCGAGATCATCCGCCGCCGCATCGACGAGACCGGCACCAAGGAACCGCAGATCCAGCGCCAGGGCGCCGATCGCATCCTCGTCGAGCTGCCGGGCATCGACAATCCCGAGCACGTCAAGACGCTGCTCGGCAAGACCGCAAAGCTGACCTTCCAGCTCGTCGACACCACCGTCTCGGCCGACGAGGCGAAGCGCGGCCGCATGCCGATCGGCGACGAGGTGCTGCCCGCCGAGGAGCGCGCGGCACGCTCCGGCTCGCCGGCCTTCTATCTCGTCAAAAGGCGCGTCATGGTCGGCGGCGATACGCTGACCGACGCACAAGCGACTTTCCAGAACAACGAGCCGGTGGTCAGCTTCCGCTTCGACACCGCCGGCGCGCGGCGCTTTGGCGACGCCACCAAGGAGAATGTCGGCAAGCCCTTTGCGATCGTGCTCGACAACAAGGTGATCAGCGCTCCGGTGATCAAGGAGCCGATCCTCGGGGGCAGCGGCATCATCTCGGGCAGTTTCACGGTGCAGACCGCGAGCGACCTCGCCCTGCTGCTGCGCGCCGGCGCACTGCCGGCGCCGATCACCATCCTCGAGGAGCGCACGGTAGGCCCCGATCTCGGCGCCGATTCGATCCATGACGGCGCGGTGTCGTGCATCGTCGGGGTGGTGCTGGTCGTCGTCTTCATGTTCCTGTTCTACGGGCTGTTTGGCCTCTTTGCCGACGTCGCGCTGTTCTTCAATTTGTGCCTGATGCTGGGAACGCTGTCGCTCTTGGGGGCCACCCTGACGCTGCCGGGCATCGCCGGGATCGCGCTGACATTGGGCATGGCGGTCGATGCCAATGTCCTCATCTACGAGCGCATTCGCGAGGAGATGCGCAGCGGCCGCTCCATGCTGTCCTCGCTCGAAGCGGGCTTCACCCGCGCCTTCGGCACGATCCTCGACAGCCACGTGACGACATTGGTCGCCGGCATCCTGCTGTACTGGCTCGGTTCCGGGCCGATCAAGGGGTTCGCGGTGACGCTCAGCATCGGCGTCCTGACCTCGCTGTTCTCCGCCATCCTGGTCACGCGGCTGCAGATCGTCAGCTGGCTGCGGCGCTGGAAGCCAAGGGAAATTCCGCTGTGAGATTCGATCTTGCTTAGGCCGCTCATCGTTATCCGCCGGGTGCCGAAAATCGATTTCATGCGCTGGCACCTGTTCGGCTTCGCGTTCTCGATCCTCTTGGGCGCGGTGTCGATCGGCTTGTTCGCGACGGTCGGGCTCAATCTTGGGATCGACTTCAAGGGCGGGCTGCTGATCGAGGCCAAGACCCAGGGGCCGGCCGATCTCGCGGCGATGCGCGGAAAGATCGACGATCTGCACATCGGCGAGGCCTCGCTGCAGAATTTCGGTGCGCCGGACGAGGTGCTGATCCGCCTGCCGCAGCAGAGCGGCGGCGACAAGGCACAGGAGAGCGCAATCACCGCCGTCAAGCAGGCGCTGGGGCCGGGGATCGACTACCGGCGCCAGGAGGTGGTCGGGCCCAGCGTCGGTTCCGAGCTGATCCACGCCGGCCTGCTGGCCACGGTGCTCGCGCTGGGCGCGATCCTTGTCTATGTCTGGTTCCGCTTCGAATGGCCGTTCGGCGTCGGCGCGACGATCGCCACGCTGCACGACACGATCACGACGATCGGCCTCTTTGCGATCTTCCGCCTCGAGTTCAACCTGACGACGCTGGCGGCGATTCTCACCGTCGCCGGCTACTCGATCAACGACACCGTGGTGATCTACGACCGGGTGCGCGAGGCGATGCGTAAATATCGCACCATGTCGTTCCGCGACCTCATCAACCTCGCGCTCAACGAGACGCTATCGCGCACGATCCTCACCGTGAGCACGGTGGCATTGGCGGTATTGTCGCTGCTGGTCTTCGGCGGCGAGGTGCTCAAAGGGTTCAGCATCGCGATGCTGTGGGGCATCGTCATCGGCACCTATTCGTCGCTCTTTATCGCCGCGCCGATCATCTACTACATCCAGCCGAACCGGCGGGCGATCGCCCGCGAACCGACCGGCGACGGCGAAACGCCGCGCCCGGCGCGCGGCGAGCGCCGCCCGCGCAGCGCCAAGAGCTGACCCGGCACGGGGTGACGCGCCCCAAGGAGAAACGATGGAGCTGACGCCCCAAGCACCGGCCGGGCGGCAGCTGATCGAGCGCTACGGCGCCGCCGGATTTCGCGTCAGCGGCGTGGTTTTCGCCGGCCCGGTGCTGGTGTTTCCCGATCATACGATCCTGTGGGAGGCGGCGGCGCCGACGCTCGACGGCCTCGCGCCGCTGATCGAGGCCGGCGGGATCGAACTGATCCTCCTCGGGCTCGGGCGCCACGGCGCGCCGGTTGTGCCGGCGCTTCGAGCCGCGCTTAAGGCCAAGGGAATCGGCATCGAAGCGATGGATACCGGCGCCGCCTGCCGCACCTACAGCGTGCTGCTGGCCGAGGACCGGCTGGTCGCGGCGGCGCTGTTGCCGCCAATTTAGGCAGCGCTGGCACAGGCTTTGCGTCCTGGCAGGGCGGGGACCGGAGAGCCAGCATGCCCGACGGCACCAACATCGCACCCGAGTTCGGCATCGGCCACAACCAGGGCCCGCCGCTCGATCCGGAACGAAGCTGGCGGGTTTATTGCTGGAAACAGGCGCATGCCCGCGCGTGGAAGGTGCCGCCGCGCGAGATCGCGCTGGCCCGGCTCAGGCGCGCCCAGGCGCTGGGCATGAGCTATCGCGACTACACCGCCCACCTGCTCGACACCGGCGAGCTGCTGTAGGACGCCCGACGACGGCGCGCCTGGAGCAATACCTGCTCAGCTCGATCCACCCGGGAGCGCCTTGGCCGGACTTGATCCGGCCATCCATGTCTTCGAGCTCCGTTGCCCGACGAAAAAGACGTGGGCCCCCCGGGGTCAAGCCCGGGGGAGGCGAAAGAGGTGCTTCAATTCAAGGGGATTGTCCGCCTAACCGTGCCGTTCGAGCGCCTTCGCCAGGTTCTTGGCGACGAAGTCCCAGTTGATCAGGTGCTCGATAAACGCCTGGACGAAATCCGGCCGGCGGTTCTGGTAGTCGAGGTAATAAGCATGCTCCCAGACGTCGCAGGTGAGCAGCGCAGTCTGCCCGCCGGCGATCGGGTTGACCGCGTTCGCGGTCTTGATGACCTTGAGCTTGCCGGCGTCGAACACCAGCCAGGCCCAGCCGCTGCCGAACTGCGTCGTCGCCGCTTCCTTGAATTCCTTGGTGAAGGTCTCGATCTTGCCGAAATCGTGCTCGATCGCCTTCTTGACCTCGCCGCCCGGCTCGCCGCCGCCGCCCTTCGCCATGCAGTTCCAGAAGAAGGTGTGGTTCCACACCTGCGCCGCATTGTTGAAGACGCCGGTCTTGGCGTCGTCGTGATGGGTGGCGGCGATGATCTCTTCGAGCGACTGGTTCGCCTCCGGCTTGCCTTCGACCATCCGGTTCAGATTGTCGACATAGGCCTTGTGGTGCTTGCCGTGGTGAAAATCGAGCGTCTTCGCCGAGACGTACGGCTCCAGCGCGTTGGCGGGATAAGGTAGCGGCGGCAGTTGGAAAGCCATGAGCCTGGTCCTGTCACGATTGTTTGAGGAACGCTTCGGACGATGCCGATGCACGCAGGGATTACCGGAAAAACGGCATCTTCCGCCCGGCGTTCCGTTGTCGCTGCGGCACTTTCGCCTGCTGCGTTAATTGTCCGCGAGCATGACCGCGACCGCTACCAGACCGCCCTGTTCGCGCCACAAGCGGAGCGCGAGGCGCTGTTCGCGCTTTATGCCTTCAACTACGAGATCGCCCGCGTGCGCGAGAGCGTGCGCGAGCCGATGCTTGGCCGGATCCGCCTGCAATGGTGGCGCGAGGCGGTCGATGCCGCCTATCGCGAGGGCGCGCCGCGCCGGCACGAGGTGGTCGTTCCGCTGACCGCAGCGATCCGTGCCTATGGTTTGAGCCGCGACCATTTTACGCGGCTGATCGATGCCCGCGAGCGCGACCTCGACGAAGCGCCGCCGCCGACCCTCGCGGCGCTTGAGGACTATGCCGAGGCGAGTTCGGCGCCGCTGGTCGCGCTGGCGCTCGAAGCGCTTGGCGCGGCGACGCCGCCGGCGCTCGCGGCGGCGGTGCCGGTCGGCATCGCCTACGCGCTTACGGGGCTCATCCGCGCGATGTCGGCGCAGGTCCGCGCCGGGCGGCTGACGATCCCCGACGACATCGCCGCGGCGACGGGGCTGGCGGCGAGCGATTGCGCCGCGCTGCGCACGACGCCGGCACTGCGGACGGCGGTCGAGCGAATCGCCCGAACCGCGTCGGGACGACTGAAGGCGGCGCGCGCCATGCGCCCCGGCCTGCCGCGCCGGGCGCTGCCGGCATTGTTGCCGGCGCGCGTCGCCGGACTGGCGCTGAAGCGCCTCGAACGGGCCGGGTTCGACCCGTTCTCCGGCGCCGGCGAGAGCGATCCGCTGCAGAGCTGGCGGCTCGCCTTCGCCGCGATGACGGGAAGATTCTAATGGCCGGCGTAGAAGTGCGGCGCGAACACCATGCAGTAGAGCATCGGGATCGACAGCAGCGTGTTGACCCGCGAGGCGAGACCGGCGACGCGGCGTGCCGCGTTGATCTCGTCCGGGGTCGCGCTGGTGACGCCCATCACCTTGTTCTGGTTCGGCATGATGATGAACCACACATTGAACCACATGATCGTGCCCAGCCACATGCCGATGCCGATCGCCGTGAAGTAGTGGTTGCCGTCGCCGATGCCGATCTTGATCGCGTTAAGCAGGTAGCCGTTCATGTAGGCGAGCACGAGGCCGAAGCCGATCGTGAACATCGCCCCCCAGCGGAACCAGAACAGCGCTTCGGGCAGAATGAAGCGCACCACGGCCGGGCGCAGCTCGGTCGGGATTTTCGGCATGGTCGGCGTCTGGGTGAAGTTGAAGTACCAGAGATGGCCGATCCACATAATGCCGCTGATGATGTGACCCCAGCGGACGAATTGCGTCCACCAGTCATAGGCTACGAATTCCATGGCCGTTTCCCCCTTTCGACGGGTTAGTGGATCGCGTGGATCATCAGGATCACGATGACCGTCAGCACGAACCCGGCGATCACCGTCCCGGTAAGCGAACCCAGCAGCTTTTCCATCCCGCTTCCCTCTCTCTCGCGTTCTCTCGTCTTGACCGGTTATGCGACAAAACGAAGCATAACCGACGATAGCTGCACGCCGCAAATGCGCGTTTCGGTTTATTGCGCATGGGCGCGATGCGCCGCGCAGCATTTGCCCGCCGCATTCCGCGCCGCGGCGATTTGATCTAGACTGGCGTATGGCAAGGCTGACGCTGCGCATCGATTTCGACGGCGACCGGCAGATCGGACCGGGCAAGGTCAAGCTGCTGGAGCTGATCGATTCGACCGGGTCGATCTCCGCCGCCGGGCGGCAGATGGGCATGTCGTACCGCCGCGCCTGGCTGCTCGTCGACAATCTCAACCATTGCTTCCGCGAGCCGCTGGTCGCGGCCCAGGTCGGCGGGGTGAAAGGCGGCGGCGCGGCGCTAACCGCGTTCGGCCGCGCGGTCGTCGAGCATTACCGCGCGATCGAGAAAGCCGCCGAGACCGCCGGCGCGGCGCATGTCGGCGCGCTGACTGCGTCACTCGCGGATACTTAGCCCTCGGCGATCTCCGCGTCGGCGCTGACAGCGCCGGGGCGTCCGGCGGCGACGGTGTGCTGGTCGAAGGCGATGCTCTTGATGACCGCGTGCACCTTGAGCCCCGGCACCAGGCCGAGTCGATGAACCGAGGCACGCGTCAGCCGCGCGACCAGTGCCTCGCCGCCGCAATCGAGCCGCATCTGCACGATCGGCCCGTCGCCGGCGGCGATCTCGGCGACCGTGCCGGGCAGCACGTTGAGCGCGCTCAAATTTTCCGGCGGGGTCAGCGCGATCATCACGTCGCGCGCGCGGATGCGCACGCGCAAAGCGGCGCCGACCGGCAGGTCGAGACGCGGCACCCGCAGCTCGCCGGCGGCGGCTTGGAGGGTGGTGAGGCCGAAGCGGCGGTCATGCGCGGCGACCCTGGTCGCCAGGATCGCGCCCGCCTCGGCGCGGCCGGTCAACGGGAACAGGTCGATCCGCCCCATGATTTCGGCGGTCGGACCGATCGCCGCGACCCGGCCGTCGGACAGCACGACAAGCGTCGTCGCCAGCCGTGTCACCTCGGCGATCGAGTGGCTGACATAGACGATCGGCACCCGCATCTCGTCGCGCAGCCGCTCGATATAGGGCAGGATCTCCGTGCGCCGCCCCTCGTCGAGCGAGGCGAGGGGCTCGTCCATCATCAGCACGCGCGGCCGCGCCAGAAGCGCCCGGCCGATCGCGACGCGCTGCTTCTCGCCGCCCGACAGGTTTGCCGGCCGGCGGGCCAGCAAGCGGTCGATGCCGAGCAGCCCGACGATGTGGTCGAACTCGCTGCCGGTGGCCTCTTTCGGCGCGAACCAGCGCCCGTAGACGAGGTTCTGGCGCACGTTGAAATGCGGGAACAGGCGGCCCTCCTGAAACACATAGCCGACGCGGCGGCGATGCGCCGGCACGAAAATCCCGGCTTCGGTGTCGGCCAGCACCATGCCGTCGACCGCGATGCGGCCGCGATCGGGGCGAATGAGCCCGGCGATCGCGTTGACCAGCGAGGTCTTGCCGGCGCCCGAACGGCCGAACAGCGCGGTAAGCCCGCCCCCGGCCTCGAATGCGGCGTCGAGGGTGAATTGGCCGAGCCGGTGGGTGATTGCGACGCTCAGCATCACAGCCCCGCCGCCCGGCGGCTGGCGCGCTGGGCGATCGCCTCGGAGGCGAACAGCGCGGCGACCGAGATTGCCACCGAGACGAGGGTCAGCCGGAGCGCCCCCGCGTCGCCGCCCGGCACCTGCAGGAACGTGTAGATCGCGGTCGGCAGCGTCTGCGTCTCGCCCGGAATGTTGGAGACGAAGGTGATCGTCGCGCCGAACTCGCCGAGCGCGCGGGCGAAGGAGAGGATCATTCCGCCGACGATGCCGGGCAGGATCAGCGGCAGGGTCACGCTCAGCCAGACCCAGGCGCGGTTGGCGCCGAGCGTCGCCGCGGCGTCCTCGAGCCGGCGGTCGACCGCCTCGATCGACAGTCGCATCGAGCGCACCATCAGCGGAAACCCCATCACCGCGCAGGCGAGCGCCGCGCCCGTCCAGCGGAACGCGAAGACGATGCCGCAGCAATCGGCGAGCGCCGCGCCGAGCACGCCGCGCCGGCCGAACAGGATGAGGAGGAAATAGCCGGTCACCACCGGCGGCATCACCAGCGGCAGGTGCACCAGCACGTTGAGCAGCGAGCGCCCCCAGAACCGACCGCGCGCCAGCAGCATCGCCACCGCCAGCGCGACCGGCAGGCTGCCGAGCATCGCCCAGAACCCGACCCGCAGCGACAGGCGGATCGCCGTCAGCTCCTCGGGCGAGAAGCTCAGCAGCATCGAGGAAGACGCGGTGTCACCGCGCCGCGCCCACCACGGTCAAGCGGTTCGCCGCGCTTAGCACCGTGAAGCCGTACCGGTCGAAGATTTTCGTCGCGCCCGGCCCGCGCACATAGGCGATGAACGCGGCGGCGTCGGGGTTTTTCGACGCGGCGATCTGTGCGATCGGATAGATGATCGCCGGCACGCTGTCGGCGGGGAAGGTGCCGACGATCTTGACCTTCGGCTCGATCGACGCGTCGGTGCGATAGACGATGCCGTAAGGCGCCTCGCCGCGCGCGACGAGCAGCAGGCAGGCGCGGACATTCTCGGCCGCCGCGACCATGCCCGCCACCGAATCCCATACGCCGAGCTTGGTCAGCGCCGCCTTGCCGTATTTGCCGGCGGGAACGGCATTGGGGTCGGCCATCGCCAGTCTGCCGCCGTCGAGCATCTGGGCGAGCGGGAAGCCCTGGGCGATGTCGATCGGGCCGGTCTTGCCGTCGGCCGGCGCGATCAGCACCAGCGTGTTGCCGAGCAGGTTGTGCCGCGTGCCCGGCGCGACGAGGTTCTTCTTGTCGACATAGTCCATCCAGTCGAGATCGGCCGAAATGAACACGTCGGCCGGCGCCCCCGCCTCGATCTGCTTGGCCAGCGCCGAGCTGGCTGCGTAGGAGATCGTCGCGTGCTTGCCGGTGTTTTTCTGCCAGTCGGCATTGATCTGGTCGAGTGCGTCCTTGAGGCTCGCCGCGGCGAAGACGGTGATGTCGGCGGCACGCGCCGTGACCGGCCGCGCGGTGCTGGCGGCCGCCACGGCGAGAACCGCGGCGACGGCGGCAAGCAGCCCCCTTCTTTTCATGCTCTAGACTCCCCTGCTGAACCGATCTCGGTGACGGGAGGCCGGTTTCTTAGTCCACCGCTACCATGACGTCCGAAGCCTTGATCACCGCGACCGCCTTGTCGCCGGCCTTGAGGCCGAGTTCGTCGACCGCCTGGTTGGTGATCGACGAGGTGATGACGATGCCGTTGCCGATATCGATGCGCACATGCGCCGTGGTCTGGCCTTTGCGCACCTCGGCGATGGTGCCGCGGATCTGGTTGCGTGCGCTGAGCTTCATGCCGCTCTCCCGTTTAAGGCTATGTTTCACGATACATAGCGCAGG
>DASZLY010000462.1:0-2259 GCA_035552135.1 Allostellaceae bacterium | reverse complement strand
TGCCCTGGGCCTTCGTCCTGCCGCGCACGCCGCAGGAGGTGGTCGCGATCGGCCGGTCGATCACCAAGACCATCTTCCTCTCCGCCGGCAACATCACCCACACGCCGCATTACGGCCACCTGATCGCGATGGGCGTGCTGGCCGCCGCCGAGACCCGCAATGCCGGACCGCAGCACGCCGCCAACGCCGAGGCCTATCGCCAGGGCATCGTGCGCGACAGCCGCTTCGTCACCTTCTGCGGCGGCGCGGCAATCATCGGCCAGCGGCTGCAGCCCAACCCGGCCAACCGCGTTTCCGTCAAGCTGGTGCGCGAGACCGATGCCGGCATGGTCGTGCGCGGCCGGCTCGGCATGCATACGAGCCCAGCCTATGCCGAGGAAGTCTATGTCGGCCATCTGACCGGGCTGCAGATCGCCGGGCACCCGGTCGGCTTTATCGTGCCGGTCGGGACGGAGGGGGTGACGACCCTCTGCCGCAAGCCGGCGGTGCGCGAGGCGAACCAGTTCATGGCGCCGCTCTCCAGCCGTTATGACGAGCTCGACGGGCAGATGTGGCTCGACGATGTGTTCGTGCCGTGGGAGCGCGTCTTCGCGGTCGACCCGGCGCCCGAGGCGATCCCGCGCTGGCTGCGCTGGCATCACCTCTACGGCTGGTTGGCCAAGGCCGAGTTTACCCTCGGGCTATGCCTGGCGCTGACCGACGCGATGGGCCTCAAGGAGCACGACCCGACGATCGAGTACCTGGTCGACGTCATCGCCGAGGTGCAGACGGTGCGCGCCTGCATCGCCGCCGCCGAGCACGACCCGGAATACACCCCGACCGGCTATTGCGTGCCGAACCACGCGCATCTCGCGGCGGGCGGGATTGCGTTGTTCAAGGCGCGGCAGCGGATTTCCGAGCTGGCGCGCATCATCCCCGGCTCGTCGCTCGTCGTCGCGCCGGGCGACAGCGATCTGGCGATCCCCGAGCTGGCCGAAGGACTCGAAGAAAGCTTTGGCGGCGGCGGCTACACCGCGCACCAGCGCGCGGCGCTGCTGCAGCTTGCCTGGGACCATGTGTCGTCGGCGCTCGACGGCCGCGAGTCGGCGTTCGAGCTGCACGCCTCGGGCGGCCTCCCCGGCTGGCGCCAATGGCTGCGGCGCAGCTTTACCGGCTACAACGAGCTGGCGAACGGTGTGCTCGACTTTATCGGCATCGACATGCCGGAGATCGACGTCGCCGCGATCCGCGCCGCATTGCCCGCTGCACGCCGGGCCGCGAGTGTGCAGCAAAAGAAATAGGAGCACTCGCCATGACCGCAGTCGCGATCGTCGGCGCCGGGATCGGCGGGGTCTATCTCGCGGCGCAGCTCGGGCAGCGCGGCGCCGCGCTGCGCCTCACCGACCGCGACGACAGCCGGCTCGCCGATATCCGCGCGCGCGGCGGGCTCGAGGTCGAGGCGGACGGCAAGACGGGCTTTTCGGCGATCGAGCGCGTCACCACCGATCTCGCCGCCGCGGTTGACGGCGCCGATGTCGTCGCCGTCTGCACCGGCGGCACCTTCCAGGAGAGCGTGGCGCGCGGGCTGGCGCCGCTGCTGTGCGACGGACAGACCATCCTCTTGATCCAGGGCAATACCGGCGGCGCGCTGACCTTCCGCCGCGCGCTCGACGCGGCGGGCTGCCGCGCCGCGGTCGACATCGCCGAGATGGACAATTACCCCTACTCCTGCTGGCGGCGCTCGCCGACCCGCGTCGCGCCGATCGTCATGAAGCAGGGGCTGCAGATCGCCGCCTTCCCCGGCAATCGCGGCGACGCGGTTTTTGCCCGGCTGGGGCCGCTGTTCCCCGGCTCGGTGCTGCGGCCGAGCATCGCCTATACGGGCTTTATGAACGCCAACGCGATGCTGCACGTCGCCAATTGCGTCGCCAATGCCGGCAAGATCGACCGCGGCGAGGCGTATAAATTCTACGCCGAGGGCGTCACTCCGGCGGTGGCGCGGCTCTATCGCGCCATCAATGCCGAGCGGGTCGCGGTCGCCGCCGCGCTCGGCGCCACGGTGCCGACGCTCGAAGACTGGTTCGCGGCGACCTATGGCGTGCGCGGCGGCGACCTGCCGGAGACTTGCCGGCTCCTCACCGGCAACAGCGACGGCCCCTACCAGGCGACCGGCACGCCGAGTGCCTGGACGCATAAATACATCGCCGAGGACGTGCCGGTCGGGCTGATGCCGATGCGCGCGCTGGGCGCGGCGGCCGGCGTGGCGACCCCGGCGATCGA
>DASZLY010000461.1:0-6897 GCA_035552135.1 Allostellaceae bacterium | reverse complement strand
ACAGCTGATGGCGAGCATCGGCATCGTCCTCAACTCGATCGAGGCGACGATGCAGACCGAGGCGCTCCTGACCCAGTCGCAGCAGCTCGCCACCGAGCTGCAATCGCAGCAGCGCGAGCTGCAGCAGACCAACGAGCAGCTCGAACAGAAGGCGCAGCAGCTCGCCGAGCAGAATGTCGAGGTCGAGCGCAAGAACCGCGAGATCGAGCAGGCGCGCGGCGCGCTCGAAGAGAAGGCCACCGAGCTGGCGCTGACCTCGAAGTACAAGTCCGAGTTCCTCGCCAACATGTCGCACGAGCTGCGCACGCCGCTGAACAGCATCCTCATCCTCGGCCAGCAGCTCGCCGACAACCCCGACGGCAACCTGGTGCCGAAACAGGTCGAGTTCGCGCGCACGATCCACAGCGCCGGCACCGATTTGTTGAACCTGATCAGCGACATTCTCGACCTGTCGAAGATCGAATCCGGCACGGTCTCGGTCGAGGCCGAGGAGATCTTCTTCACCAATCTGCAGGACATGGTGGTGCGGCCGTTCCGCCACGAGGCGGAGAACCGCAAGCTGTCGTTCGAGGTGAACGTCGATCCCAAGCTCGAACGCAGCATCAACACCGACTCGAAGCGCCTGCAGCAGGTGCTGAAGAACCTGCTGTCGAACGCCTTCAAGTTCACCGCGCAGGGCGGCGTCAAGCTCAGCATCTACGGCGCGTCGAGCGGCTGGAGCACGGATCATCCGGTACTCAACAACGCGCCGACGGTGGTGGCCTTCGAAGTCTCCGATACCGGCATCGGCATCGTGCCCGAAAAGCAGCGCATCATCTTCGAGGCGTTCCAGCAGGCCGACGCCAGCACCAACCGCAAATACGGCGGCACCGGGCTCGGCCTGGCGATCAGCCGCGAGCTGTCGAACCTCTTGGGCGGGGAAATCCAGCTGCGCAGCACGCCCGGCGTCGGCAGCAGCTTCACGCTGTACCTGCCGCTGCGCTACGCTGCGGGTCCCGGTGCGGCGCGCTCCGAGGCCGGCACGCCGGCGGTCAATGGCGGTCGCCGCGCGCTCTACGGCGCGCTCACCATCGTCAAGCCGCCCGAGCTGGCGGTCGAGCCGATCGCGGACGACCGCAAGACCCTGCAGCCCGGCGACGCGATCCTGCTGATCGTCGAGGACGACCCGCATTACGCGCGCATCCTCGCCGATTTGGCGCACGACCAGGGCCTCAAGGTGCTGATCGCGACGCGCGGCACCGATGCGCTGGCGCTGGCGCGCGAATACCAGCCGAGCGCGGTGTCGCTCGACGTCTTCCTGCCCGACATGCTGGGCTGGACGGTGCTGAGCCAGCTCAAGCAGAACCCGCTGACGCGCCACATTCCCGTCCAAGTCCTCACCCTAGATGAGGACCGTCAGCACGGGCTGGCGCGCGGTGCGTTCTCGTTCGTCGTCAAGCCGACCAACACCGAGGACCTCCAGGCGGCGCTCGCGCGTATCAGGGATTACGTGCAGCCGCGCCGCAAGCGGCTGCTGGTGGTCGAGGACAATCCGGCCGAGCAGATGAGCATCACCGAGCTCCTGGGGCACGACGACATCAATGTGACCGCGGTCGGCACCGGCGGCGCCGCGCTCGACATCATGCGCGCCGACCCGCCCGACTGCGTCGTGCTCGACTTGCGGCTGCCCGACATGTCGGGCTTCGACCTCCTCGAAAAAGCGCGCGAGGACGGCGCGCTCTCCGATCTGCCGGTCGTCGTCTTTACCGGGCGCGAGTTGTCGCCCGACGAGGACGCGCGGCTGCACACCATGGCGCGCAGCGTCGTCGTCAAGGGCGTCGAATCCCCCGAGCGGCTGCTCGACGAGACGGCGCTGTTCCTGCACCGTGTGCTCTCCGACCTGCCGCCCGACATGCAGCACATGATCGAGCGGCTGCACAGCTCCGACGAAGACCTCGTCGGCAAGACCGTGCTCCTCGTCGACGACGACGCGCGCAACATCTTCGCGCTGTCGAGCGTGCTCGAACGGCGCGGGATGCGTGTGCTGTCGGCGACCACCGGCAAGGAGGCGATCGCGCTGCTCAAGGCGACGCCGGGACTTGCCATCGTGCTGATGGACATCATGATGCCCGAGATGGACGGCTATCAGACGATGCAGGTGATCCGCGAAGACCCGGCCTATCGCCGTCTGCCGATCATCGCGCTGACCGCCAAGGCGATGAAGGGCGACCGCGAGAAATGCCTCGAAGCGGGCGCCTCGGACTATCTGGCAAAGCCGGTGAACACCGAGCAGCTGCTCTCGGCCTTGCGCATGTGGCTGCATCGCTAGGGCCTGGTTGGGAGACCCGCCATGAGCGCCGAGGAAAAGGTCAACATCCTGCTGGTCGACGACCAGCCGGCGAAGCTCCTCAGCTATGAGGCGATCCTCAGCGAGCTGGGCGAAAACCTGCTGGTGGCGAACTCGGCGCGCGAGGCGCTCGCGTTCCTGCTCAAGACCGACGTCGCGGTCGTGCTGATCGACGTGTGCATGCCCGAGCTCGACGGGTTTGAGCTGGCGGCGATGATCCGCGACCATCCGCGCTTCCAGACGCTGTCGATCATCTTCGTCTCGGCCGTGCAGGTGACCGATCTCGACCTGTTGCGCGGCTACGAATGCGGCGCCGTCGATTACGTGCCGGTGCCGGTCGCGCCCGAGCTCTTGCGCTCGAAGGTGCGGGTCTTCGCCGAGCTCTACCGCAAGACCCGCCAGCTCGAAACCCTCAATGCCGAGCTCGAAGAGCGCGTCGCCGAGCGCACCGCCGAGCTCGCCCACGCCAATGCCGACCTCGAGCGCCGGGTCGAGGAGCGCACGCGCGAGCGCGAGGCTGCGCTGGCCCAGGTGCACGAAATGCAGAAGGTCGAGAGCCTCGGCCAGCTCACCGGCGGCGTCGCGCACGATTTCAACAATCTGCTGATGGCCGTGCTGGGCAATCTCGGGCTCGTCGCCAAGTACAGCGCCGACAACCCGAAGATTTCGCGCCTGGTCGACGGGGCGATCAGGGCGGCCGAGCGCGGCGCCACTCTGACGAAGCGCATGCTGGCCTTCGCCCGGCGCCAGGAGCTGAAGCCGGAAATCGTCGACATCCCCAGGCTGATCGGCGGCACGGTCGACATGCTGCGCCATTCGCTCGGGCCGGAGACCGAGATCGTCACCGAATTCCACGCCGAGAAGCTGGCGACGCGGGTCGATCCGAACCAGCTCGAGCTGGCGCTGCTCAACCTCGCGCTCAACGCGCGCGATGCGATGCCGCAAGGCGGCCGGCTGCTCATAACGGCGCGGCGCGAGCGGATCAGCGAGGGCGACGTGCCGGGTCTCGCGGCGGGCGACTACATCTGCATCGGCGAATGCGACAACGGCGCCGGAATGGACGAGGCGACGATGGCGCGCGCCGCCGAGCCGTTCTTCACCACCAAGGGCGCTGGCGCCGGCACCGGGCTCGGCCTGTCGATGGTCGACGGATTGGTCGCGCAGTCGGGCGGCGCGATGCGCATCAAGAGCCGGCCGGGCGACGGCACGACGGTCGAACTCTGGCTGCCGTACTGGCACGAGCACGGCCAGGCCGATGCCGAGACGCCGCACCTTCCGCGGGCCGCCGCGCCGCGCTCCTTCCGGGTGCTGGTGGTTGAGGACGACGCGATGGTCGCCGCCGGGACGGTGGCGATGCTCGAAGACCTTGGCCACCGAACGATCGAGGTCAGCTCGGCGGCGCGGGCGCTCGAAATCCTTGAAAGCAAGACCGACATCGACGTCGTCGTCACCGATCACGCCATGCCCGGGATGAACGGCAGCGAGCTGGCGCGCCGCATCCGCGAGACCTGGCCGGACCTGCCGGTGGTGCTGGTAACCGGCTACGCCGACCTGCCGAACGGCCCCGACCCGCAGCTGCCGCGCCTCGCCAAGCCCTATAAGCAGCAGGAACTCGACGATCTGATTTCAACGCTGGGCGCGGAACGCCGGCGGAAGAATTTGTACCTCGTCGGCGAGTCCGCTGCCGACTGAGCGATATCCGGCTAGTGTCGTGATTCTGGAATTCGCTCGTCGCTTTTCTCGTCGTCCCGGCGGAGGCCGGGACCTTGATGGGTTTCCGGCCTTCGCCGGAATGACGAAAGAAGGAAGCCCGACCGCTTTGCTCGAAGCGTGCTCTAGCCCCAATACGCCCAGGCGGCGAGCACGAGGCCGAGCACGATTGCGCCAACCAGCCCGGCAATAAAGACCGCACGCTCCCATCCCCGGCGCAACACGATGTCGCCGCCGCGCGCTTTGTCGGAGCGGATGATCTGAGGGTGGTCGGCCATGCCCGGCCAACGCGCTGGGCAAAACCGCGTTCCGAACTCCCACCGTTCGGCGAAGGCAGGACGCGAAGACAGCGCCGTTATCTATATGAAATTCATATGCCGACGCCTGTCCGGCCACTCTCGAAAATTCATCCGCGTCTCGCGATCTTTGCCGCGAGCGTCGGGGTGCTGTACGTCGTCGCCTGCGACCGTCTCTGAGCGCTCAACATCCAGCATCTCGAAAGCCTCAACGACATCGTCGCCAAGATCACCCGAATCCGGGTGCGCGAGACCGTGCCCGATTCGATCATCGACCGCACCGACGATGTCCGACAATAGCGGTCGAGGTCCGCGTTCCTAGGTTCCGGGTTCGTTGCGCGATGCCCCGGAATGACGAAAGAGGGGCCAGGACGCAGCGCTTGTGTTGCCGGCCCTCGTTGCGATCAAATGCACGTATCAAAAACAACCGGCGCGATCGCTGCCGGCACCGGGGGAAACGACCATGCAATCCGCCGCCGAGGTGACGCCCGCCTCGCTCATCACCGCCCGGCTCGACCGGCTGCCGATGACCCGCCATGTCTGGACGATGGTGCTGCTGATCGCGCTCGGCGGCACGTTCGAGGTCTACGACCTGTTCTTTACCGGCTATGTCGCGCCGGGGCTCTTCGCCGAGAAGATCTTCACACCGACGACGACCAGCCTCTTCGGCATGACCGGCCTCGCCTCGTTTATCGCCGCGCTGTTCACCGGCCTTTTCATCGGCACGATCGCCTTCGCCTTTGTTGCCGACAGGTTCGGCCGGCGCGCGATCTTCACCTATTCGCTGCTGTGGTACAGCGCCTGCACCCTGGTGCTCGCCTTCCAGGACACCGCCAACGGCGTCAATCTGTGGCGCATGATCAGCGGCATCGGCATCGGCGTCGAACTGGTGACGATCGACACCTACATCTCCGAACTGGTGCCGAAATCGGCGCGCGGCAAGGCGTTTGCGTTCCAGCAGGGGATCGGATTCCTGTCGGTGCCGCTGGTGGCGCTGTTCGCCTGGCTGCTGGTGCCGGCCGCGCCGCTCGGCCTCTCGGGCTGGCGCTGGGTGGTGATCATCGGCTCGCTCGGCGCGGTGGTGATCTGGATCATCCGCTGGCACTTGCCGGAATCGCCGCGCTGGCTGGCGCAGCGCGGCCGCCTCGCCGATGCGGAGCGGGTCATCGCCGCGATCGAGGCGCGGGTCGCCGCCGAATACGGCCGGGCATTGCCGCCGCCGGCGCCGCCGGTGCCCGAAGACCCGCGCGAGGGCAGCTACGGCGAGGCCTTTGCGCCGGCCTATCTGAAACGCACGCTGATGATGGTGGTGGTCAGCTTCGGCTCGACCATCGGCTTTTACGGCTTTGCCAACTGGGTCCCGACGCTGCTCATCGAAAAGGGCATCCTGGTCACCAAGTCGCTGCAATACACGGTCATCATCGCGCTCGCCTATCCGATCTTCGCGCTCATCAGCACCTCCTTCGCCGACCGCATGGAACGGAAGGCGCAGGTGGCGATCTCCTCGCTCGGGATGGCCGTGGTGGGGGTGATCTTCTCGCTGCAGAGCCTGCCGCTGGCGCTCATCGTGCTGGGCACGGTGCAGACCATGCTGCTGACCTGGCTGTCGTTCAGCTATCACAACTACATGGCGGAGATTTACCCGACCCGCATCCGCGCCCGGGCGGTCGGCTTCGTCTATTCGTGGAGCCGGTTCAGCGCGATCTTCACCGGGTTCTTTATCGCCTTCTTCCTGAAGTCGGCCGGAGTCACCGGCGTCTTCCTGTTCATCGGCGGCGCGATGGTGGTGGTCGCGGCGGCGATCTTGCTGTTCGGCCCGCGCACCAACCAGCTCGCGCTGGAGGAAATCTCGCACTAAGGGCAGCCCTGCGGCGATGGCGCTTCCGGGCGCCCCGGCGCGGGGCTACCATCGCCGCGAGCCGATAGCGGGAGGACGCGATGCCCGAACTGACGATCCGCAAGCTGCACCCGGTGATTGGCGCGGAGGTGACCGGCATCGATCTCGGCCAGCCCGCCGACGAGGCGACGCGCGCGGCGCTGTCCGAGGCGCTGTCGGAGCATCTGGCGCTGGTCTTTCCCGGCCAGGATCTGTCGCCCGAGGGCTATCTCAACGCCGGCAAGGCGTTCGGCCCGATCATGCGCCAGCATTACTCGCAGAACCACATGCCGGGCCACGACCTCATCGGCCTGGTGCTGCACACCGAGGGCCGCAAGGTCGCCGAGAACTGGCACACCGACCACACCAACCACGAAAAGCCGCCGCTGGCGACCATGCTCTACGGCGTTTCGGTGCCGTCGTCGGGCGGCGGCACCAGCATCTGCTCGATGCGCGCCGCCTATGACGCGCTCGACGCGAGCGAGCAGGAGCGGCTCTGCGCCATGCGCTCGGTCAATCAGCTCGACATCGACCGCGTCGGCACCCGCGCCGAGGACGAGGAGAAATACGGCAGGCCGATCGTCCACCCGATGGTGCGCACCCACCCGGTGCACGGCAGCCGCGCGGTGTTCTTCCACATCACCAAGGTGCAATACATCGAGGGCATGAGCCCCGATCTCAGCCGCGCC
>DASZLY010000460.1:0-1959 GCA_035552135.1 Allostellaceae bacterium | reverse complement strand
GTCTCCAGCCCGACAATGCCGTAGCTCGCCGAGGAGAACGGCAGGCGCTTCGAATCCTGGTCCCACGGCGCGTGGTCGCTGGCGATCGCGTCGATCGTGCCGTCGGCGAGCCCGGCGACGACCGCCTGGCGGTCGCGTTCGGCGCGCAGCGGCGGCGACAGCTTGGCAAAGGTGCGATAGTCGCCGATCGCGGTCTCGTTAAGCGCGAAATAGGGCGGGGCGGTGTCGCAGGTGACCGGCAGCCCCTCCGCCTTGGCCTGGCGGATCGCCTCGATCGCCGCCGCGGTCGAGACATGCGCCGCGTGGTAGCGCGCGCCGGTGATCGCGACGAGGCGCAGGTCGCGCTCGACCATGATCGCCTCGGCGGCGGTCGGGATGCCCGCGAGGCCGAGCCGGGTCGCGACCTCGCCCTCGGTGACTTCCCCGGCGCCGCCGAGGCTCGGCTCCTCGGGGTGCTGCACGATGAGCTGGTCGAACGTGCGGGCATAGGCGAGCACGCGGCGCATCACCAGCGCGTCGGCGATCGCCTTGACGCCGTCGGTGAAGCCGAGCGCGCCGTTCGCCGCGAGGAGGCCGATCTCGGTCAGCTCCTTGCCGTGGAGGCCCTTGGTCGCGGCGGCGTAGGTGTGCACCTTGGTCAGCCGCACTTCGCGCGCACGCCGGGCGAGGAACTCGACGACCGACACATCGTCGACCGGCGGCTCGGTATTGGGTAGTGCGACCATCGTGGTGACGCCGCCGGCGGCGGCGGCCTGGCTGCCGCTCTCGATCGATTCGATATGCTCGTCGCCCGGCTCGCGCAGCTGGACGCGCATATCGACCAGCCCCGGCGCCAGGCACAGCCCACCCAACTCGACGACCTCGACATCGGGACCCAGCCCCTCGCCGTGAATATCGTGGCCGATCCCCGCGATCCGGTCGTCGACGACGATGACGTCGCCGGCCATGTCGCGCCCGCTTTCCGGGTCGAGCAGCCGCGCGCCGCGGAACAGCCGCCGTAGTCCGCTCATTTGCCGGGGCCACTCATTTGCCGGGGCCGCTCATTTTATCGCCGGCCCGTTGCCGGGATCGTCGCGCGCCAGGATTTCGAGGCACGCCATGCGCACCGCGACGCCCATCTCGACCTGCTGGCGGATGAGGCTGCGGTCGATGTCGTCGGCGACCACGCTGCCGATCTCGACACCGCGGTTCATCGGCCCTGGATGCATGATAAGCGCGTCCGGCTTCGCCACCTTCAGCTTGTCGTAGTCGAGCCCGAAGAAGTGGAAATACTCGCGCGTCGACGGCACGAACGAGCCGTGCATCCGCTCGCTCTGCAGGCGCAGCATCATCACGATGTCGACGTCGGCGAGCCCCGCCGCCATGTCGTGGAACACCTCGACGCCGAGATGCTCGACCGCGGTCGGCAGCAGGGTGCGCGGCGCGACGACGCGCACCCGCGTGCCCATCGCGTTCAAGAGCGCGATGTTCGAGCGCGCGACGCGGCTGTGCAGCACGTCGCCGCAGATCGCCACGGTAAGGCCGCCGAGCTTGCCCTTGCGGCGGCGGATCGTCAGCGCGTCGAGCAGTGCCTGGGTCGGATGCTCGTGGCTGCCGTCGCCGGCGTTGATGACGGCGCAATCGACCTTTTCCGACAAGAGCTGCACCGCGCCCGATTCGGGATGCCGCACCACCAGCACGTCGGGGTGCATCGCGTTGAGGGTCATCGCCGTGTCGATCAGCGTCTCGCCCTTGCGCATCGACGAGACCGCGACGGCCATGTTGATGACATCGGCGCCGAGCCGCTTGCCGGCAACCTCGAACGAGGTGCGCGTGCGGGTCGAATTCTCGAAAAAGCAGTTGATCAGCGTGCGCCCGCGCAGCAGCGATTTCTTCTTTTCGGCCTGCCGGTTCACGTCGACATAGCCGTCGGCGCGGTCGAGGACATAGGTGATATCCTCGGGCGTCAGACCTTCGATG
>DASZLY010000459.1:0-3316 GCA_035552135.1 Allostellaceae bacterium | reverse complement strand
GCCGCGGTGCAGAGCGAATATTCGCTGCTCTACCCCGAGATCGGCATCGAGACCCGCAAGGTGACGCGCGACCTCGGCGTCTCCTTCATTGCCTATGCACCGCTCGGGCGCAGCCTCCTCGCTGGCGTGGTGCCCGATCTGAACAATCTGGCGCAGGGGGATACCCGCGGCCGGCACCCGCGGTTTACCGGCGAGAACTTCACGAAGAACCGGGCGCTCGTCGAGGGCGTCGAGGCGATCGCCGCCGACCGGCGCTGCACGGTCGCGCAGCTCTGCCTCGCCTGGCTGCTGGCGCAGGGCGAGGACGTCATCCCGATTCCCGGCACCAAGAGCCTCGACCGGCTGAAAGAGAATCTCGGCGCCGCGGACATCGTGCTGACCGCGGACGAGCTCAAGGCGATTGCCGAAGTCGTCCCGGTCGGCGCCGCCGCCGGCACGCGCTATCCGGCGGGCGGCATGGCGGGGGTGTTTATCTAGGGCGGGACCGCCGGCTCAGCGCTGCAACTCGCGCGCGGCCTTGGCCGCCCGGCTTAGCGCTGCAGCTCCCGCGCGGCCTTGGCCGCCGGGCGTAGCGCGCAGCGGCCGAGCCAATCCGCCGCCTTGGCGAACCGGTTCATGTCGATCCGCGCTGGCCGCGCCCAGGAGAGGATCGACGCGACATTGAGGTCGGCGACCGTGAAATCGTCGCCGAGGAGATAGGGGCTCGCCGATACCGCGCCGTCGAGGACGCCGAGCGGTTGTTGCAGATCGTTCTCGGCCTGGTTGGCCGCGGCGGCGTCGCGCTGGTCCTCGGGGAGGATCGCGCGGTTGAACATCGCGGTCAGCACGTTGCGCTCGATCTCGGTGATGCCCCAAAAGCTCCATTGCCAAGTGCGCGCCTCGTCGTCGAGGCTGGCGGGATAGAGCGTGCCGAGCCCGTGCTTCTTCGCCAGATAGAGATTGATCGCCATCGATTCCCACAGGATGAACCCGTCGTCGTCGATCGCCGGGATGTGGCCGTTGGGGTTGATCGCGAGAAACGCGGGCTGGCGCGAGTCGCCGCCGGTGCCGATCGCGATGTTGTCGTAGTCGAGCCCCAGCTCGGTCGCCAGCCACAGCGCGCGGAACGCGCGGGAGCGCGGAATCCCGTAGATCTTCAGCTTGGCCATCGTTCTCTCCTATGACGGGATCGATGTCATTGCGGCCTGCGAAATACCGCTGTTGTGGGTTTCTCGAGGTGCCTCGCACAGCGAGGCCTCGAAGGATACAGCGCTGCCCTCACAGCGCCGGATTACCCTCTGGCGGGCGGCGCATCAGGGACGCTTGCTCGTAGGCATAGGCGATGCGCAACAGGATCGCCTCGCTCCAGGCGCGGCCGGTAAAGCTCGCGCCGATCGGGTAGTCGGGCGTCTCAGCGGGGCCAAGCCCGGCGGTGGTGAACCCGGCGGGCACCTGTACACTCGGATAGCCCGGCTTGGCGGCGATCGCCGCGCCGGCCGCGCCGGGAAACAGCACCGCGTCGAGCCGGTGCGCATCCATATAGGCGTCCAGCCCGAGCGTCCCGGCCGCGCGCAGATCCATCGCCCGCGCCGATGTGTATTCGAGCTCGGAGAGGTCGCCCTTGGTCGCGGCGGCGGCCAGGAACATGTCCTGGCCGAAGCGCATCGCCTCGGGATGCGCGGCGTTGAACGCGACGATATCGGCGAGCGAGCGCATCTCGGTCTCGCTCGCCCAATCGCGCAGATAGCGGTCGAGATCGTGCTTCAGCTCGTAGATGAAGACGATCGAGCGATCGGCCGGTCGCAGGTGCGTCGGGCTGTGCGGGTTGGTATTGAGCACCGCCATCGTCGTACCCGGCCCGCCGAGCCAGCCGAGCGACGGGATGCTGGCGCGCACCACGGTCGCGCCGGCTGCTTCGAGCGTCGCGATCACCTGCCGCATCGCGGCACGCGTGCGCTCGCTCAACCCCTTGTAGTAGACGTCGTTAGCAGGGTCGGCGGGGTCGCTTGGCATGCCGATCCGGGCGCCCTTGAGCCCGTCGGCATCGAGGCAATCGGTATAATCAACCGGCCGCTCGATTTTTCTGGTCGCTGGATCGGCTGGATCGCGCACCGCCAGCACGTTGAGCAGCAGCGCCGCATCGCGCACGGTGCGCGTGAGCGGCCCGGCGGTGTCCTGGCTGTGCGAGATCGGCAAGATGCCGGCGCGGCTGATGAGCCCGACGGTCGGCTTTACGGTAACGAGCCCGTTCTGCGTCGCGGGATTGAGCAGCGAGCCCGAGGTCTCGGTGCCGATCGCCGCGGCGCACAGCCCCGCCGCCACCGCAACCGCCGAGCCCGAGCTCGACCCGCCCGGCGTCACCACCGGCACGCCCTTGCCGTCGAGCAGCGGCACGTACGGGTTCTTCACCTGCCCGCCCAATGACGAATAGCCCGACGGCATGTCGACGGCGAGGATATTGGCGAACTCGGTGAGGTTGGCCTTGCCGAGAATCACCGCACCGGCCGCGCGCAGCCGCTTGACGATTGTCGCGTCGTCGCGGGCGCGCGCACTCGCCAGCGCCAGCGAGCCGGCGGTGGTGTGCTGGCGATCGGCGGTGGCGATGTTGTCCTTGACGAGGATCGGCACCCCGGCGAGCGGCAGCCGCCTCGACGGCCTCTGCCCGTCGCGCTCGGCGGCGAGCGCGAGCGCGTCGGGATTGACCTCGCGCACCGAATTGAGCACCCAGCCGGCACGGTCATACGCCTCGATCCGCGCGAGATAACCCCGCGTCAGCGCGCTCGATGTAGTGCGCCCGGCGGCCAGCGCTTCGATGATCTCGGCCAGCGATGCGTTGGCGATGTCCAATTTTGTCGTCCCGTCGAAGGCCGGGACCCACTTAGCCGAGGCAGGAGCAATTGAACAGTGGGTCCCGGCCTTCGCCGGGACGACAATTCATTTCGTCGCCGACAAATACCACTCCAAAATCTGCTCGCCGGTCCAGCACGCGACATCGGCGTGGCCGCGAATATGGGCGAGCGCGTTGCGGAAATATTTGAGCCGGTGCGGCGCGCCCATGATGTAGGGGTGGACGACCAGTGCCATCACCCGCGCCGCGTCCCGCGCGTCGCGATAGAGCTGCTCGAACTGGTCGATCGCCCGGTCGAAATATTCCGACGCTTTGTGGTGCTGGATCAGCATCATCGCCACGTCGTTACATTCCTGCGTATAGGGCAGGTTGACGATCGACTTGCCGCCGCGCGTCTTCAGCCGCACCGGCTGGTCGTCGAGCACCCAGTCGCAGACATAGTCGTACCCCGCCTCGGCCAGCAGGTCGGGCGTCTCCCAGGTCTCGGTG